>CAMPKJ010000010.1 GCA_946887105.1 uncultured Acidobacteriota bacterium | reverse complement strand
GGACTCCGAGGAACTCCGAGGGGCGGAGCAGCCGCTCACGGCGCGGCGGTTCACCGGACTGGCGCTGGCCGCACTGCTCGCACCGTTGAACTCCACCATCATCGCGGTCGCGCTGCCGTCGATCGCGGGCACGTTCGACAGCAGTCCGGCGGTGGTCACGCGCTGGCTCGTGACCGGGTATCTGGTGGTGAGCATCGTCGCGCAGAGCCCGGCCGGCAAGATCGCGGACCTCTGGGGATTCTCGCGCGTGCTGACCCTCGGGCGCGCGCTCTTCGGCCTCGGCGCACTCCTCGCCGCGCTCTCGCCGGCGCTCACCGTCCTCGGCGCCGGCCGCGTGCTGATGGCGCTCGGCGGCGCGTTCTCGATCCCGACCGTCTTCGCGCAATTGCGCCGCAGCGTTCCGCCGGCGCGGCGCGGCCGGATCTTCGGCATCTTCGGAGCGGTGATGGGCGCCGCCGCGGCTGCCGGCCCGGTCGTGGGCGGATTTCTCACGATGCGCTTCGGCTGGCACTCCGTCTTTCTCGTGAATGTGCCGGTCGTGCTGCTCTCGTTTCTGCTCGAGCCGCCCAAACGTCGCGAGGACGCGCCGGCGCCGCGCAAATCGGTTTTCGATTTTTATGGCAGCGCGCTGCTCGGCATCGCGGTGCTGTTCCTCGTCGCGGCCGTCGATCGCGCCAGCCTGATCTTGTCCGCGGCCGCGATCGGCGCGCTGATCGTGTTCGTCGTGCGCGAGCTGCGCGCGGCCGATCCCGTGCTCGACGTGCGCCTGTTCCGCCATGTGCCGTTCGCGGCCGGCGGCGCGATGGTCGCGCTGCAGAACCTGGCCATGTACTCGATGCTCTTCCTCTTGCCCTTCTTTCTCGCGCAAGGCGGCGGCGCACCGTCGCGCACGGGCGGGATGCTGCTGTTCTTCACCGCCGCGATGGTGCTCGCCTCGCCCATCGGCGGACGTCTGTCGGACGCGATCGGCGCGCGCATCGTAGCGTTTTCCGGCGCGATCATCGCCACGAGCGGTGCGGCGCTGTTCGTCATCGCCGGCGAAGCGTCGCTGATCCCGACGCTGATCGTGATGGGCGCCGGCATCGGCATCTCCGGCAGTCCGTCGCAAGCGGCCGCGCTCAGCGCGATTCCGGCTGCGCACGCCGGCGTGGCCTCGGGCGCGCTGTCGACGCTGCGTTACATCGGCGGCGTGATCGGCAGCGGTCTGGTGGCGCTGCTGGCCGGCGGCGGACTCGCGCACGACGCGCGGCTGATCGTCTTCCCGTCGGTGTTGCTCGCCTCCGCGGTTGCCGCGCTCTGGCTGCCGGGCCGGCTCAAGCGAGCTTGACCGGTACGCGGCGACGGTGCAGAATCGCCGCACCTTTAAATTTGTAGGCGGATCCATCGAACCGGAGGTGTGTCATGAAAAGCCCCGTGACGAGAACCGTGCTGTGCATTCTCCTTCTTGCCGTCACCCTTCCTGCCCTGCCCCAGGAAACGCAACCGACCCCGCCCCCCGCGGAAGACCCGCAAGCCGCTCCCAAACACGAAGAGGAAATCGTCGTCACCGCGCGTAAGCGCGAGGAGACGGTGCAGGAGGCGCCGATCTCGATCGCGGCGCCGACGGAATCGGATCTGCGCGACGTCGGCGCGGAAACCATCGAAGACGTGGCCGCGAACGTGGCCGGCTTCACCGTGCAGAACCTCGGCCCCGGACAGAGCCAGGTGGCCATGCGCGGCGTCTCGGCCGGACAGATCGTGCGCGATCAGCCGGGCGTGAAGGAACAGGTCGGCGTCTATCTCGACGAATCGGCGATCTCGCTCTCGCTCTTCACGCCGGACGTCGATCTCTTCGACCTGAACCGCGTCGAGATCCTGCGCGGCCCGCAGGGAACGCTGTTCGGTTCCGGCTCGCTGTCGGGCACCGTCCGCTACATCACCAACCAGCCGAAGCTCGGCATCTCGGAAACGGTCGGCGAGCTGACGTTCAGCTCGATCAGCGAAGGCGGCATCGGCGCGAGCGCGAAGGCGGCCGTGAACGTGCCGATCGGCGAGACCGCGGCGATGCGCGTGGCCGGATACTTCACGCGCTACGGCGGCTTCATGGACGCCGTGCAGCCCGACCTCTCCGTGAACGAAGACGTGAACTCCGGCGACCGCGCCGGCGCGCGTGTGTCGTTTCTCTTCCAGCCGAACGACAGGCTCTCCGTCACACCGCGACTACTCTTCCAGAAGATCGACATGGATGGATGGAATCGCATCGATGCGTTCAACATCCTGGCGAATCCGTTCACCACGTCGCGCCCGCAGGTGACGCTCGGCGACCGCCGTCAGTTCACGCAGATCGAAGAGCCTTTCACCGATGAGTTCCTCCTCGGCGACCTCAATCTCTCCTACGACTTCAGCGACGCACTGACGCTGACGTCGATCACCTCGTACACCGATCGCGACGTGCTGGTCGTCCGCGACGCCACGGCGCTGACCGGCAGCATCACCGGCGGCTCGTTCGGCGCTCCGGAAAGCGTCTACACGCTCGACGCGCCGCTCTACGACGCGACGCAGGCCAAAGCGTTCACGCAGGAACTGCGTCTCTCCGGCGATCGCGGACCGGTGCAGTGGGTGACCGGAATCTATTACACCGACAGCAAGCGCGATTACGCGCAGAACCTGCAGGTCTTCGGATTCGAGGCCGGATGCGCCGGCCAGCCGCCGCGTTGCGGGCCGCTGAGCAACGTACCGACCGCCGGCTCGAAGCTCGCACTGACCGACGAGCTGTATAAATCCGACCTGCACTACGACTACAACCAGCGCGCCGTCTTCGGCGAGGCCACCTGGACCGTGAACGACCGTTTCGACCTCACCGGCGGTCTGCGCTACTACGACTTCGAGGAAGACCGCACGCAGATCTTCGACGGCCTCTTCGCCGATCCGATCGACAGCGTCGGTTCGGTGAGCGCGGATGGTTTCGCGCCGCGCGTCATCGCCAGCTTCAAGCTGAATGACAACGTCCGCCTGAACGGCCAGGTGGCCAAGGGGTTCCGCCTCGGCGGCATCAACGATCCACTCAACACTCCGCTCTGCACGCCGCAGGATCTGCAGACGTTCGGCGGACATCCCACGTGGGAAGACGAGACGTTGTGGAACTACGAGGTCGGCGCGAAGACGAGGATCATGAACGGACGCGGGACGTTCAACGCCGCGTTGTTCCGCGCGGACATCACCGATCTGCAGGCCACGGTCACGGCCGGCTCGTGCTCGTCGCGCGTGGTCTTCAACGTGCCGAAGGCGCGCAGCACCGGCGCGGAGATCGAGTTCGAGCTCGCGCCGAACGACGCCTTCGACATCGCGATCTCCGCGACCGGGGTCAACTCGGAGCTCCGCTCCACGCTGACCTCGACCGATTCCGCCGGCAACGTCAGCGTCGTGGCCGGGATCGAGGAAGGCGCCCGCCTTCCCACCGTTCCCGAGTTCCAGATGGCCGCCGCGGCGACGTATCACTGGACCGCCAACACGCTGGCCGGCTACGTGACCGGCGCCTATCAGCACATCGGCTCGCGCTTCACGCAGATCGGCGATCAGGCCGCGGGATTCGGGACCGTCAACCTCAACTCGTTCGGCACGGTCGGTATCGGCGGTCCGTTCACGCAGAGCACGTTCACGTTCGATCCCGAACTGCCGGCGTACGACATCATCAACCTGCGCTTCGGCATCCTGAAGAACCGCTGGGACACGGCGCTCTTCATCAACAACATCACGGACGAAACGGCGCTCCTGGCACTCGATCAGGAACGCGGAACGCGCGCGCGGGTCGGCTATCTGACCAATCAGCCGCGCACGATCGGCATCAGCACGCGAGTGGCGTTCTAACTCTTTGAGCATTTCCCGCCGGACTTTTCTCGGAGCCGCTGCCGCCATTCCAATGGCGGTGCGGCTCTCTTCATTTGGGAACGATGCGCCGCGCGTCGCCGTCATCGGCGCGGGCGCATTCGGCGGATGGACGGCGCTGCATCTCCGCAATCTCGGCGCGCGGGTCGAGCTCATCGACGCATGGGGACCGGGCAACGCGCGCTCGAGCTCCGGCGGCGAGACGCGCGTGATCCGCGCGATCTACGGTCCCGATCGCACGTACGTCGAGATGGTGAAGCGCTCGTACGAGCTGTGGGAGACGCTCGACGCGTCGGTCGACGAGCCGCTGTACGTCGAAACCGGCGCGCTCTGGATGCATCGCGGCGACGACACGTACGTGCGCTCGTCGCTCCCGATCCTCGAGGAGCTCGGATTCCCGGTCGAGCCGATGGCGGTCGCCGCCGCCATGAAACGCTATCCGCAGATCGACTTCCGCGGCGTGCAATCGGTATGGCTCGAGAAACGCGCCGGAGCGTTGTCGGCGCGCAAGGCGTGCGTGGTCGTGCGCGATGCGTTTCAGAAAGCAGGAGGCAGTTACCGCACCGGCACGTTCGAACCGTCCGCTGATCTCACGGCCATGAAGCTCGCGGACGGATCGCGCATCGAGGCGGACGCGTTCGTCTTCGCGTGCGGTCCATGGCTCGGACGGCTCTTTCCGGACGCTCTCGGCGATGCCATCCGGCCGACGCGCCAGGAGGTCTTGTTCTTCGGCACGCCATCAGGGTCGGACCGCTACGCAGCCGGACGCCTGCCGGTGTGGATCGATTTCGGCGAACGGATCCTCTACGGCGTTCCCGATCTGCACGGCCGCGGATTCAAGATCGCGGACGACACGCGCGGCGAGCCGATCGATCCGACCAGCACCGATCGCACGCCGGGCGCGGACGCAATCGCGCGAGCGCGCCGCCTGCTGTCCGAACGCTTTCCGGAGCTCGCGAAAGCGCCGCTGCTCGAATCGCGCGTCTGCCAGTACGAGAACAGTCCCGACGGTCACCTGATCATCGACCGCCATCCACGCGCGAAGAATGTGTGGTTCGCCGGCGGCGGATCGGGACACGGATTCAAGCTCTCGCCCGCAGTCGGAGAGATGGTCGCAACCGCCGTGCTGAACGACAAGGCGGTGCCGAAGATGTTCGGCCTGGCGCGGCTCGCGGACGCGAAGACGAAAACGCAGTTCGACTCGTGATCAGTGCACGTGCGGCGTCACGACTTTCTTGGCCGTCTTCTCCGCCGCCTCCACCTGCCCGGCTGCCTTCTGCGCGAGCAGTAATCCCTCCAGCGCCGGACGCCGGGACGCCGTCCGGTCGAGCACGTGCTGATAGGCGGTCGCGGCGTCGGCAGCGCGTCCTGCGGCGAGCAGCTGGTCGGCGAGCAGCTCCGTGGCTGGCTTCGGCACGACCGGCGGTCCGAACTCGATCGGCATGGAGCGCTCCGCCTTCGCCGCCGTC
Organism: uncultured Acidobacteriota bacterium; assembly: GCA_946887105.1. The sequence continues at coordinate 39,323 of CAMPKJ010000010.1, read as the reverse complement.
TCCAGCACCTTCAATGCCTCATCGCGCTTGCCCGCCAGAATCAACTGCAGCGCCTCCGCCTCCAGCACCATCACCTCGGCCGTGATGCGCGCGGTCGGATTGGCGGCGCGTCCTTCGTCGATCGCCTCGATGGCGTCCTTCTGCAGGGACCGCAGCCGCTCCGTTGCGGCTTTCAGCGCATCAGCGTCATTGTGCCGCGCCGCCGCGAGCGCGTCGCCATAGGCGAGCGTGAGTGCCGCGGTCGGAGCGCGCACTCCGTCCGGCACCGTCACCACATCGCGCGGCGGCAGGGCGCTGGAGCTGGCGATCTGGTGCGCGCGCATGATCGCGTACTCCTCGAACTGATAGCTCGGGTTCTCCCCCTTCTGCGCGAACGCGAACGCGCGGCACGCGTCCAGCGACTTCGCGGCGTCGTGATCCTGCCCCTTCTGCAGGAGGCCGTAATGCAGCCAGGTCGGATAGTGGCCGCAGTCCGCCGCCGGGGCGTTGCGCGCGGCGCGTTGCTTGTTCACCACGCGGATGGCGCGGCGGTTCGCATCGATGACGTCATCCCACATGCCCATGGCGATGAAGATGTGCGAGGTCATGTGCAGCGCGTGTCCGGCATCCGGCGCGACCGAGCCGTAGACGCGCGCGGCGCGCATGCCGAGGGGCGCGTGCACCGGATCGTCGTAAGCGTGGATCAGGTAGTGCAGCACGCCGGGATGGCGCGGATGGGCCGGAAATACTTCCTCGAGCAACGCCGCGGCGCGCATGTAGATGTTGAAGTCGCGGCCTTCGTGCGCCGTGCCGAGGATCGCCAGCGCGTAGAACGCGGTCGCGTCGACGTCGTTCGGATACTTCGCGTGCAGCGCCGCCATCGCATCCGCGTAGAGGAAGTCGCGCTCGTTCTTCGTGCCCTCTCCGTAAAGCACGTCGAGCGTGCGCAGGAAATCGCGCTCACGCTCGGTCGGCGCCTTCGCCATCCGTTCCTCGGCAGTCGCGCCGAGGCGCGTCAGGACCGCGCGCGCGGCCTCCGCGTCCTGCTGAAACCAGATCGGATGCGTGTGCGTCATCGCCTCGCCCCAGTACGCCATCGCGAACGAGGGATCGATCGCCTGCGCCTCCTGAAACGCCTTCGCCGCGCGCGGATACTCGAAGTTGTGCAGCAGCCCCAGCCCACGCAGGAACGCCGCCTGCGCTTCAGCCTTCCCGGAGTTCGCGAACGCGACTTCGCCGACGCCCGTCTGGGCGAGCAGCGGCATGGTGAGAACGAGGACGAGCAGCAATCGGCACATGCACGAAATGATACGCGTCATCGCGACGGTTCCTCGGCGCGGGCTGCGGGCGCCACTCCGAGGAACCCCGAGGAACCCCGAGGAACTCCGAGGAACTCATGCTAAGGTTTCCGCCGACAGCAATGAAAGTCGCGTTCCTCAAGCCGCCGGTCGGCGGAATTCTCGGATTGGAGATGCTCACGTTCGTCGAGCCGCTCGGCCCGATCTGCGTGGCGGCCTGTCTCGAGGCAGACGGTCACGTCTGCAAAGTGATCGACCTGCGCATCGATGGCGAGGAGAAAGGTCTGGCGGACTGCCGCGCGTTCGAGCCGGACGTGGTCGGCCTGCAGTGCAACTTCACCACCGAGCGCAACCGCACCATCCGTCTCGCGCGGCGCATCAAGCGCGAGATGCCGAATGCGTTCGTGGTGGTCGGCGGCCACGACGCGTCACGCGATCCCGACTGGTTCCAGGACGGCTCGATCGATGCGATCGCGCTCGGCGACGGCGAGGAAGTGCTGCCGCCGCTGGTCAATGCGCTTCGCGACGGACGCGATCTCGCGAACGTGGACGGCCTCTGGATCCGCGATGGCAAGGACACCTGGAAGTTCACCGGCCACGCGCCCACGCGGCCGAACCTCGATACCTATCCCCTGCCGGCGCGCCACCTGATCGAGCACTACGCCGATCACTACTACATCAACTTCCGCAAGCCGCTCGCGCTCATGGAAACCGCCCGAGGCTGCCCGTTCAAGTGCAACTTCTGCTCGGTGTGGAAGTTCCACGAGTCGACGTTCCGCGAGAAATCGCCGGAGCGCGTAGTGCGCGAGCTGGCCGAGATCAAGGCGCCGAACATCTTCATCACCGACGACATCTTCTGGATGAACGTGAAGCGCGGCGAGGAGATGGGCAGGCAGATCAAGGCGTCCGGCATTCGCAAGTACTTCACCGTGCAGACGCGCACGGACATCATCTGCAAGTTCCCGAAGCTCATCGAGCAATGGAAGGACTGCGGCGACCTGGCCATCTTCCTCGGATTGGAATCGGTCACCGACGAAGGCCTGAAGGCGGTGAACAAGAAAAACACCGCCGACAACAACGTCCAGGCCATCAACATCCTCAAAGACCTGGGCGTCGGCTTCACGCCGAACTTCATCGTCGATCCGTCATGGGATCGCGACGACTTCAAGCGCCTGCGCGACTGGATCGAGAAGATGGGCGCGTACAACAGCGGCTTCTCGATCCTCACGCCATTGCCCGGGACCGATCTGTGGGACACGGCGAAAACGAACGTGAATACGCACGAGTGGGAGATGTTCGACATCGTGCACACCGTGCTGCCGACCAAACTTCCGCTCGATGAGTTCTACGCCGAGTATTCCGCGCTGTGGCAGCACGCGCTGAACGTCCGCTATCGCTACAAGGGCAAGCTGAAGACCTATCTGCAGCTCGGCGCCGCGCTGGCCACGCGCAAGGTGACGCTCAAGGCGGTACGCAGCGGGATGAACATCGCCAAGGTGTTCTCGCGGCCGGAGACGTTCCTCAAAGCGCACCATCAGTGAGCGAGTATCGTCACGATCTGGCGTGGATCCATCACGCCGGCTTCTCGGAGTTCGCCCGCTCCGCCGCGCCCGGCGTGATCGCGCTGTTGCCGCGGCATGGGTTGGTCGTCGAGGTCGGCTGTGGCAGCGGCATTCTGGCGCGCGCGCTCACCGACGCCGGGTTCGAGGTCCTCGGCATCGACGCATCGCCGGCCATGATCGAGCTCGCGCGCCTGCACGCGCCCGATGCACGCTTCGAGGTTGCGCGATTCGGCGACGCGGAGCTGCCGCCGTGCAGCGCGATCGTGGCCATGGGCGAGGTGCTGAACTACGGGACGCTCGACGAGGTGAAACGCTTCGTGCGCAACGCGGCGCACGCGCTTTCGGCCGGAGGAGTGCTGCTCTTCGACGTGGCCGAGAGCGGTTCGTATTCCGCACACGACGAGCATCGCAGTGGCGGCGATGACTGGTCGGTGATCGCCATCAAGGACAGCGATGGCAAACGCCTGACGCGGCGCGTGCTGACGTTTCGCATGATCGACGGCGTCACGCATCGCGATGAGGAAGTGCACGAGCTCGAGCTCTATTCGCGCGAGGAGCTGATGGCGATCCTGCGCGGCAATGGGTTTCGCGTCCGCACGCGGCGCTCCTACGGCTCACTCCGCCTGCCGAGTGGGCACGTTCTTTACATGGCCGAGCAGCGGCGTGTGGCCAAATGACGTCTCGCAGGAGGTCCGTATGATGGGTCGCGTTCTCCTTGCTGTCCTCTTTGCCGTCTTTGTTGCGGTCAAGGTATCGGCCGAGCTCCAGCTCCCATCGAACCAGACCGTCGAGGCCACAGGTTCAGGCGGCGCGTTCGTCACCTACACGGTGGCCGGGGACAATTCAGGCATCGACGAAAACGGACGTCCCATCGAAGGCGTGACCTGCGCGCCTGCATCGGGATCGCAGTTCCCGCTGGGCACCACCACCGTGCAGTGCACGTCGACAGGCGGATCGAGCGGATCGTTCACGGTGACGGTCGTCGATACGAGACCTCCGATGCTCGATCTGCCGTCCGGCATCAGCGTGCCCGGCTCGTCCGACGGAGCCACGGTCAACTATCACGCCAGCGCGTACGACATCGTCGACGGACACACGGCCGTGAGCTGCACGCCGCCGTCCGGATCCTTTTTCGCCGCCGGACAAACCACGGTGCACTGCTCCGCGACCGATTCGCGGAACAACACGGCCACCGGTACGTTCATCGTCAACGTCGGTCCGCAACCGCCGCCTCCACCGCCGCCCTTCAACGACATCACCGCCGAGGCGATGGGGCCGACCGGCGCGGTGGTCACGTACAGCGTTCCGTCGGGCGAAGACGATCACAACGGCCGCCCGACCGTGAACGGCAACTGCTCGCCGGCGTCCGGCTCGACGTTTCCCCTCGGCGAGACGACCGTGCGGTGCACGTCGGGCACGTTCAAGGTGACGGTCGTCGACACCACGCCGCCGGCGCTGATGCTCCCGCCCGACTTCACCACGGATTCGACGGTCGTCATGTACACCGCCTCGGCACACGATCTGGTCGACGGTCAGGTGCTGCTGACCTGCAATCCACCGTCCGGCTCGACGTTCGCCGAGGGCACGACGCTGGTGCAGTGCTCCGCATCCGACATGCGCGGCAACTCCGCGGGCGGCTCGTTCAACGTGACCGTCGAAGAACAGGAAGAGACCGACACCGAAGCGCCGACGATCGTCTCGCTGGTGGCATCGCCCGACACGCTCCGTCCGCCGAACGGAAAGCTCATCCCGGTGAACATCGCGGCGAACGTGTTCGACAACGTCGACGACTCGCCGTACGTCGGCATCTTCGACGTCACGTCGAACGAGGCCATCACGGACGCCGATTGGAACATCCTCGATCCGCTGGTGGTCGAGCTGAGTGCCGAGCGCGATGGGAACGGCAACGGCCGCGTGTACACGGTATGGGTCGAAGCGATCGACGATGCCGGCAATCGCAGTATCGGAACGGTCGACGTACGCGTGCCGCACGACAACACCGGTCCGAGCGCCTCGGCACCGTCGGAGACCACTCCGAAGAAAACGCGCCGTCGCGCGGTCAGGTAAAGCGCGAGCGCAGATCGGGCGGCACGATCGGACAGGCGTCCTTCGTCCGCCCGAAGATCCGATAGCGGACGCGCGCCACGCCGTCGTACATCGCATTGCGCACGATGCGCGGCACGATGCCGAACGCGATTCCGAGGACACGCCACAATCCGCCGAGGCGCTGCAGGATGTGAATCACGGCCTCGGAGCGCACGAGCGTTCTGCCGTCCGCGGCCTGCACGATCACGCTGGCCTTCTCACCGTCCGGCAGCGGCTCGAAGCGGAACGCGTTGCCGCTGCGATCCTCGGCGAGCACGAAGCGCACGGAACGGTGGCACAGCCCGCACGAACCGTCGTAGAGCAGCGTATCCGTCGTTTGCGTTGCGCGTGCTGGCACCCATTCGGGATCGAACGTGAACAGATGGAGGATGACCATCATGAAACTGAGGTCGGCGAAGTCGATCAGCACCAGCAGGCCGAGGTGCATGGCCAGCATGGCCAGCCAGATCCAGGGACGCACACGGCGAAAGAGCGCGAGCGGCGCGTAGAGCAACTCCAATCCGAGCGCGCCCCACGTCATCGCCTGCAGGAGCGGCGACGGCAGCGAGAGCAACAGTTCCTGCGCGAGACTCGGACGCGCCAGTGGATTGGCGAGCACGCGCGCCATCGCGGTGCCGTCCGTCCACGACGGACTGACGAGCTTCGTCCAGCCGCTGAACGTGTAGCCGAGGGACATCACGATCCACATCGCCGCGAAAAGCGCGGGCGGCATCGTCCAGCCGCCGCGCGGATCGACGCGGCCTCGTGCGGTCCACGATCCGAATGGCGCGGCGGGAACGAATGCATGCGCGAGCAGCAACCATCCCGCGTACGGCAGCGACGGATTGGCGATCAGCGGATTGCGTCCGAAGAGACACGCCAGGACATACCAGATCAGCACCGCGGCGACGCGATCGTAGAGACCGATGGCCAGGAAAATCGAAGCGATCGCCGCGACGATCACCAACGGCGTCGCGATGTCCGCAATCGCGAGAATGTTCGGAAACAGGCGCAGGAACGGACTGGCCTCGCGCGGCAGGATCTGCGCGAACACTTCCTGCGCCCACGGGATCAACGCGACGAAGTGAATGAAGAGATACGCGCCAAAGATCGCGCGCACGATCGAGTACTGGCCGCCGGTCCAGCCGTTGCGGACGAGTTCCTCGGAGTTCCTCGGAGTGCCTCGGAGCTCCTCGGGGGATTCCCCACCCTCCGAGGAACGCCGAGGAACTCCGAGGAACCGAGGAACCCGCATCATCGGCAATCAACCTCGAAGCGCGTCTGCAACTCGCCGAGCGACGTTCCGGGAAGCGGCTCGAGCTCGACCGCCACCGTTTGCGATTTCGGGAAACCCAACTCCTCCAACAGCGTCCCGTCGCAGAGCGCGTAACGCATCACCGGCTCGCGGATCGCCGGCGGCAGCACCGGTCCGTACGCCAGCGCCGCGCCGTAGACGTTGCGGCGATTGTACGGGCCGCGGATGCGGGCATAGAGCTCGGGCGTGAGCTCGACGCGGCGGTCGCCGAGGACCACGAAGAATCGCGTCGAGTAGGTTTCGAGACCTTGCACCGCGGAGAACACTTTCGGTGCGGGCGAGGCTCCGGTCGCAGCGGCGGCGGCCTTCAGCGGAAGCACGCCGGTCATGTCACCGAGCATCTGCGCGGTTCCGAGCACCACCAGAAAGATCGCAGCGCCGTTCTTCATGCATTCACATCGCGTCCGAGCAGGAGATCGCCGACGCGCAGCTCGCGATCGTCCGCGAATCCGCACTTCGCGTCCCACGCCTTCGGATTGCGGTACGTCCCGAAGAGCATGTCCCACAGCGGCAGGTCGCCGTAGTTGAACGCGTGCAGTCCCTGCTCGTGATGTACGAGATGCGCTTCCGGGCGCTGGATGAAGAAGCCGATCCAGTACGGCGTGCGCACGTTCCAGTGGTAGAAGAGCTCGGCGATGCCGGTCAGCGTCACCGCGAGCGTGGCCGTCTTCACGTCCAGGCCCACCAGCACGTACACGATCGCGCTGGAGAGGATGCCGTTCGCGACCAGCTCGATCGGATGCTTGTAGAAGCTGGTGATGATCTCGATGCGCTGCGGGCTGTGATGGAACTGATGCAGCCAGCGCCACAGGAAATCGCTGGCGTGGCGCGCGCGGTGCCACCAGTAATAGATGAAGGTGATCACCACATAGCCGACCATCGCGCCGCCGATCGTGCCGAGCGGTTCGGCCGACCACGGGCGGTTGCGCGACAGCCAGCCGTCCCAGGTCATGCCCGCCAGAAAGACGATGCCGATCTGCACGACGTTGCAGCCGATGGCGCGAGCCCACCAGCCGCGCACGGTCGGAAAGCTGCGCCCGGGCTTCAGCCGCTCGACGACGATCATGGCGATGGCCAGCGCGAGGACGGTCAGTGTCACGAACATGGGTGGTCTCTGGTACGAACCGGTACCGCGAATGTTACCGTGGAGCGGTTCCTCGGAGTTCCTCGGCGTTCCTCGGAGTTCCTCGGGGGAAGGCGGGTCCCACTCCGAGGAACTCCGAGGAACCGAGGAACCGAGGAACTCTTCATGCGCAGACCGTTCTTCGTGGTCCTGGCTACGCTCGCGGCGTTCTCGCTCCGTGCCGATGACGCGCGGCTGATCGATACCTATCGCGCGGGCATGCAGTCGCTGATCCGCAACACCGCCGTTCCGGAGTCGAGCATGCCGGCCGCCGAGGAGCGCGACGAGGCGCGCGCGGTGTGGCGCAGTTTTCTCGACTATCAGGTCGGGCTGGAAACCATCCGCGAGCGTCACGCGGACTTCCTGAAACTGCGCGGCGCGGAACGCGATCGCGAGTTCCGGCTCCATCACGGCGCGTGGCTCGCGCAGTACCGCTGTGCGCTCGATTACATCGCGCGCATCGAGCGCAATCCGGAGCTGCACAAGATCCTGAACGAGAACGGCAATGCCTACGCCGCGTTCAAGCTGCACTGGCTGCACGTCGGGCGAGCCGCGGAATGGAGCGCGTTCGCGTTACTCGATCGGACGTTCGGCGGCACGCCCGTTCCCGGCGCAGCCGAAGACGCGAAAGCGATCCTCGCCGCCGGTGCCGGAAAAGGCTCGAAGGAAACGCTGCGCAATGCGGCGCGGATCGTCGCGAGGGCGGCGTGGAACCCGCTCCCCGCGACCATCGAAGCAGCGGCGGGAGGTCCGGCCGCGACCGCGCCGCGTCCGTCGTTCATCTCGCGAAAACAGATCGCCGCCGCGCGTCCGCTGGTGCAGCCGGGCGACATCCTCTTCGAGCGGCGCGACTGGGCGCTCACGAATGTCGGGCTGCCCGGCTTCTGGCCGCATGTCTCGCTCTACGTCGGCACGCCCGACGAGCGCACGCAGCTCTTCGGCGCGGATTTCGAACGCCGCCTGCGCGACGTCGCGCCGCAGCGGTACGCGGAGCTCGCGAACGGCAACGTGATCGAGGCCGTCGGGCAGGGTGTGGTCATCAATACATTCGAGAAAGCGGCCGATGCCGACTATCTCGCGGTGATCCGTCCGCGCGTCGATGGCACCGTCAAATCCGAGGCCATCGCGCGTGCGTTCGCGATGACCGGCCTCCCCTACGACTTCGAGTTCGATTTCGTGACCGACGACCGCGTGGTCTGCTCGGAGCTGGTCTTCAAGGCGTACGAGCAGCGCCTCGATCTGCCCGTGCCGCGCTACGCCGGCCGCAGCGTGGCCACGCCGAATGACTTCGCGCGCTGGTTCGATGAGCGCTTCGACGCCACGAAACGCGGCGCGGACTTCATCGTCTTTCTCGACGGCCACGCGCACTCACGCTCCGCGACGATCGAGAACGCGGACGCGTTCCGCCAGAGCTGGCGCAGACCGCGCTGGCATTCGATCGCGCATCGCGATTGAGGCTCGGCCAGCGGAAGTCGTATCCTGCGCCATCGATCCTGAATCCCAAATTCTTGAAAGATGAGGTGACGATGTCCGAACCGTACATCGGCGAGATCCGCCGCTTTCCCTATCAGATGATCCCCGGGGGCTGGCTTGCCTGCGATGGACAGCTGTTATCGACCACGCAATACGCCGCGCTGTATCAGCTCATCACCAACACCTACGGCGGCGAAGCCGGAAGCACGTTCGCGCTGCCGAATCTCCAGGGCGCCATCCCCGTCAGTCAGGGCGGAACCGCCGGAGCGCTGGGCACGACGTCCTTCGCGCCCGGACCGCAGATGGCTTTTCAGGTGGTCTGCTTCGCCATCGCCTTCGAAGGCATCTACCCACAGAACGAGTCACAGGAGAAATGAATGGGATATCTCGCTGAGATCCTCATGTTCGCGGGAACCTTTGCTCCGTCCGGATGGGCGCAGTGCGACGGCAGTCTTCTCACCATCCAGGACTACCCTGAATTCGCGTCGTACATCGGCAAGACCTACGGCGGCGACGGCATCAACACGGTCGGCCTGCCGAACCTCGGTGCGAACGCTCCGCTTCACCGCAGCAGCACCTACACGATGGGGCAGTCCGGCAGCGGCCCGATGAACCTCGCGCCCCTCCCCTCCATCCTCTATCTCATCGCTCTGACCACGCCTTCCTCCACGTACGACGCGCCGTTTCTCGGCGAGGTGCGTACGTTCGCCTTCGGCACGGTGCCGAAGGGATGGGCGCTCTGCGACGGCAGCCTCCTGAACATCGAGAGCAACAGCGCGCTCTTCACCCTCCTCGACAACCGGTACGGCGGCAGCAGCGAGCAGGGCACCTTCGGCCTCCCCGACCTGCGCGGCAACACGGTGCCCCCAGTCTCCGCCAGCGACCCGCTCGGCTACGTGGTGATGAGTTACTGCATCGCGACCGAGGGCATGTATCCGTCCTCGACCTGATCCGGCCCTTCGCTTGCAGTTCCGCGCCGCGTGGAACTGCAAGCGATCCTCCTCGACATCGACGGCACGCTCATCGACTCCAACGACAAACACGCGCACTGTTGGGTGGAAGCGTTCGCGCATTTCGGCAAGCAGGTGGCGTGGGACAGCGTCCGCGTGCAGATCGGCAAAGGCGGCGATCTGCTGGTCCCCGACACGCTCGATGCGCGCGAGATGCAGAAGTTCGGCGAGCCGCTGAAGAAATATCGCGGCGAGTTGTGGAAGGAAAAATACATGCACGGCGTGCGGCCGTTTCCCGGCGCCGTCGACGCGATGCATGCGCTGCACGAGCGCGGACTGAAGCTCGCCCTGGCGTCGTCTTCGAATCCGGATGAGGTCGAGTACTATGTCGAGCTTCTCGGCGTCGGCGATCTCCTGAAGGGAACGACGTCGAAGGAAGACGCGGAGTTGTCGAAGCCCTCTCCGGAAATCTTTCAGGCGGCGCTGGAGCGCGTGAAAAGCGATCCCGCGCGAACGCTCGCGGTTGGAGACACGCCGTACGACATCCTGGCCGCGCACCGCACGCCGGTGCCGATTGCCGCGGTGCTGTGCGGCGGGTTCCCGCGCGAGACGCTGACGAAGGCGGAGTTCCTCTTCGACGACCTGCCCGCGATGGTGAAGGAGCTCGACCGCATCGATGAGTATTTCCGAGAGTGAAGCGCTGCACCGCCGCGCCATCATCGTCGACGGCCACTGCGATACGCCGTATCGCCTGCTGCGCCACAACGTGCATCTCGACGAGCACGACACCGAGGCGCAGGCGGATCTGCGCACGCTGCAGGAGAGCGGGATCACCGCCTCGTTCTTCGCGGCCTACGTCCCGCCGTTCTACGCTGGACGCGGCGCCGCGGCCTTCGCGCGGCAGCTGATCGATCTCATCGAGCGCGAGACCGAACGCCGGCCGGACGCGGTCACGCTCTGCACCGACAGCGCCGGCATCCGCGCCGCGAAACGCGACGGCAAGCTGGCGCTGATGATCGGCGTCGAAGGCGGACACGCCATCGAAGACTCGCTCGACATCCTGCGCGAGCTCTACGCGCGCGGCGCGCGCTACATGACCCTCACGCACGTGAACACGAACAACTGGTGCGATTCGTCAGGCGACCAGCCGCGTCACGGCGGGCTGACCGATTTCGGACGCGAAGTGGTGCGCACGATGAACGACCTCGGCATGATCGTGGACGTCTCGCACATCTCCGACGACGCCTTCCGCGATGTCATCGCCACCACGCGCGTGCCGGTCGTGGCCACGCATTCGTCGGCGCGCGCGCTGTGCCGTCATCCGCGCAACATGACCGACGACATGCTGCGCGAGCTCGCGCGCAACGGCGGCGTCTGCATGATCAACTTCTTCTCCGCCTTCATCAGCGATCAAGTGGCGCAGGTGATCATGGCCGCGCAGAAAAGCAAGAAGAAGAACGGCGGCGATCCGACCGGCGGCACCGAGGAAATGCCGGACGACCGCACGGACTGGGATACGTACCTGGCGTGGTTCCAGTCGCTGGGCTGCCCCACCGCGACGCTCGATCAGGTGGCGGACCACATCTTTCACGTCGCGAACGTGGCGGGCATCGATCACGTGGGCATCGGAAGCGATTTCGACGGAGTGCCGTCGTTGCCCGATGGACTCACGAGCGCATCGAGCCTGCCGATGCTGACGGCGCGTTTGCTGGAGCGCGGGATGCCCTCCGCGGACGTGGAGAAAGTCCTCGGCGGCAATTTCATGCGCGTGTTCGAGGAAGTGGAACGCGCTCGCCAACCCGAGAATGACGACCTGACGTTATGACGTTATGATGACAACATGCCAACGCCTAAACGATCGACGATCTACTTTGATCCAGATCTTCACCGAGCGCTGCGTCTAAAAGCTGCCGCGACCGACCGGTCCATCTCGGACGTTGTCAACGACGCCGTCCGGCAGACGCTGTCAGAGGACGCCGCGGACCTGGACGCATTTGAGAAGCGTCGCCGCGAGCCCACGCTCGACTTTGAAGAGGTCGTGCTGAGACTAAGGCGCAGTGGCAAGTTATAAAATTCTCATCAAGAAATCCGCGGCCAAAGAGCTCGAGGCGATCGGTGGGAAGAAGGATCGTGAGCGGATTACGCAACGAATTCTGAAACTCGCAAACAATCCCAGGCTGATAGGCGTTGAGAAACTGTCGGGCACGACCGAGAAATATCGGATCCGCCAGGGCGAATTCCGAATTCTCTACGAAATCCAGGACGACGCCTTGGTCGTATGCGTCGTTCGAATCGCCGACCGGAAGGAAGTCTATCGACGGGGTGGCGGCTAACTTGGTGTGAAGTTGCACGGGACTGGTATTGCGCTACTTCCGCGCAGCGCGGCGCCGTCCCTGCCCCGCCGCATACGTGAACGCCTTCGACGACGTCGTGGTCGTTCCCTCCACGCCCACCGACACATCCACGCTCCCCGCGGCGTGCGCGGGCACGATCGCGGAGATCACGTTCGGGTTGACCACCTTCACGGACGTCGCGAGCACGCCGCCGAAGCGCACCGTCGCGCCTTCGGTGAATCCGGCGCCCGTGAGGATCACCGGCGTGCCGCCCGCCGCCGGCCCGCTCGCGGGTGAGACCGAGTGCAGCGCCGCCGCCACCTCGGTGCCGCGATGGATGCTGACTGTCATCGGACCGAAGCTGTTGCTGTAGTAGCTGCCGACCAGGATTCGATACTCCTGTCCGGCGATCATCTCGATCGACGAGGCCGGATCCTTCGTGCAATCGCCGCTCAGGTTCGTGTTGGCCACGCACATCGGCTGGGGCGTGTACGGACCGCACGCGTTGCCTGTGTATGCCGCGATGAATCCCGCCACACGCGACGCGCACAGCGAGAAGACGTACGTCCCGCTCACCTCGGGCCTGAACGACAGCCACATCGTGCGCAGGAGATTGAAGTTGTAGCAGCTCCTGCCGTTGCCGCGCGCCGGATCCTGAAACTGCGTCGAGGCCACTTCGGTCGTGAGCGTGACCGACCACGGGAACGGTCCCGCCGCGGGCACGACCAGCGGCGTCGCGCAGTTGTCGCTCGACTCCGTCACCGTGACCATCACCTCGGCGCCACCGGCCGCGCCGTTTGCATCGGTCGCGATCAGCGACACCGGCCAGGTGCCGGCGCGATCGAATGCATGCATCGCGCTGCTGCCGCCCTTCGTCGACCAGTCATCGGAGAACGTCCACTTCAGCGACGTCGGATCGCCGTTCGCGTCCGTCGCGTTGCCGTTGAACGTGACCGCCGATCCGCGCGCGACCGTCAACGCCGCCGTCGCGGGCGCGGTGATGATGGCCACCGGCGGCGTGTTCGTCACACCCGCGATCGACAACTGCCAGATCCCGCGGCCGTGCGTGGCGGCGCGGAATAGCGAGCCGTCGGCGAGAATCTGCAGGTCGTACACCGACACCGCGGGCATGCCGGTGCCGAAACGGCTCCACGTCGCACCCGCGTTCGTCGAGCGATACACGCCCACGTCGGTGCCGGCATAGAGCGTCGACGGATCGGTGGGATCGAACCGGATCACCTGCGCTGAAAACGAAGGCAGCCCCGATGCTCGCGCGCTCCAGTTCACGCCGCCGTCGGTCGTGTAGAAGACCGACGCACCGCCGGTGCCCGCGATGGTCGCGTACGCGATGTCGCGATTCAACGGTGAGATCTCGAGACTGGTGACCGTGCGTCCGGGCAGGCCGTTCGTCTGCATCACCCACGTCGCGCCGCCGTCGGTCGTGCGGAAGATGCGCGAGCCCTTTGAGATCATCAGCGTCGACGGATTGCCGGGAGCGACGGCGATGGCGCGGATCACATCCTCGTTCCACACTCCGGGTGCGACGGTGTTCGTCGAGAGCGGCGCCCATGAATCGCCGGCCGTCGTCGATTTCCAGACGCGCGTCGACGCGAGATAGAGCGTCGATGCGCTGGACGGATCGGCTTCGAGGATGCTGAAGAACGGCTTCTTCTCGTTCGCATCGAACACCGGACCGCTGGGCGCGGTCTGCGGCGCCGCGCTTCCGGCGTCCTTCGTACGCAGCACTTCCGCGAACTGATAGGTCGCGAACGCAACGCCCGGCGCATCGGGATTGAGGAAGCACTGGAAACCATCGCCGCCGCTGAACGTCGACCAGGCGGTGCCGCCGAGGTCGGAGCGGAGGTTCGTCCCGTTGTCCTGCGTGCCGCCGAGGATGCGATTGCGGTTCACGCCATCCATCGACATCGCGTAGTACTGCCGCGTCACCAGACCGGCGTTGCGATTCAACGCGGTGGTGGCGTTGTCGGTGGACGTCCAGATGCCGCCGTCGTTCGCGATCCAGAGCGCGTGCGTGACCGGGTGATAGCGGAGATCGTGCACGTCGACGTGCGGCATCGCGCCGTTGAACGGGAACGACCACGTCACGCCGCCGTCGGTCGTGCGCGCGTAGTAGATGCCGCCCGCGATGACGGTATTCGGATCGGCCGGCGAGACCGCAATCGCGGTGTCGTACCAACCCTGCGTGCCGAGGAGCGCGAACACCCGCGAATCGCCGGCCGTCGCCAGACCGGTGTCGGACCAGCTCGCGCCGCCGTTGGTGGTCTTGTAGACGTGCGACAGCGTCTCGCCGCTGTTCGCATCGAAGAGCGCCGTCAGCGCGTAAAGCGTGTTCGGGCTGGTCGGTGCGATGGCGATGGAGATGCGCTCGACGCGCGTCTGTGCGTTCGACACCGGGAATCCCGCCGCCGCCGACGCCCACGTCGCGCCGCCATCCGTCGACTTCAGGATCGTCGGAGGAAGAAAGTTCTGGGTCGGGCTGCAGGCATTCTTCGCGCACCAGCGGCTCCGATCCCACGTCGCCGCGTACAGCACGGCCGGATTCGAGGGATCGCGGACGATGTCGGTGACGTCGCCGTATGCGGCGCCGCTGCCCGGGACCGATGCAATCACGGTGGACCACGGACCGTTCGCGCCGTTCGTCGAGCGCAGGGCGCCCCGGTTCGTGCCGGCGACCAACTCGTTCGGATTGGTTGGGTGCACGTTGATGCGATAGAACATCGTCGCCAGCACGCTGTCCGGCAGCGCCCACGTATCGCCGCCGTCGTTCGACGTCAGCAGTCCGATGCCGGGAATGAAGTCGCCGGCGTAGCCGCCTTCGCCGGTGCCGAGGTAGACGCGGTTCGCGTTCGACGGCGCGTAGGCGACGGCGCCGACGGAGAGATTGGGGATGGTCTCGGTGAGCGGCGTCCAGGTCACGCCATCGTTCTGCGTGCGCCACGCGCCGCCGCCCGCGGCGCCGATGATCGCGGTCGCGGGCGCGGCCGGGTGGAATGCGACCGCGATCGCACGGCCCGCGCCGTTGGTGGGTCCGAGCGAGGTCCAGACGTTTCCGTCGATGGCCTCGCCGCTCAGTCCCTGGCGTCTCTCCTCGACTCGCGATTCATGTTCGAGCCGCGTCACGTACAGCAGCCCCTCGGCATCGATCCGGCCGAAGTCGCCGTGCCGTTCGAGATGCTCCAGCACCCGCGCGCCCGCGCATCCGTTCTCGCCGACCGGGTACTCGGGCGGATCGCCGGCCGCAAGGGGAAGAGCGAACATGACTGCGCACGCGAGCAGCAATCGAGGGAGGCGCATTCGGTGATTGTAGACGTTACAATCCGGGCCGATGCCTTCCGAAGTCGAACTCTTTCGTGACCTTGCCCGCCGCTTCTGGGCCGGCCAGGAGATCCGCTGCCCGAAGCATCCCGCGTCGCTGATGGTGGGCAGCTTCGTGCAGACCACGTTCGCCGATCACATCTTCCTCACCTGCACCAGCGGCAGGGAGACCCTGCAGATCCCGCAGCGGCCCAAGCAAATGGAGTTCTACGACCAGCAGGTGGAAGGGATGGTCGAGAGCATGCAGCGCGGGGACGCCATCCTCTGCTACCGCTGCCAGTCGAAGATCGAGACCAACGCGCGCGAAAACGCCGACACCGGCATCACCGACTACATCTTCACCTGCATCCGCTGCTTCTCGTGGGGGCGCTGGGTCGGAAAGCCGGAGCTGGCGAAAATCGGGAAAGGCTGACGGATTTTGAAATTCAGGGTAGGGAATTACCGCTCTCCGTCACTCCTTGGGTGAGTATCTCAGTGTCAGCCAGTAGAGGTGTCGATTTGTCTCTCTCTTCGAGCGCCGCCGTGGTCGAAGTGCCCGTGGAAGTTCTGGACGCAGCCCCGCGCTGGTCCTACGGCGGTTTGGCCGCCAATTTCGCCCGCGTCCAGATCCTCGTGGCCTGGTACGGCGGCGATCCCGATCGCTACCTGGCCGCCATCGACAACGGCGTCGAAGATCCCGACGACGTGGAGTTCCTGCGGCAGATCAAGCAGCGTTTGCACCTCGAGCCGTCGCTGCTCGCGGACATGCGCCGCCTGGTCGGCGAGTTCGCGAAGCGCTTCCCCGCGGCCTGACGGGATACACTGCGCGCGCGATTTTCGAGCGACGCGCGATGCCACACATCGTCATCATCGGCGGAGGATTCGCCGGCCTCTACACCGCGCGCGGCCTCCGGCATGCCGCCGCCGAGATCACGGTCGTCGATCGCCACAACTACCACCTCTTCCAGCCGCTGCTCTATCAGGTCGCGACCGCGGGGCTGAATCCGAGCGACATCGCCGCGCCGATCCGTTCGATCCTCCGCAAGCAGAAGAACGTCAACGTGATCCTCGGCGAAGCGGAGTCGATCGACGTGACCGCCAGACGCGTGCAACTCGCCGATGGCCAGTCGCTGCCTTACGACTTTCTCGTGGTCGCGACAGGCGCCACGCACTCGTACTTCAATCATCCCGAGTGGGAGCGCTTCGCGCCCGGCCTGAAGAGCATCGATGACGCGCTGGAGATCCGCCGGCGCGTGCTGCTCGCATTCGAGGCAGCCGAGCGCACCACCGATCCGGCCGAACAGAGCGCGCTGCTGACGTTCGTGGTCATCGGCGCCGGCCCGACCGGCGTGGAGCTCGCGGGCGCGCTCTCCGAGATCGCGCGGCAGACGATGGTGAAGGACTTCCGCCACATCCGCCCCGAGAGCGCACGCGTGATCCTGCTCGAAGGACGCGAGCGCGTGCTGCCGCCGTATCCGCCCGATCTCTCCGAGAAAGCGCGCCAGCAACTCGTCGAGCTCGGCGTGGAAGTGATCACCGGCGCGGTGGTCACGGACGTCAACGATCGAGAGGTGCAGTACGGCGACCGCGTCATCCCGGCGCGCACGGTGCTCTGGGGCGCCGGCGTGCAAGCCTCGCCGCTGGCGCGCTCCCTCGGCGTGCCGCTCGATCGCGCCGGCCGCGTGCTCGTCGAGCCCGACCTGACCATCCCCGGACATCCCGAGGTGTTCGTGATCGGCGATCTGGCGGCGAAGGAACAGCACGACGGCACGTTCGTTCCCGGCGTCGCGCCCGCCGCGATTCAGGAAGGGCAGCACACCGCGTACAACCTCGACCGCGCCGTCGCCGGACAGCCGTTGCGCGCCTTCAAATACCGCGACAAAGGCTCGCTCGCCACCATCGGACGCGCCGCCGCGGTCGCGGACTTCGGCGGGCGCGTGAAGTTCGGCGGCTTCCTGGCGTGGATGGCCTGGCTGGTCATCCACATCTTCTTCCTGATCGGCTTCCGGAACCGGTTTCTGGTGATCACGCAGTGGGCGTGGGCGTACTTGACGTATCAGCGCGGAGCGCGATTGATCACGGGCACCGGACGGGTTCCTCGGAGTTCCTCGGTTCCTCGGGGTTCCTCGGGCGATCTCGCTCCTCCGAGGAACCCCGAGGAACCCGGGGACCCCCGAGGAACCGCCTCACCGTAGCGTCCTGACCCCGTTCTCCCCCGCGATCACACTGTCCAGCCGGCGCCGCGTGGCCGGCACCTTGCGCATGTACTTCTCGGTCTCCGGCAGCGTGCGGATCAGGCCCGCAAGCATGCGCTTCACGTTGTGCGAGCCGCCGTTGTAGAGCGCGGCGGTCATGCCTTCCACTTCGCGTTCATTGCGCGCCAGCTGCCGCGCCTCGGTGGACTTGCGATCGAGGTGGCGCACCAGAAACCTGGCCATGCTCTTCGCGGAGAAGCGGTCGTCGAGGTTCGCGCCGAGATACTCGCTCGCTTCGTACGCCATGGTGCGCTTGACGATGTCGTCGTCCATCCCGAAGTGCGCTTCCAGCATCCGGTCGCGCTCGGCGATCAGCTCTTTCTGGTAGCGCACCCACGACGTGAGCTGCTTTTCCTTCAGCGCGCGGTACTCCTTGCGCGTTTCATTGCGGAACGCGCGGAGCTGCGCGCGCGAGCCTTTCTCGAGCAGACGCCCGAGGCGGTTCAGGACGGCCTTGTTGTGCTCGTCCATCGTCTGGATGTCAGCGAAGTACTTCTTCGATGCGTGCGGCGCGAGCAGGTCCAGCTCGTCGATGCCTTCGCGGCGGAGCTTCTTCGCGGAGGCGAGCAGGCTCTTCGCTTTCTTGCGGCGCGCGGGCGTGTCCTTCTCGACGAGCATCGAGGCGATCGTGTCCGCATCGCCGAGGGGCTTCTTCATGATGTAAGCACGCGAGCCGATCAGGTAATCGCGCGTGACGAACAGCTTCCCGTCCATCTCTTCCTGGTGATACGCGACCGGCGTCGCCTGCGCGAGCCCGACCGCGCCCGCTTCCGAGACGTCGAGAATCTTCCCGTTCGTCTCCGCGTGCGCGATGGCCAGCAGCAGCGTGACCGACGGAGCGCTCGGCATCGAGCGCGCCGCGTCGTCGATCACAACTACCAGCTCCTCGGGATTGCGCGTCCACATGTCCGCCATCTCGCGAGCCAGTGCGTCGATGCGCGAGTCGATCTTCTTCTGCGAGACCTGCACGAGCGTCGGGACTTCGCTCGACGGCTCGGCGGGAGGCGGATCGGGGATGATCACCGGAGGCGGTGCAATCCTGCGTGGCGGCGCGAGAACGTTGGCCTGCTGGATCTCCGCATCGCCCAGCGGAAGCCGAGATACCGCAAAAACCGCACATCCCAGTGCGACGCCCAGCGCCGCCCACCACCACGAGGAATTGGTTCGCATGATCGCCTCAACGTCAGGTTAGCATTGCCGTCTTCCGATGCGATACCAACGTTTCTGGATCTACACAATTTTTCTGACGGCGATGGCGTGCTCGCGCGAAACGCCGGCTCCTTCCGAGACCACCACTACGGCCGCACCGCCGCCGCCCGCGATTGCGGCGAAGCCGGTCACCGGCGGCTCGTACGACGAGGCCATGCTCTGGTTCCGCTCGGCTCCCGCGTTTCGATTCGCGATCGACGAGGCAGGCGTGCATGCGGAGGGCGAACTGACCCGGAAAAACATCGGCATGGAGTCGATTCAATTCCGCGCGAACGGCGAGCGATGGCGCGCCAGCGCGGGCCTGCAGGGCGTCACGTGGGAACGCGACGGGAAACCCGCCGATCCGCCCGCTTACGGCAACCGGCTCTATCAGCGCGTGACGCTGGCGTTCGATCCTCAGAAGAAGGAAGGGGCGCCGCAGTTGGTCGAGGCCGGGCATTACCGGTTCACGAATGCGAATACCGGAGAGATCCATGACGTGTGGGTCTCGCCGGACAATCGGATCACGCGAATGACGATTGGTGATTCGTTCGAATTGAAAATTGAAAATTGAAAAATCGGAACGCACGATCGACCAAGGCGCCGCCTCCGGGTGACCGGCCGCTCAAGACGCTCGAACGGGTGTTGTCGAAGGCCGGCGTCGGATCGCGGACGGAGGCGCGGCGATGGGTTGGCGAAGGGCGCGTGCAGGTCAATGGACGCGTGGAAGGCGATCCGAACCGCTGGATCGATCTGGAGCGCGACCAGGTCACGTTCGACGGCAAGCCGCTGCAGAAAGCGGCTGCGACGTATCTGCTGCTGCACAAACCGGCCGGCTATCTCACGACCTACCGCGATCCGGAGGGACGGCCGACGATCTATGACCTGCTGCCCGATCGCGAGCGCTATCTCTTCCCCGTCGGGCGGCTCGATCTCGATACGAGCGGGCTGCTGATCCTGACCAACGACACCGCGTTCGCGGAGCGGCTCACCAATCCCGACTATCACGTGCCGAAGACGTATCGCGTGAAAGCATCGAAGCCGCTCTCGGACGAACAGCTCGATCGCTTGCGCGCCGGCATCGAGCTGCGCGACGGGCCGACGCGTCCCGCGATCGTGCAGCGCACCGGCGTGGCGGCGTTCGAGATCACCATCACCGAAGGTCGCAACCGGCAGGTGCGGCGGATGGTGGAAGCGCTCGGCGCTAAGGTGGAGAAGCTGGTGCGCATCGCCATCGGAACCATAACGCTCGATACGCTCGAGCCCGGCGCCACACGCGAGTTGACCGCCGAGGAAGTGGCGATGCTACATTCCGCGGCATGAAGCGCTTCGTCGTTCTTCTCGCTCTTGCTCTCATCGCCGCCTGCTCTTCCGAACAACCCGCCGCCACGAACACCACCACCTCGGGTGAAGCGAAACCGGCGGCGGCACCGCCGTCCGCGGAACAGGCGCGCGCGATCATCGAAAAGTCGGGCGAGCTGGCGCAGCACGAGTTCACGAATGCCGCGGTCTCGCTGCCGGTGGCCGGCTCGAGCATGAACGAGCCGACGCGTAATCTCGCGAAACAGCTCGCCGCGGCGGGCTGGATCGAATTCGATGGCGCCGGCGACATCATGCTCACGGAGAAGTCGCGCAACGACAAACGCTTCCTGCTCCGCGAGAACGGACTGCTCGACGTCGTACCGCTGGCGAAGAAGGAGATGGGCGGCGTCACCGCCGTCCGTTCGAATCCAGACGGCAGCGTGAACGCCGACTTCACCTGGCGCTGGATCCCGAACGAGGTCGGCACCGCGTTCACCAGCGGTCCCGTTCACGACCGCTTCAGCGCCACGCAGAACGCCACGGCGAATCTGATGTGGAACGGGACGGAATGGACGATGATCACCGTGGAACCGCGGTGATGCTAACGGCGGTTCCTCGGTTCCTCGGAGTGCCTCGGGTTCCTCGGCCGTGGCCGTCTTCCTCCGAGGAACCCGAGGAACCGAGGAACCGAGGAACTCCAGGATCAGCCCATCTCTTCGACCACCGGCCAGGTCGCGTCGCGCCACGCGTCCGCCATCAACAGTCCGGCCGTGGCGAGATAGATGCGCACGTCGGTCTTGTCGTACGCAACCTCGAGCGCCTTCACCGCCTCGCGGACCTGATCCGCGGTCGGCGGCGTGTAGTCGTCGGTCTCGATCGATCCGTCGCTGTGCGGCACGTGCCACTGGTCCAGGAACGCGGCCATCATCCCGTTCTTCTCGTGCGTGTGGTACTGCATGAGCGCCATCTCGATGAACTGTTCGAACTCGGGCGCGCCCATCCGCTGCGCGAGCAGGTCGGCCTTCTTCTCGGGCGGCATCTTGCGGATCGTTTCCTCGCGGAAGTTGAGCGCGCGGGCGAGATGCATCTGCACGACCATCCGATGCTGAAGATCGGCGTGCTTCCAGAAATGCGTGAGGATGGCTCGGCGGCGGTCGGCGTCGGCGAGCTCTTTCAGAATGCGTCGGGCGGTCCACATGGCGCGCGACTTTTAGCACAGCGCGGCGCGTCAGCGCATCAGTGCGCTTCCGACCGCATCGACGAGCTCGCGCCAGCGCGCCGGATCATCCGTGCGCTCGCCCGCGTCGCCGAGCTCGGAGATCCGCGGATAGCCGTACGTCGCGCCGAGACCGGCGAGCGCGTGGAAGTGCCGCTGGAGCCGTTCGCGTGCGCCGGGATCCCCATCGAGCGCGTCGAGCAAGGACGTCATCTCGCGCAGACGCTCCGTCGTACTCGCGCGAAACTGCGCGCGCAGGCTGGCCATCAACGCGTCGCTCATGCGTCGGGTAGCGCCGCGGATTCGGGACGCTCGCTCTTCGCGCGCGCGAGCACTTTCCTCATGGCTTCAGTCTATCGAAGTGCCGGAGCTCGAGGTCACGCGATAGCCGAAGCCGCGCACGGTCAGCAGAATCTCCGGCTGGTCGGGATCGCGCTCGATCTTCTGGCGGATGCGGCGGATGTAGACGGCGACGTTCTTGTCCGAGGCCAGCTCATCGCCCGCCCAGAGATGCTCGATCAGAAAATCGCGGCTGACGGCTTTGCCCGCGCGCGACGCGAGCAGGTGCAGGAGCTGGAATTCTTTCTGCGTCAGGCCGGCGGGCTTGCCGTCGATGAGCGCGTCCTGCAACGCGCCGTCGATGACCAGCGGACCGAGGTGGATGATCGTTGCGGCGGCGTCGCCGCTGAGCTGCGTGGCGCGCCGCAACTGTGCGCGCACGCGCGCGATCATCTCCAGCGGCTCGAACGGTTTGACGATGTAGTCGTCCGCGCCCGTCTCCAGTCCGGCCACGCGATCCTCGAGCTGGCGTTTGGTGCTCAGGAAGACGATCGGCATCCGGTGGCGCTCGCGGATGCGGCGGCATGCGGTGAGGCCGTCGCCGTCCGGCAGGATGATGTCGAGCAGCACGAGGTCATACGCGCGCCGGTTGACCTCCCCCAACGCCTCGGCGACGGTGCCGGCCGTCGTCATGACGAACCCTTCACGCTCCAACAGCTCCTGCAGCGTACGCCGCGTGAGGAGCTCGTCTTCGACGACGAGGATGGCCGAAGGCATTCGACGATCAGTTTATCGCGACGACCTCCGTCTGCTTCACCAGTGCGTTGAGCGCCGGCAGATCCGTCTGCCAGATGGCCCTCAATTTCGCGAGCTCCGCATCGATCTGCTGCACCAGTTGCGCGTAGACGGCACGATGCTGCGCCGTCGGCGCGAAGTCGCCGACGGAGGCGGATTCCGCGACGGAGGCGAGCTTGTCATTCAGGCGGACCGGGAAGTTGAGCGGATCCTGCGGGCTGCGATTCTTCGTCTGATACAGCGCCTCTTCGATCGCGGTCATCTTCTTGTCGAGCGCCTTCGTCGCGTCGACGATCGGCTTCGCCTGATCGTCCTTCCCGACGCGCTTGCGGAGATCGTCGAGCTGCTTGCGCACTTCGCGGATGCGCTCGATCTGTTCGTGAATCTCGCTCAGCTTGCGATTCGCCGCGAGCAGATAGTCGAACTGCGCCTGCAGATCGGCCTGCGATGCGGACGTGCGCGGATCCTGCTTCAGCTCCGCAGTCGCGGTACGCGTTTCCTCGCCGACGGTGAGCCGCACGTCGTACGTTCCGGCCACGACGCGCGGACCGTCCGTGCCGCCGCCCCACAGCACCAGTCCCTCGAATTTCTTCGCCTCGGGATAGCGCAGGTTCCACGCATAGCGATTCAGTCCGTGCCGCGAGTCCGGCAGCTTGTTCTTCTCTTTCTCTTTCCCGGCTTTCGGGTCGTTCTCTTCTTCGGGAGCGCCCTCGCTCTTCACGTCGACTTTCTGCTCGGGCTCCGGCGCGGCGGCATTCTTTGCGTCCTGCGCCTCGACCTTCGGCGCGGGCGGCTTCACCTCGCCTTCCAGCTCGCGGATGACCGAGCCGTCGCGGTTCAGGAAGGCCAGCTTCACCTTCGTCCCCTCTTTCACCGACGGATCGATCCAGTAATTGACGACAATGCCCTGCGGCGGGTTCTTGCCGGCCAGCTGCGGCGGACGCTCCGGCGTCGAGCCGCCCATCCGCCACGCCGGACGCGGCGTGAAGAGGTGCACGGACGCCGCGGCGTTCGCGATCTGCTGCAGCGGCGAGAGATCGTCGAGGATCCAGAACGCGCGCCCCTGCGTCGCGGCGATCAGATCGTCATCGCGTACCGCAAGATCGGTGATCGGCACGATGGGCAGGTTGAGCTGCAGCGACTGCCACGACGCGCCATCGTCGAATGAAACGTACATCGCGCGCTCGGTGCCGGCGTAGAGCAATCCCTTGCGGCGCTTGTCCGAGCGAACGACGCGCGTGAAGTGATCGGGGGCGATGCCGTTGGTGATCTTCGACCAGGTCGCACCGTAGTCGGTGGTCTTGTAGAGATACGGCCGGAAGTCGTCGGACTTGTACGAGGTGCCGGCGAGATACGCCGTACCCTTGTCGAACGGACTCGGATCGATGCTGTTGATCATCAGATTGGCCGGCATCGAGGACGCGGTGACGTTCTTCCACGTCGCGCCGCCGTCGCGGGTGATGTGCACCAGTCCATCGTCCGAACCGGCCCAGATCACACCCTTTTCGTGCGGCGATTCGGCGACGGCGAAGATCGTCCCGTAATACTCGACCGAGGTATTGTCCTTGGTGATCGGGCCGCCGGACGGACCCATCTTCGACTTGTCGTTGCGCGTGAGATCGCCGCTGATGCGCGTCCAGCTCGCGCCGCCGTTGCTCGTTTTCCAGAGATGCTGCGATGCCGCGTAGAGCGTGTTGGCGTCGTGCGGCGAGAAGAGCAGCGGAAAGTTCCACTGGAAGCGTTCCGCCGCTCCTTCCGCACCGTGGCCCATCGGATTGTCGGGCCACGGATTGAGATCGCGGAACTCGCCGGTGCGATGATTGACCATCGTCAGATAGCCGCCGTACGAACCGCCGTAAACGACATCGGGATCGTCTGGCCTGGCGACGATGTGGCCGCTCTCGCCGCCGGCGGTTTCCTCCCAGTCGCGGAAACCGATGCTGGAATCGGTGGAGCGATGACGGATGCGCACGGCGCTGTTGTCCTGCTGCGCGCCGAGAAGGCGGTAGGGAAACGAGTTGTCGGTGGTGACGCGGTAGAACTGCGCGGTAGGCTGATTCTCCTGCCCGGTCCAGCTGGTGCCGCCGTCGGTGGTCACGTTCGCGCCGCCGTCGTTCGCCTCGATCATCCGCTGCGGATCGTCCGGCGCGATCCAGAGATCGTGATTGTCGCTGTGCGGCGTGCTGATGGCGCTGAACGTCTTGCCGCCGTCTTTCGATTTGTGGAAGCGGACGTTGAGGACGTAGACCGTGTCCTCGTCCTGCGGATCGGCGTAGATGCGCGTGTAGTACCACGCGCGCTGGCGCAGGTCGCGGCTTTCGTTGCTCTTCTCCCACGTCTCGCCGCCGTCGCGCGAACGGAACACGCCGCCTTCGGCCGCCTCGACGATCGCATAGACGTTCTGCGGATTGCTGCGCGAGACAGAGACGCCGATGATGCCGAGCGGCGCCTTCGGCAGTCCTTGATTACGTGAGATGTTCTTCCACGTATCGCCGCCGTCGGTCGACTTCCAGAGCGCGGAGCCTTCGCCGCCGCTTTCGAGGCTGTACGGCGTGCGCCGCACGCGCCACGTCGACGCGTACAGGATGCGGGGATTGGTCGGATCGAGGATCAGGTCGATCGCGCCGGCGTTCTCGTTCGCGAAGAGAATCCGCTCCCACGTCCTGCCGCCGTCTTTCGTTCGATAAACGCCGCGCTCCTGGCTCGGTCCGAACAGATGTCCGAGCACCGCCGCGTAAACGAGGTCCGGGTTGCGCGGATGGATACGCACGCGCGGAATGTGCCGCGAGTCCTTCAATCCGACGTGCGTCCAGGTCTGTCCGGCATCGGTGGACTTCCACATTCCGTCGCCATGCGAGACATTGCCGCGCACGGTCTTCTCTCCGCCGCCGGCGTAGACGACGTTCGGATCCCACTCCGACACCGCCACCGCGCCGATCGAGCCGCCGAAGAAGCCATCAGACACGGCTTTCCACGTCACGCCGCCGTCGATGGTCTTCCACACGCCACCGCCGACGGAGCCGAAGTAGTACGTGTCCGGCTGCGACGGAATCCCTTCCACCGCGGCCGATCGCCCGCCGCGAAACGGACCCACCTCCCGCCACTGCATCGCCGCGAATTGCTTCGCCTCGAACGTTGCTGCGGCGAGGGAGGCGGAGAGAGAAAGAGAAAGGAGGAGCAGTGCGAAAGACTTACGCGCCATAAAGGGAATGATAGCCGCGGCCGCTTGCGGCGTCAGCGCTTCTCGATTTCTTCTTTCACGGCGGCGAGGATCTCGAGCTCGACTCTGTCCTTCGGCCGCGACGCGGCGCGCTTCATGCGAATGAGATCGTCGAGCGAGCAGACCGCGACGCGGAGATCTTCGCCGAGCTCGATCTCCGTTGCGTTCTTTGCCAGGTCGGCATACCCGTTCGTGCCGGACGGCGTACCGAGACAATCGAGAGGGCCCGCAACCGTCTCGAACGTGAAGGAGTCACCCATGGTGATGGTGCGCTCATCGAGCAGGAACGGCAGACCTTCCGGAGCGCCGCGCAATCTCGCACCAAGCTCGCCCAATGCTGCCGCCAGAGCCTGATGATTCGGCTTGTTCCGCTCGTAGCAGACGTCGAGATCGTTCGTGACCGTCGGAGATCCCCACGCGCGACCGGCGATGCCGCCGATGACGACGAACCGCACGCGATGGGAAAGGAGAGCTCGTAAAGCGCGGAAGGGGTCGAAATGCTCGGCGGTACTCATCGCATCCGCATCTTTTCCATGAGGCGCGCGAGGTTGTTCGCCTCGCGGACCCCCATCCTGATGCGCTCCGCCGGAGTGAGAACGAGCAATCGCTGAATCAGCGTGCGATCGATGCCGGTGCCCGGCTTCTGCTCCGTCTGCGGGTGCACGTTTGGCTCAGCCATCTCGATGAGTGTAACTCGGCGATGCGTGCCCGGCTTCCCGGAACGGGCGGAAGAACTCGGTGAGATCTTCGGCGAGGAGCTCCGGCTCTTCGAAGGCGGCGAAGTGGCCGCCGCGGGGGAGCTCGGTCCAGCGCGCCACGTTGCACGAGCGTTCGGCGTATTCGCGCGGCGGATGGTCGATGTCGGCCGGGAACATGGCGAAGGCGCACGGGACCGTGACGCGATCCGCGGGTCCGAGCTCGCGCAGGGCGTGTTCGCGATCGAAGTAGAGGCGGTTCGCGGAGTTGATCGTTTCGCTCAGCCAGTACAGCGTGATGTTCGTCAGCAGTTCGTCTTTCGTGAAACGGCGTTCCACGTCGCCGCCGCAGTCGCTCCAGGAGCGGAGCTTCTCGACGAGCCATGCGGCCAGGCCCGCGGGCGAGTCGTTGAGCGCATAGCCGAGTGTTTGCGGCTTGGTGGCCTGAATATAGTCGTACGCGCCTTCGGTGCGCATCCATTCGGCTTCTTCAGCGAGGAACGTCTGTTCGGCGGCGGTCAGCGGAGGTGTTCCGGCGCCGAGGTAGGGCCGCGGAACGTCGGAGAGATGAATCGCGGCGACGTGTTGCGCGTGGTCCAGCCCGAGGAACGTGGTGATGGTCGAGCCGATGTCGGCGCCGCGCGCGACGAAGCGCCGGTAACCGAGCACCTCGGTCATCAACTTCGCCCACAGCGCGGCGGTGCGCGTCCGCGTCATCAGCCGCGACGGACGATCCGAGAACCCGCAGCCGGGCAGCGACGGCACGATCACGTCGAAGCCTCGCGCGGTCAGCAGCGGAATGATCTTGGTCATCTCCACGAACGAGCTCGGCCAGCCGTGCGTGATGATCAGCGGCAGCGGATCCGGCCCGCTTCCGCGCTCATGGATGAAGTGCACGCCAAAGCCATCGACGTCCGCGCGGAAATGTGCGAAGCGAAACAGTGCGCGCTCCTGCACGCGCCAGTCGAAGCGATCGATCCAGTACCGCACCAGCTCGCGCAGGTACTTCCCGTCCGTGCCGTGCAGCCAAGGCTCGGCGTCGGGATCGTCCGGCCAGCGCGTGTTCATCAGGCGCTGGCGAAGGTCTGCCAGCGCGGCGTCGGAGGCGTGAAACGCGAACGGCTGCATCACGGTTAGCTCAGCGCGATGATGTTGTCTTTCCAGAGCTTGTAGAAGATCAGCATCGCATCGGTCTCGCGGATGGGCGAGATCTTGATGAGCGAGCCGATGTCCCACTGCCCGTTGATGCGAGAGAGGATGAACCCTTCGTTCGGCGTGAAGTTCATCTGCGTGATTTCTTCGATCGCTTTCGCGACGCGCGGCACTTTCGAATCGACGAGACCCTGATTGCGCAGCTCGCCGAGGATCACCGTTTCTGCGCCCTTGATCGCGGTGCGCACTTTCGGATGATTGGGATCGAGGTTCTGCGCCGCGCGCAGCAGGCGCTGGGTCTTCTCGAAATCGCGGGTGCGCAACGCTGCCTGGGCGGCGTTGAGCAGCGAGATGATCTCGTCGTCTTCATTGAAGTCGCGTCGCGGCTCCACGCCGGCGGCCGCGGCCACCACCACTTCCTCCGCGAGCTTGGCCATCTTCTGCGTGCTCGGATCGACGAGCTTCACGAATCCGTGGCGTACCAATGCGGAGACGGTGGACGAGACCGTGAATGCCGAGGAGCGGCTCTCCAGCACGATCTCGGCGATGGTGCGCTTGCCGTCGATGGCGCGCACGATCGGCTCCTCGACTTCTTCCAGATTGGCCGCATCGATCTCCTTGAGCGGGACCGGGATCACGGCTTCGTTCGGGATGGTCTCGCGAATGCGCGTCCATTCATCGACGCGGCGCGTGCCTTCCATGATGATGCCGGTCACGTCGACCTGCAGCGGGATCATCTCCATCTGCGGCAACTCGTCGTCCACGAAATAGAAGTCGCCGTCATTCCAGAGGAAGATGTCGTAGATCTCCTCCTCCGCTTTGAGGCGCATGAAGCGTTGCAGGTCGGGCTCGGTGATGACGTCGATCATCACCAGGATTTTCCCGAGCAGGATGCGCGACTGCTGCTGCACTTCCATGGCCTTCTTCAGCTCCGGCTCGGTGATGTAGCCGTGGCTCATCAGGAATTGTCCGAGGTATTCGCGCGGATCGTTGGACGCGGAAGAGATCACGCGGCCGCGCTGGAAGAAGATCTTCTTCTCCACTCTCTTGTTCGTGATGACGAGTGTCCCGGTTTTCTGCCCCAGACTCAGCCACTGGAGGAGGTCGCCCGGGAGCATCGTCTGGAGGTTTCCGGAGAGGCCCATGACGTCGAAAGGAGCGCGATTATACCTGCGGACCGGCGGCCACTCCGGCGCGTAAAAAAGGACGGCGGCCCGAAAGCCGCCGTCCTTGTGGAAGTGCTGAAGTGGGCCGTTATCGCACTGCGCGACGCCGTCCCTGCGAGACGATCACCGTGGTCGTAGCGGTGCTGGCGTTGCCCGCGTCATCCACCGACTCGACGGTGATCGTGTACGTCCGGTCGATGCCCTGCGAACGTTCGGAGCGCAGCTTCACCGTGAGCGGACCGGTGATCTCCCAATCGGGAGCGACGTCGCCGTCGCCGGTGCCGTTCACCGGCTGACTCGATGACACCGAGATGATGCGCGACACCGGATTCGGATCGACTGCATCGACCGCGACGACCACCACCGAGATGTCGACCATCTTGTGATTCGGCGGCCAGAGCACGTTCGGAGTGGCTTCGACGCTGAGGATCAGCGGCGGCGTCGAATCGACGACCGTCACATCGAACGTACCGGTGGCGGTGTTGCCCGAGTCGTCGGTCGCGGAGCAGGACACGGTGGTCGTGCCGAGCGCGAACGTGTCGCCCGATGCCGGCGTGCACTGAACGGCCACATCGGTGTCGACGAGATCCGTGGCCGAGGTGAGGTAGTTCACTTCCGCGCCCGCGGCGCTCGTCGCTTCGGTGGTGATGTCGTCCGGCAGCGTGAGGATCGGCGCCGTCGTGTCGACGACGGTCACGTTGAAGCTGTCGCTGTCGGAGCCGCCCGCGTTCGTGGCCGTGCAGGTGACTGTCGTCGTACCGAGCGCGAACGTCGAGCCCGACGGCGGCGCGCAGACGATCACCGCGTCGTTGGTCGCCGTGGCGGTGAACGTGACCACCGCGCCCGCGGGCGAAGTGGCTTCGGCGGTGATGTTCGCGGGAACGGTGATCTCCGGCGCGAGACCGCTGACTACGGTCACGTCGAAGATCTCCGTGTCCGAGCCGGTCAGGTTGGTCGCGGTGCAGGTGACGGTGGTCGTGCCGATGGTGAACACGAAGCCGGAGGGGAAGCAGAACACTTCGGCGTTGTTGGTCGCGGTGGCCTCGTAGAAGAAGACCGCCGAATCGCCGTCCGGCGAGATCAGCGTGACGTCATCGGGCACGGTCAGCTCCGGCAATCCGCCGGCGAGTGTGACGAGGAACGTCGCGAAGCCGACGTTGAAGTTCGCGTCCATCGCCTCGCAGAGGACCAGCGTGACGCCCGGTCCGAACGTGGAGCCGGAAGGCGGCGTGCAGTTCACGGGAAGCGGACCATCGATGTCATCGACGGCGGAGGCTTCGAACGTCACCACCGCGGTCGAGGAGACGATGTCGTCCGGCACGGTGACCACGGGCGGGGTCAGATCCGCCACGATGACGGTGATGTTGGCGATGGTCGTGCCGAACGTGTTCGACGCCGAACACTGCACGTTCCAGGTGCCCATGCCGAAGAGCGAGCCCGAGGGCGGCGTGCAGGTGACTTCGACCGGATCGCCATTCGGATTCTGCGCGGTGACGACGTAGTCGACGATCGCGCCGCTGGCGTCCTGCGCCTCCTGGAAGATGGTCTCGTTATAGGAGATGAGCGGCGGACCATCCACCGGCAATTCCGTGACGGTGAAGATCGCAAAACCGATCATCTGCTCGATCTCGCCGACGTCCTTTGTCCGGATCGTGATCGTGTACGGACCGGGAGTGACCGCGACCGCAATCGGAATGAACGAGATCAGGACGTCCTCCGGATACTGCGGCGGAGCTTCGGGGTCGTCGTTCGGAATGGCGTTCACCGGTTCGAGTGCGAACTGTCCCGCGGGACCGTCGAAGACGACCAGCGTCAACTCCGTTCCGGACAGCCCGCTGCCGGAGACGGTGAGGAATCCTTCCACGTCACCGGCCACGATCGTTTGCGGAGAAATGCTGGTGATATCCGCTGCCGCCGACAATGGCAGCAGGCACACAATGGCCACGAGAAGAAGCACAGAATGGACGCGCATAGGTGGCAGTATGTGCCCAAAATCGCCGTTTTGCCATACGACAATTCCGGCAAGTGATTAAATACATCCCCCAAATGACCGCTTCGGATTTACCTCCTTTTTTCACGCAAAACGATCTCGACGAGCGCGGCTTCGCCCCTGCGACCGATCTCGGCGAGCCGGGAAAATATCCGTTCACGCGCGGTCCGCAGTCGTCGATGTATCGCGGAAAACTGTGGACCATGCGGCAGTACGCGGGCTTCTCCACGGCCGCGGAATCGAACCGGCGCTATCGCTATCTGCTCGAGCGCGGGACCACCGGACTCTCGGTGGCGTTCGATCTTCCGACGCAGATCGGGATGGATTCGGACGACGCACGCGCGCGCGGCGAAGTGGGCAAGGTGGGCGTGGCCATCGATTCGATCGCCGACATGGAAATGCTCCTCGACCAGATCCCGCTCGATCGGGTGTCGATCTCGATGACCATCAACGCGCCGGCTTCGATCCTGCTGGCGCTGCTGCTGGTGGTGGCGGAGCGGCGTGGAACGGATTGGACGACGCTCTCGGGCACGATCCAGAACGACATCCTCAAGGAGTACGCGGCGCGCGGAACGTACATCTTTCCGCCGAAGCCCTCGCTGCGCATCGTCACGGACATCTTCGAGTTCTGCGCGGCCAGCGTTCCGCGCTGGAACACGATCTCGGTCTCCGGCTATCACATCCGTGAGGCGGGATCGACGGCCGTGCAGGAAGTGGCGTTCACGCTCGCGAACGGACTGCAGTACGTGCAGTCGGCGGTCGAGCGAGGGCTCGACGTCGACAAGTTTGCTCCGCGCATCTCGTTTTTTTTCAACGCGCACAATGATTTCATCGAAGAGGTGGCGAAGTTCCGCGCGGCGCGCAAGCTGTGGGCGAAGCTGATGACGGAGCGTCATGCGCCGAAGGATCCGCGCTCGGTGGCGCTGCGATTCCACGCCCAGACCGCGGGCTCGACGCTCACCGCCCAGCAGCCGGAAAACAACGTCGTGCGCGTGGCCTATCAAGCGATGGCGGCAGTGCTGGGCGGATGCCAGTCGCTGCACACGAACAGCCGCGATGAGGCGCTCGCGCTCCCGACGGAAGAATCGGTGAAGATCGCATTGCGCACGCAGCAGATCCTCGCGCACGAGAGCGGGATCCCGGCCATCGCGGATCCGCTGGCGGGGTCGTACGCGGTGGAAGCACTGACGCTGGACATCGAGCGCGAGGCGCGCGCACTCATCGAGCGCATCGATACGCTCGGCGGCGCGACGGCCGCGATCGAGTCGGGATTCATGCAGCACGAGATCGGCGAATCGGCCTATCGCGCGCAGCGCGCGCTGGAGGAGAAGACCGCCATCGTGGTCGGCGTGAACGAGTTCGTCGACGGCGAGAAGAGCACGCTGCCGACCATGGTCATCGACGAGAGTGTCGAGCGCGATCAGGTGGCGCGGCTGCAGGCGTTCCGCGCGTCGCGCACGAGCGACTGGCAACGCGCGCTGGCCGCACTCGATGGTGCCGCGGCATCGACGGAAAATCTGATGCCGTTCATCGTCGACGCGGTCCGCAACGAGTGCACGGTCGGCGAGATCGTGGGGACGTTGAAGAAGACGTTCGGCGAGCACACCGAGCAGGGGTTCTAGCGGGTGCGCATCATCTCGACGAATCGCGCCGCCAGCGCGGCGTCGAACTGCGCGCCTGCCGCGCGTGCGATCGTAGCCAGCGCGCTCTCGGTCGATTCCGGCGGCTGATACGAATCCGGACCGGTCATCGCCACCCAGGCGTCGCAGATCTGCACGATGCGCGCGAGCAGCGAGATCTCTTCACCGTGCAGCTCGTGCGGATAGCCGCGGCCGTCGACGCGTTCGTGATGGCAGAGCACCGCGCGCGCGATCTCGGCGCCGAGGAGCGGCTCGACGATCGCGGCGCCGACCGACGGATGCTCGCGCAGGAATCCGAGCTCCTCGGGTGTGAGATCGCGCTTGCGGTAGAGGCGCTCGTAATCGAGGAGACGCATGCCGGCGTCATGGACGAGCGCCACGATGCGCGCGCTCTCCGCTTCCGCGGGGCTCAGCGCGAGATGCCGCGCGAACGTGTCGCAAAGATTCGCCACCGCGTCGCTGTGCCGCCGCAGCTCCGGATACTTCGCGAAATCAGGCTCGACCAGCTTTTCGGCGATGCGCAACTGCAGCGAAGACGCCGCGCCGCGCTGCATCGACTGCTCGATCACCAGTTGCAGATGCGCGTGCAGCACCGCCAGCAGTTCGTGCGCGGTGCGCTCGGGCGTGCCTGCGAATGCAACCGTCAGATACAGGCCGCGCACCGATCCTGCCGTGACCGGCGCGGTGAATACTTTCTGCACGTCGTTCGCGACCACGGGCGCGCCCGACGTTCCGAACGGCGTGACCACCGATGTGCGCGCAACGCCGGCGTGCTCGCCGCGTTTGCTCAGCCACACATTCAGCTTGGACTGCAGGACGTTCTTCGCCTCCTCGGTGAGCGTCGAACGCGCCGCGATCTCCTGCACGCCGCCGTTCGGGCCGAGCGCGGAGAACATCGCCGCGACCGCGGACGGGATGAGCAGGATCGACCGGAGCACGTCACGCGCGGCAGCGATCTCGTGCTCGCCGATGATCTCCGGCGGCGTGGCGGCGAGGATGCGTCCGGCGACCGTGCGCGCGTCGATCACCAGCGTGGCCAGGCGAGGCACGTGCGCGCGAACTGCTGCCTGGTGAAGTGGGGCCGCGACCGGCGCGGCCGGAGGTGATGCCGGAGGAGGCGCGGCGGGAGCAGGAGCGGGCGCGGATTCCTCCGGAGTGACCGCCTGATGTTTGCCGCTCAACTTCGAAAGCGTGATGAAGCGATGGCCGAAGATCGGCTTGTCGACGAACAGCTCCACCATGCGCTCCGCGATGTGCTGCGCCTTGGGAAGGTCGGCGTTTTCGAAGGGCAACTTCCCCGCTTTGTCGCGCATGTCGATGATGCCGACCAGCTTTCCGCGCGCGTACAGCGGCGCCGCCAGAAGGCGATCGGTGCCGGCCTCGAACATCAGCTCCGAGAATCGCGGCTCCGCGGCCATGCCGTTCACGAAGAACGCATTGCGGCCGCGCCCGCAGCGATCGACGAGCGGATCGTTGAAGTCGGCCGACTCGCGGATACCGTTCCTGAAGCCGAACTGCGTGACCAGCTCGAAGCGGCTGGCGCCATCGAAGAGGTAGAGGGCCGCTTTCGTCGCGCGGATCTCGACCGCGCAATCGTAGAGGAACTCTTTCAACTTCGGCCGAAGCTCGTCGACCTCCGGGTGCACGGCGCTGATTGTACGGGCGGATTACGCTTGCAGCTGCCGCAGCTTTTCGATGATCTCGCGCTCTGTCGGAAAACGTCCCTCTTCGTTCTTCGAGAAGAGAGTCTCGTTGCCGACGCTGACGACAAAGATGCCGCCGCTGCCGCGCACGAGGTTACTGTCGAGGCCGAGGGAGCTCTTGATGGAAGCCGCCAGACTGGAGGCTCTCGGGAGGTAGTTTCAAACTCCGCAGTAGTCGATTCGAACGGTCATTGGTTTACCGGGGTCCTCACTGAGTCTCGACGAGGACGGCCGTGACGTTGTCGAGGCCTCCCCGTTCGTTCGCCGCGTCGATGAGCTGCTGGCAGGCTTTCTCGAGATCGCCGATGTTCGCGGTGACGATGCGCTGGATCTCACTTTCAGGGACCATGCCGGTCAGGCCATCCGAGCAGAGCAGAAAAACGTCGCCCGGCCTGGCGTCGATCTCCGATGCGTCGGGAGTGACCTGCAAGGCGCCGCCGAGAGCGCGCGTGATCACATTGCGCAGCGGATGCTTCTCCGCCTCCGCCTCGGTGAGCATGCCGGCCTGCACCTGTTCGAACACCCACGAATGATCGTTGGTGATGCGCGAGAGCTGCCCGTCGCGGATCATGTACGCGCGCGAGTCGCCGACGTGCGCGACGGAGACGGTCGTGTCGTCGGCCATGCACGCGACCACGGTCGTGCCCATGCCGCGCAGCCGCGCGTCCTTGCGCATCGCCTCGAGCACGCGCGTGTTGGCCATGCGCACGGCGGCCATCAGGCGATTGGTGGAGCGCTTGAAGTGCTCGTCGTAGGCGTGCGGCCAGGTGCCGTCGTCTTCCTTCGTATGAAGGATGAACTCGGAGATGGAGTCGACGGCGATGCGTGACGCGATCTCTCCCGCCGCGTGACCGCCCATGCCGTCGGCCACGAGAAACAGCATGGCGTCGTCTTCAACGAGGAACGCGTCCTCGTTATGTTGCCGTTGCCGGCCGACGTGCGTGAGACCGAATGCCTTGACTTCCATGTGCATCAGCGTTTCCCGAAGATCGAGAACCCGCCTTTTCCCGCCTCCTTGGTCTCCCGCAGCTCAGCGAGCCCGGTCTGGGCGTCCAGGTTCGAGGCATCCCACTTCAGCGTCTCTTCGAAATAGCGTTCGGCCTTGGCCAGGAGACCGGCGCGCTTGCAAAGCATACCGGCGTCTTTGAGATAGAGCGGATTCATCGGCTCGCGCTGCACCGCGCTTTCGATGGCCTGCACGGCCTGGCGGGTGTACGCCGGGATGCGGGCCGCGGCCATGGCGAGATAGTGAAACGCCTTCGCATCCTGCGGATTGTGCTTCACGGCCATGTCGAAGTTTTCGTAGGCGCCGCGCATGTCGCCGTCCTTGAACGCCTTCGCGCCCTTGGAGAGATAGGCCTTGGCCACCTGTGCGAAATCGGCGGGACCGCGCGGGCCGCCTCCGACGAGCTGGTCGTCGTGCTGGCGCCGTTTGGCGGAATTGGTCAAGACGTTCACGGCTTCGGTGAGGGTCTGGAACTTGCGCTCCGCGTCGGCCTTGTCGGGGCCGCGGTAACGGTCGGGATGATTCTCGCGCGCGAGCTTCCGAAACCTGTCACGGATCTCCTGGTCGCTGGCCGACCGGTCGACGCCCAGAATCTCGTAATAGTTGACCTTCATTTTTTCTGGGTGCGCATGAGGTAGGTTTTCCGGGCCAGGTCGCGAACGCCTTGCTGCACGCCGCGGTCGTCCTTCAAACCTTTCAAATCGCGCAAGGTTAAACGATTGATGAATGGCAGGACAACCCCCACCGGGGTCTTCGGATTGCGGACCAGCGTCCACATGATGTTGTACTTGCTGGTCCAGTCGCGGCGCGTGCCCAGCAGGCGAAGGACTTCCTCTTCGACGTTGCGCATGGAGGCGATGTTCTCGGCCTCCTGTTCGGTCATGCGCGGGTTGCGCATCACGGCCGAGCAGATCAGCCTGTTGCGATCGCGGACGAGCAGCATGCGCGCGGTGCGGTCGCCGCGGAAGGCCACCATCACCTTTTCGGCCACGGTCATGAACATCAGCCGCCGCCAGAGCACCATCTTCTTCGGATCGCCCTGCTCGCCTTCGGTCAGCTGCACGAGCGTCGGCGCCGCATCGGCCGGCTCTTCCTTCGCCCGCTCCAGCAGATCGGCGATGGCGTCGAGCGGCACATCGATCAGCTCCGGCTCGGAGTCGTCTTCCTGCGCTTCGAGCTGTTCGAGCCGCGCCTTCTTCTCGAAGAACTCTTCCTTCGTCTCCAGCGCGCGGCGCCGTGCGTCCGGCGAGAGCGCCGGGTTCTCCAGCAACGCCTCGAGAATCTGCGGCGCGCGGATGATGCGGGCCTGATTGATGACGATGACGTCCTGCACGGCGGCGTCGGCGCGGCGCGCGAGATCGGCGATGGCGGAATCGGCGACCGAGCGATTGCGGATCAGCGCCTCGATCACCAGGTTGTCGTGCGAGACGTTCAGCAGGCGCAGGAGATGTCCGGGGTCGATCTCTTCGTTCGATGCGTACTCGAACATCGCCCGCGCCGGGATCTCGGCCAGCGACGCGCGCGCGTAGCCGGCGATCTCGGGGTCGCTCGAGGCGGCGCAGTGGACCAGCACGCCGATCAGGTCGTCCTGCCCGAGCGGCAGAAAGCCGCGGGCGATGGTCGCCACGACGTCGCGCGGATACGCGCCGGACTCGATCAGACCGATCACGGCCGTCGCGGTGAGCTCACCTGGGGCAGTTGCGCTCATGACTGCGTCTGCGGCGCCTCCGCGGCGGCGCTGCGGATTTTCTCGAGTGCCTCGCGATCGAAGACGCGGTTCCTGATCACATCGCCATCTTCGCCGAGTGGAGGAACGATGGCGCCGTTGAGGGTCAGCCTCAGGCCCGCGGCATTGCCGATCGTGCGGAACCGGAACGCCTCGCTCGCCTCGAACGTGCGCTGCTGGCCGCGCTCCATCTCTTCGCGGACGATGCTCTCGCCGTCCGCATCGAGCTCCACCCACGTGTTTTCGATCACCTCGACCCCGAGACGCAGTCTGGAATCGTCGATCACCGGCTTGGGTGGATGCGCGGGCAACGGCGCGGGCGTCGTCGCCACCGGCGTGACCGGCTCGTTTGCCGGCTCCGGCACGATGCGGCGCTGCTGCACCGCCCACCAGGCCACGGCAGCCAGCGCGATGGCGATGAAAAGAGCGGCGACCAGATTGCGGTCGACGCGCGCGTAGACCGGCGGGATGCCGCGTTTGCGCGGCGGCTTCGGACTGATGTCGCGCGGCAGCACCTGCGGGTATTTTTCGACCTGCGGCGGTTTCTCGATGCGATCGTCGTTCGCCGCCGCGAAGTTGTACCGGTTGACCATCTCCTCGGCATTCAGGCCGACGTACCGCGCGTACTCGCGCACGAATCCGCGCGTGAAGACGGGCGCCGGCAGCGTCCGATGGTCGTTGCGCTCGAGGGCGTCGAGGAATCGCTGGCTGATCTTCGTGGCGTCGGCGATTTCCTTGAGAGAAATACCGCGAATCTCACGCTCGCGCCGAAGCTCCTCCCCGAAAGAGGCGAGCTCGGAAGCGCCTCCCTGCCCCTGCGGCTCCTGATCAGGCATCCGGCCCGCCATTGTAGTCAATCACTTCCGGCGCGGCAGAAAAAAGCCGCGGCTGCAGGCGCTCGATACAGCGCCGCACGTAGACCGAGGTCTGCGGATTCGCGTGGATCATGCGCAGGTCGCGCCGCGAGAGGAATTTGAGCTGCGACGCCGCCGCCGCGCGAGGGGTGTCGGGATTCAACACCAGCGCCTTGCGCACCCCATAGCGGTACGACCAGCGGATGTCTTCCGCGATCATGCGCAACTGGTCCGGCGTGGCGCGACGCGATGCGATCAGCGCCAGCAGATCGTCTTCCCGCAGGCGCTGGTTGACGAGCAGTGCCGCGAACACGCGCGGATGCGGATCGTAAAGAAACACTTTCACCAGCGCCGGGCTGCAGCGACGCGCCGAGCTGACGCGTTCGCCGAGCGACAGTTTCTCGACGCGCGCGAGCAGCTGGTTGTCGACGGCACGGCGCACCGGCGCGGGCACCTTCACGTCGACCGAGAGGCTCAGCAGGTCGATCCAGTAGAGATAGTGAACGAGCTTGACCGCGTGCGCCTGCGGCGTCTGGCGATGTGCGACCAGCCGCACGCGCACGGAGTGAAAGCCGGTGACGCGCGGCACCTGCGCGATGCGTCCGAGGATCTGTGGCGTGACCTGCGCGTTCTCGAGGATGGCCAGCGCTTCCTCTTCGGTGAGGACGGACGCATTTTCCGTGACGAATGCGGCGAGATCTTCGCGGGACAGTTCTTTGAGGCGGCGCACTCCGGCGGGAATCATAGATTTTCCAAAGTTGAACGTCAGCTTGTGGTGCAGATCACAAGACGTTGTTTGGGGCGTGCTAAACTTCGCGCCGTTCACAACCCAGTTTACTAACCCGGTCAATCGGTGCGGGACGGAGTACAGTGGGTAATCCGTCTTCAAATCGCCGCAACCTGAAACGCTTCTAGGAGGATCTCGTGACTCGCAAGACGCTCATCTTTGTCTTCATCGCCATCCTGACCCTTTGCTTCGCTTCGATGGCACAGGCTCAGGCAACCCGCACCTGGGTTTCCGGTGTTGGTGACGACGCCAATCCCTGCAGCCGCACGGCTCCCTGCAAAACCTTCGCGGGTGCCATCAGCAAGACCGCCACGGGTGGTGAGATCAGCGTGCTCGATCCGGGCGGCTACGGCGCCGTCACGATCACGAAGGCGATCACCATCAATGGCGACGGCACGCTGGCCAGCATCCTCTCCTCGCTGACCACCGGCATCATCATCAATGCCCCGACCACCGCGAACGTGACCATCCGCAACATCTCGATCCACGGCGCCGGCAACGGCCTCGACGGCATCCGCATCCTGTCGGCCGGCAAGGTCAACGTCGAGAACTGCCACATCCAGGGCGTTACCAACCAGGGCATCGACATCATTCCCAGCACCGCGGGACTGGTCCTGCACGTCAACGTCTCCGGGACGCACATCCGCAATAACAGCTTCCAGGGCATTCAGGTGCTCCCGAGCGGCACGGCGACCGTGAAGCTGGCCGTCACGGACTGCGTGATCAACAATCACGGCTTTGCCGGGATCGACGTCGCCGGCGCGAACAACACCGCCTCGATCACCCGCACCACGCTCTCCAACAACAACCCCGGTCTCCAGGTTCAGCAGGCGACGTCCACCGCGATGGCCGACAACTGCCTGATCTCGAACAACACCAACGGCATCGTGGCTGGCGTCGGCGCGGCCGCGGTCGT
>CAMPKJ010000009.1 GCA_946887105.1 uncultured Acidobacteriota bacterium | reverse complement strand
CGCCGCGTACCGGGATGAGATCGTCCGTCGCGTGGGAGAGCGCTGATGCCATCGCGCGATCCGAAACGCGGGAGAAAGCCCGCGAAGGATACGCCGCAGCAGCGGGCGCCCGGCGTCGAGCGGAAGATGAAGCCGCTCGCGGATCATGGCGAGAAGAGCTATCGCGGCTCCGGCAAGCTCGAAGGACTGGCCGCGATCATCACCGGCGGCGACAGCGGCATCGGCCGCGCCGTCGCGATCGCGTTCGCGCGCGAAGGCGCGGACGTGGCCATCGCCTATCTCTCCGAGAAAGAAGATGAAGACGCACGCGAGACGGCGCGCTGGGTCGAAGAAGCAGGCCGGCGCTGCATCGTCAAGCGCTTCGACGTGCAGAAGCAGCAGGCGTGCAGGACCTTCGTCGACGCGGTGGCGCAGAAATTCGGCCGCCTCGACATCCTGGTCAACAACGCCGCGTATCAGCAGGAGCAGCAGTCGATCCTCGACATCACCGAGGCGCAGCTGC
Organism: uncultured Acidobacteriota bacterium; assembly: GCA_946887105.1. The sequence continues at coordinate 46,873 of CAMPKJ010000009.1, read as the reverse complement.
TGGGGACGTTCCGCACGAACATCTTCGGCTACTTCTTCATGGTGCAGGGCGCGCTGCCGCATCTGAAAAAAGGCGCCGCGATCATCAACACCGGCTCCGTGACGGCGATGCGCGGGAACGCGGGGCTGCTCGATTACTCCGCGACCAAAGGCGCGATCCACACCTTCACCCGCTCGCTCGCGCAGAGCCTCGCCGAGCAGGGCATCCGCGTGAACTGCGTCGCCCCCGGGCCCGTCTGGACGCCGCTCATCCCAGCCACGATGGACAAGGAGCACGTGAAGCAGTTCGGCCAGAACACGTACTGGGGCCGCCCCGCCCAGCCCGCCGAAATCGCACCGTCGTATGTGTTCCTGGCATCGACGGACGGGCGCTATTACACGGGAGAGGTGCTCGCGCCGACGGGATCGGAGACGTCGCGGTAAACGCTCCCGGGCCGGTCATCCCGAGCGTCAGTCGAGGGACCTGGGTGGCCGGGCGGCGCGGGTACACGCTTCGAGCCTCACGCCCGCCCAGGTCCCTCGACTCGACGCTCGGGATGACAGCCCCGCGGCCTCTTGTTCCTTTTGCGCATGGTCCGGCGCCTCGTCATCGCGATCCTTCTCGCTCTCGCCACGACGGCGAGCGGCACGACGCGCTACGTCACCGATCGCGCCGGTTCCCCGGTGAAGTGGATGGAATGGGGGCCTGCCGCCATCGAGCGTGCGAGGAAAGAGAAGCGCCCGCTCTTCGTCTCCATCGGCTACGCGGCGTCGTGGGATTGCCAGCGCATGCATCGCGAGGCGTTTCTCAACGGTGAGAATGCCGAGGCGTTGAACGCGTACTTCGTGCCGGTGCTGCTCGACCGGATCGAGCATCCCGAGGTGGCCGAGACGTTCGAGGCGGTGCTCGCGTCGATGCACGGAGCGGGCGGATGGCCGGCGAACCTGATGTTGACGTCCGGCCTCGAGCCATTCGCGGGCGGGCGCCTGATGTCCACCGCCGAGCTCAATCGCATGCTGGTCATTCATGCGAACCGGTGGGCGAGTGAGCGTCCCGCGCTGATCGCTGAGGCGAAGGCCATCGTCGCTAAGGCGCGCGCGTCGGCGGAGCCGCGAGCGCCGATGGAGATCGACGCGACCACCATGGAAGCGGTCGTCGACGGCATCGCGCAGCAGTACGAAAAAGAGAAGACGCTCGATGCCATGACCGCGGCGTTCTTCTTCCGCTACGCCGCGCGCACGAAGCACGAGAACATCCGCACGCTGGCCATCGAGACGCTGCGCACGCTCGCGGCGGGGACGATGCGCGACCAGCTCGGCGGCGGCTTTCATCGCTGCCCGTCGTGTTACGAGAAGATGCTGCCCGACCAGGCGCTGTGGGCGTCGGCGTATCTCGAAGCGTGGCAGCTCACACGCGATCCCGATCTCGCACACGTCGCGCGCACGACGCTCGACTATGTCGTGCGCGATCTCGTTCCGGAGCGCGGCCTGTTTCAGTCCGCGCAGGACGCGCACAGTCTCGTTCCCGGCCAGGGTCCGGTGTTCGTCGAAGGGGCGTTCTACCTCTGGAACAAGGACGAGATCACCGGTCTCCTCGGCCACGAAACCGCGGGCAAGGTCTTCGAGCTGTACGGCATGACGGACGACGCCGCGAACCGTCCCGTGCTCGAGCATCCGCGTTTCCTGCACGAGACGTACGACGAGCTCGCGGAGCCGCTGCAGAAGCTGCTCGACGTGCGGCAGAAACGCCCCGCGCCGTTTCGCGAAGCGGCCATGGCGGGATGGAACGGCTTGATGATCTCCGCGCTCGCACGCGGCGCGGCCGCATTCGACGAGCCGGCGTATCTCGACGCAGCGACGCGCGCGGCGATGGCGGTGTCGACGAAGCTGTGGAATGCGAAGAAGAAGACGCTGGAGCGATCGGAGTCGCACACACCCGCGCTGGCCGAGGATTACGCGATGCTCGTGCAGGGCCTGCTCGACCTGTTCGAGAGCGGTCACGACGTGAGGTGGCTCGAGCTCGCGATCGCGCTGCAGCAGCGCCAGGATACGTTGTTCTGGGACGCGAGCCTTGGCCGCTACACCACCGGCATGTCCATCCCCGAAACGCTGCGCGGACTGCTCAGCGAGCGCGATGACGAGACGCCCGCCGCGAACTCCGTCGCCGCAACGAATCTCCTCCGCCTCGCCGCGCTCACCGGCAACGAGGCGTGGCGCACGCGCCCGGCCATGATCTTCCAATCGTTCGGAGGACGCCTGCGCACCGCCGGCGCGCTGCATCCGCAGCTCGCGGCCGCGTACGAGAGCTCGCTCATCGCCCCGTCCATCGTGGTCGTGGTCGGCAAAGAGGTGCCCGGCGAGATCTACGAACGATGGGAGCCGATGCGCGCGATCGTGCTCGTCCCGCGCAAGGGAAACGCGCGCGACCGGATCGTCAGGACATTGCCGTTCATCGGTGCGCTCGCGGGCGACCCGGAGCACACCGTCACATATGTCTGCGCGAACGGCCAGTGCCGCCAGCCTTAGCCCTTCTTTCGATCCTGCAGCGACGGTCCCGTCGCATTCACCACCGGCTCGAGCGATTTCAGGTAGCGATAGATCGCGCGCAGGTCGGTGTCGCTCATGCGCTGGTACAGCCTCCACGGCATGTGCGTTCCCGGCAGGCCGACGCCCGCGCCGAAGCGTCCGACGAACTGCTCTTCCGGCCACGACGCGATGCGTCCCGTCTTCGGATCGGGCGTGAGGTTCGGCGAGACCAGCATCGTTTTCGCGTCGACCGCCATCTCCATGCCGCCGGAGAAACGCGCGCCGGTGTAGGAACCATCGAGGGGATTGCGCTTCGTGTGGCAGGCCGCGCAGCCGGCCACGTTGTTGGCGAGGTAGTGGCCACGCTCGACGGTCGCTTCCTCCGCGGGCGCGTGCTTCGGCGGCTCCGACTTCGGGCCGACCGGCTTCAGGAGAAACGCCAGGATCGTCTTGCCGAGGAAATTGAACTCGTGCCGCGGGATCTCGTTGCGCACGGCGGGCTGCGAGCGCAGGAATGAGATCACCGCCTGCAGGTCGTCGTCGCTCATGTGATGGAACTCCATGAACGGCATCGCCACGCGGCCGTCGGCGCGTACGCCGTAACGGAGGATGCGCGCGAGCTCGCCGTCCGTGCGGCGGGCGATGCCGGTCTCGCGATCGGGCGTGAGATTCGGCGTGTAGACCGTGCCGAACGGGAGCTCGAAGATGTTGCCGCCGGTGAGGAACGGCGTGGCGCCGGCTTCGATCGCCGGGTGCTTGCTCTTGTCGGTATGGCAGGCCACGCAGTGGCCGGGTCCGTACACGATGTAGCGCCCGCGCGCGATCACGTTGGGATCGCTGCTGGCGTGAATGTCGGGATAGGGAGCCTCGAACGTGCGATCCCAGCGAACGAGCACGGTCGCCGCGGCCACGAGAGCGACCGCGGCGATCGAACAGGCGGTGTAGGCGAGGAACTTCAGCGCGCGTTTCATGACCGCGAAATCGTCGGCAGCGTTGCTTACTGCGTGATTACCGGAAGCGCGTTCGCCACTTACAATGCGCGGGATGCGTCCGGCAAACAGCGTCGTCGCGGTCGTCGACGACGAAGACAACATCCGCGAGACCGTCGCCTTCGCGTTGCGCCGCGAGGGATATCCGGTCGAGCAGTACGGCACCGGGCTCGAGGCATGGCGCGTCTTTCAGCAGAAGCTGCCCGGGCTGGTGATCCTCGACATCACCATGCCCGAGATGGACGGCCTGGAGCTCTGCCGGCGCCTCCGCGGCCTGTCCGAAACGATCCCGATCATCTTCCTCACCTCGCGCGACGAAGAGCTGGACCGCGTTCTGGGATTGGAGATCGGAGCCGACGACTACCTCTGCAAGCCGTTCTCGATGCGGGAGTTGCTGGCGCGCGTGAAAGTGCTCTTCCGCCGCGCGGCCATCGATCACGGCGCCACGCGTCCCGCGGCCGACGCGCCGCTGCAGCACGGCCAGCTCGAGCTCGACCTGCAGCGCTACACGGTGCGGTGGAAAGGCCTGCCGATCAATCTCACCGTCACCGAGTTCATGATGCTGCACGCGCTGGTGCGCCATCCCGGCCACGTGAAAACGCGCAAGCAGCTCCACCAGGACGGCTACCCGCACGATGCCTACGTGAGCGACCGCACCATCGACAGCCACATCAAGCGCGTGCGCCGCAAGTTCGAGGAAGTCGATCCGGCGTTCGACAAGGTGGACACGGTGTACGGCCTCGGCTATCGCTGGAAGGAAGAGTGAAACTCAGAGCGTCGCGGCTCGCGTTCCGCCTGCTCGCGTTCAACATCGTCCTGGTCTTTCTCCCGGTCGCCGGCGTGTTGTTCCTCGGCGAATACGAGGAGCGGCTGGAGACGGCGGAGATCCGCGACGTCACGCATCGCGCGCGACTGATCGCGGCGTCGATCGCGCGCGCGGGAACGCTGGACGAAGACGCGTTCGAGGATGTGATCCATCGCGCCAAGATCGATGACCTGCGCGTGCGTCTCATCGATTCCACCGGCCGCGTGGTCGCCGATTCGCGCGAGATCGTCGCGCCGGCGCCGCAACGGCCGCCGCGCACCGACCGGCGCAACATCCTCTATCGCATCGGCGCGTTCGTGGTCCGGCCGGTGCTGCGCCTCTTCCGTCCGCCCGAACGGCCGCTCGAAGCCGATTACTACGCGAACGCGTCACGGCTGGAGGGACCGGAGATCGCGTCCGTCCTGCGCGGGCGCGAGCAGTTCGAGAAGAAGATCTCCGCGCAGGAACAGCGCTCGGTGACGCTCTATCGCATGGTCCCGGTGGTCGTCGGCGGCTGGACCGTCGGGGCGGTGGTGGCGTCGAAGAGCACGTTCGCGATCCTGCAGGATTTCTACGTCGTGCGCCTGCGCGTGATGCGCATCTTCATCGCCTCGCTGGTGGTGGCCATCCTGATCAGCATCTTCTTTTCGACGTCGATCGTGAGGCCGCTGCGCCAGCTGCGCATCGATGCCCGTTCGGTGCTCGATCGCCGCGGCCGGATGCGCGGCGCGCACTTCAAAGGCTCGCGCCGGCTCGACGAGATCGGAGAGCTGTCGCGCGCGCTGGAGCGGATCATGCGCCGCCTCGACGCGCACGTCGGCTACATCGAGACCTTCGCGAGCGACGTCGTCCACGAGCTCAAGAACCCGCTCGCCTCGATCCGCAACGCCAACGAGATGATCGCCGACGTCGACAATCCCGCGGACCGGCGGCGCTTCGTGCGCGTGATCGAGCAGGAGGTGGCGCGGATGGAGCGGCTGCTCTCCGGCGTCCGCGAGATCACGGTCATCGACGCGCGCCTGGCCACGGAGAAGCCGGAGGCGGTCGACATGGCGGCGCTGCTCGCGAAGATCGTGGATGGATTCCGGCTGCGGGAAGGGGAGCGGGTGCGCTTTCAGCTCGACATCGGCGAGGGCGCGCTGATGGTCGATGCCACCGAGGACCGTCTGACGCAGGTCTTCGAAAACCTGCTCGACAACGCGCTCAGTTTCTCGCCGGCGGGATCGACCATCGTGGTGAGCGTGGTTGCGGAGAACGGCGACGTCGTCACGCGCATCGCCGACGCGGGGCCGGGGATCCCCGAGGCGAACATGGGCCGCATCTTCGACCGCTTCTTCACGCACCGGCCGGATGCCTCGCGCCACAGCGGAGGGCACACCGGACTGGGCCTGGCCATCGTGCGCACCATCGTGCAGGCGTACGGCGGCACGATCAGCGCGGCGAACGGAGTGGAGCGGGGAGCGGTGTTCACGGTGCAGTTGCCGCGGCGATTGGACAGATAACGCAGGCTGCAGCAACGTTTAAGTGCCGTCGCAACCGGTGCGTTCCGGACGGCGTTCCGGCCGCCGGTCGGGAAACACTGATCGATTTCCTTCACCTTTCATCTTGCGCTTCAGAAGTGAGCGGGTAAGATGGTTGCCGCGGATAGCCGGAAGTCCTGCTGTCCGCCCCCTTGAGGTCCGGTGGAATCGAGCAGTGGAGTCCAAGTTGTACGCAGAGGCCCCGCCCTGCAGGAAGATCGTCTATGTCTCAATATGAGACGGCTTTAGGCAGGGACGGAAAGATAGACTTCGACCGAGGAAGGCGATACACTGATGCCGACCTCCGGTCAAAAATCCGAAAAACAGGAGTACGTGTGAGTCCTGCTAAGAGCAATCGCGGTCGCCCCATCGTTCATACCGAGCCGTGGGCGAAGATCACGGTCGTGCTGCTCGACCGTCATGTCGCCTACCTCGATCGTCTGGCCATCGACATCCGGTTGAAGCATGGCAAGGCCATCAGTCGCGCGGAAATCATCCGCGGCCTGATCGAGGCGGCTTTCCAGAGTGGAACCGATCTCTCTCAGGCAGACTCGATCGATACGATCGTCGAGTTGCTGACGAGTACGAAGAAAAAGTCCGCTCGTTAGGTCTGGTCGTCCGGCAACGCAATTTGGTCTGCCGCAGTCGTCCTGCGGCCAGACGGGCGATGTCTTCTTCACTGCTCGCATCAGTGAGGTCGATCCCGCTCTGTTCCACGCGATCCAGGATCGTGCGGATCAGATGGGGAAGGCCGATCGATGCCGGCATGTCGGGATTCAGCTCTCGGACGATTTGGCCGAGGTAGTCGAGGTGTCGATCCGAAAGCGCCAGGGTTTCCAGCTCGCTGGGCGCGTTCAGGCGGCGGTCCTCGGTGGATGGCATGAGATACATTAGGAAGCTCCGACTCTAGGAGTGACTGGGGCGACCAAATCCCTACCCTGACTTTTTGAAAAAAGTGGCGGCCGGAGCGAAACCGGCCGCCACTCATTGCATTTACAGGGTTTAGGGGAGCCATTCTTGCTACGATCGGCTCGTGCCGTACGACGCCGCCCCTTACGACGCGGTCATTGTCGGGTCCGGTCCCAACGGGCTCGCCGCCGCCATCGTCCTGGCCCGCGAAGGGCTCTCCGTAGCGGTCCTCGAGGCGAAGGAGACCATCGGCGGCGGCGCGCGCACCGAGGCGGTCACGCTGCCCGGCTTTCAACACGACATCTGCTCGGCCATCCATCCGATGAGCGTGGTCTCGCCGTTCATGCGCGGCCTGCCCCTCGCCGAGCATGGACTGGAGTGGGCGTATTCGCCGGCCGCGATCGCCCATCCGCTCGACGACGGCACCGCCACGACGCTCGAGCTCTCCCTCGACGCCACCGCGGCACGGCTCGGAGACGACGAGCAGGCTTATCGAAGGATGATGGCTCCGTTCGCGGCCAAGGCGGGGAAGGTCTTCGACGACATCCTCCGTCCGGTTCTCGGATTTCCGCTGCCGAAGTATCCGCTCACGCTGGCCCGCTTCGGGCTCCTCGGATTGCACTCGGCAGTGAAGGTCGCCGCGCGATTCCGCACGCCGCACGCGCGTGCGCTCTTCGGCGGCGCGTCCGCGCATTCGTTCGTGCCGCTGGAGATGCTCGGCTCGGCATCGTTCGGACTGGCGCTGATGCTGGCCGGTCACGCCACCGGCTGGCCCGTCGCGAAAGGCGGCTCCGTCGCGATCATCCATGCCATGGCGAGCTATCTCCGTTCCCTCGGCGGCGTGATCGAAACGTCGCGGCGCGTGCGCTCACTGCGCGATCTGCCCCCGGCAGCGGTCGCCATCTTCGACGTCACTCCGATTCAACTCGCCTACATCGCGGCGGATGATCTGCCGTCGCGCTACGTCCGCAAGCTCGGACGCTATCGGTACGGTCCGGGCGTGTTCAAGATCGACTGGGCGCTGGACGGTCCGATTCCGTGGGAGGCGGCGGAGTGCGCGCGCAGCGCGACCGTGCATGTCGGCGGCACGATCGAGGAAATCGCCGCGCACGAGCATTCGGTGTTCTACGGACGCATGACCGAAAAGCCGTTCGTGCTGGTCGCGCAGCAGAGCATGTTCGATGAAACGCGCGCCCCGGCCGGCAAGCACACCGGCTGGGCGTACTGCCACGTGCCGCACGGCTCGACCGAAGACGCGACGGACGCAATCGAGCGCCAGATCGAGCGTTTTGCGCCCGGTTTCCGCGATCGCATCCTGGCGCGCCGCACGATCAACACCGCGCAGTACGAGGAGCACAATCCGAACATGGTCGGCGGCGACATCGCCGGCGGCGCGAACACGATGTCGCAGTTCCTGACGCGCCCGTTCGCGAAGCTCGATCCGTATGCGACGCCGAACGAGCGGATCTTCCTCTGCTCGAGCTCCACGCCGCCGGGCGGCGGCGTGCATGGGATGTGCGGCTACTGGGCCGCTAGATCGGTTTTGAAGCGCGTGTTCGGGAAGTAGCCTCGCGCTTGTGCGCCTGCACGATGCTTCGAATCCGCTTCTCGACGGCCCTAGCCTCGTCTTCGCTCAGCTTTTCTTTCTCTTCGTCTACGCCCTCGGAGGTGCCTGCGCTCGCGTCGATGATGCGCTGCACGACCACGCGCCAGTTCGTGTTTTGCGCAAGCGCGCCGGCGGTGCGTGAGGTGACCCAGTCGAAGACGGTCGAGGCGCGCGCGTAGACGTCGATCGCGAACGTGACGCCGTCTGCGCTCTCGCCGGATGTGAACTCGACGATGCCCGATAGCGGATGACCTTCGATGGTCACGAATACGACGTGCTTCGGCTCGGCCACTTCCACGCGCACCTGGAAGTTTCCGCGCAACGGCAATGCGCCCGTGAGCGTTGCGCCTTTCTCGACGCGACTGGGTGCACCCGGCTCGGCGACGAACTCGATGGGCATGAACTCGTTCACGCGCTCGCGGAACATCGTCATCAGCGAGGCCGCGGAATGGCGCGTTCCGCGAATCACCGCGTGAAACCGTTTGTGCTCCATCGCGCCGACGCCTCGTTCCGGCGACGTCTCCGGCAATGCATCCGCAAGAAGGAGCAGGCCGCGTTCGAGCGGCGTGCCTTCGATGCCGAGGAGATCGAGCGCGTTCTCGCCGTGCAGGACATTCGTCTCGCCGAGCATCCGCAATCTCGTATCGCCGGCCGGCATCCTGACGGGAGTGAACCGCAGCGCCAGCTCCGCGAGCTTCGCGGGCATCGGAATGCGCGACGGCGAGCGTCCAGTGATCTCTGCAAAGCGGCGGAGCAGATCGTTCATCGTGGTGACGTCGGGACCGGCCGCCTCGATGATCCTGCCGGAGAGATCGACGTGCTCCACGGCCGCGGCGAGCACCTTCGCCAGATCCTCGTGCCACAGCGGCTGAAACTCCTGCTCGCCGTCGGCGATCACCGGCACCGCCGGCAGCGTGCGCACCATCTTCAGGATCAGCGAGATCACTTCGTCGCCGGGTCCGTACACATGGCCGGGCCGCACGATGGTCCAGTCGAGCGACGACTGCTGCACGAGCTGCTCCGCTTCGCGATCGGCGCCGAGGGAGAATACGAAGACGAAGCGCTTCACCTGCGCGCGTGTCGCTTCCGCGATCATGTTGCGCGTCCCGGTCGCCATGCCCGCGATGTGCAGCACCGCGTCGCATCCATCGCACGCGCCGGTGAGGGAAGCGGCGTCCGAGACATCGCCGGCGAATGGCTCGACGCCGATCCACTGCCTCGCGTCGTCTGTTGCGTGGCGTGAGAGGAGGCGGACGGAGTGTCCGCGCGAGAGCAGCTCCGGAATCGCGCCTTCACCGATGACTCCGGAACCGCCGGTGACGAGGATCTTCATGAGCGCGTTTTCAGCACGCGCGATGCCATGAAAGAACGGGGTGGGCCGAGGCCCACCCCGTCCGGAGATGGCTTACTGCTTCGTGACCGGCCGGCCCTCGACGTCGAGGATGACCACTTCGCCGAGGTTCAGCGAGCGGATGCCCGGCTCGATCTTGGCGAGATCGCCAACCAGGAGGAGCGAGAGCTTGTCGGGCGTCACGTACTTCTTCGACGCCGCCTGGACCTGCTCCATGGTCGCGGATGCGGTGACGTCCACTTCGCGCTGCAGCTCGGACATCGGCAGACCCTGCGCCCACAGCGTGGCGATCTGACCGGAGACGCGGCTCAGCGACTCGAACTGCTGCGAGTAGCCGCGCACGCGGCCCTGCTGCGCCGTGGTGAGCTCGGCCTGCGAGATCGGCTTCGCGCCGGCGAGATTGTTCATCTCGTTCACGAACTCGACCACCGACTCCTTGGTCTTGTCGGTCTGCACGCCGCCGGCGGACCACCACATGCCGAGGTCGGTGTAGTTGGCCATGTTCGAGAACACGCCGTACGAGTAGCCCTTGTTCTCGCGCAGGTTGAGGTTCAGTCGCGTGCCGAAGCCGCCGCCGCCCCACACCGCGTCGACGAGGCGGAACGCGTAATAGTCATCGACGTTGCGCTTCGGTCCCGGAAGGATTTGCGAGACCACCGTCTGCGCCGCGTCCTGACGATCGACCAGGTACACGCGGCCCGGCTGCGCGGGACGCGGAGCCGGAATCGACACCGCCGGAGCGCTGCCCGCGGGCCACGATCCGAATGCTGTTTTCGCGAGCGCGAGTGCCTCGTCCATGGTCACGTCGCCGACGAAGGTCAGCGCCGAGGTGCCCGGCTTGAAGTAGGTCTGGTGATACGACGCCAGGTCGCCGCGCTCGATCTTCTGCACGGTCGACGGCAGTCCCTGCGCGGAACGGCCGTACGGATGATCGGCGCCGAACGCGAGCATCGCGCGCACGCGGCCGGCGATGGCGTTCGGGTTGTTGTTCTGCTGCGCGAGCGCGTCGAGGTGACGCTTCTTCTCGCGATCGACTTCCGCGGCCGGGAACTCCGGATTGCGGATCACGTCGGCGAAGATGTTCAGCGCCGGCGCGAGGTTGCGCTCCAGCACTTCGAAGTTGACGGACGCGTACTCGCGCGTCGCGAAGCCGCTCAGCTCGGTGCCGAGATCGCCGAGCGCGTCTTCGATCTCCAGCGCCTTGCGCGTCTTCGTGCCCATGTCGATGGTGGTGATGGCCAGATGCGCGACGCCGTCCTTGCCGCTCGGATCGGTGATCGTGCCGGCCTTGGTCGCGAAGTTGACGGCCACTTTCGGCAGGTCGGTGCGCTCGACGACGTACACGGTCATGCCGTTGTCGAGCGTGGCCGACTTCACTTCCGGCGTGACGAAGCGGCGATCGGCCGCGATCGACGGCGCCTTGCTGCGGTCGAGCGTGTCCGCCGCGGCGCGCGCCGAGACTTCCGGATGGAAGCGGACCAGCAGGCGGTTGCGCGTGTCGAGGTACTTGCTCACCGCGTCCTTGATGCTGGCCGCGGTGGCGCTGCGATAGCGCTGCACGTCTTCGTCGAACTTCGACGGATCGCCGAGGAAGGTGTTGTACTGGCCGAGGAGATCGGCCTTGCCGCCGAAGCCGCCGATGCGCTCCAGGCCGGTCACGAAGTTGTACTCCCACTTCGTCTTCGCGCGCTCCACTTCTTCCGCGCTCGGGCCGTTCTTCGCCAGGCGCGCGATCTCCTCGGTCACGGCCTTCTCGATGTCGGCCAGCGATGCGCCGGGACGGGCCGTGGCGATGACCGTGAAGAAGCCGGAGATCTCCATGCCGTTGTTGAACGAGCTGACGTTCGAGGCCAGCTGCTTGTCATAGACGAGATTCTTGTTGAGTCGCGACGACAGTCCGTCGGTGAGGATCAGCGAGGCCAGGTCGAGATCGGCGTCGCCCTTGTCGAAGTACGCGGGCGTCGGCCACGCGAAGTACGTCCGCTCCTGCGGGACGCGGTCCATGACCTCGACGATCTTCTCGCCATCGAGCACCGGCATGTAGCGGTCCGGACGATCGAGCGCCGGTCCGGCCGGGATGCCGCCGAAGTACTTCGCGACGAGCTCCTTCGCCTGCGCCGGATCGAAGTCGCCGGCGATGGTCAGTGTGAGATTGTTGGGCGTGTAGTAGCGGCGGAAGAACTCGCGCACGTCGTCGAGCGTCGCGGCCACGAGGTCTTCATGGCTGCCGATGACCGACCACGAGTACGGGTGTCCGGCCGGGTGCAGGTTCTCGAGGACGAGCGTGAACCAGCGTCCATACGGCGTGTTCTCGAGTCCCTGGCGGCGTTCATTGCGCACCACCGCGCGCTGTTCGTCGAGCTTCTCCTGCGAGATCGCTTCCGCGAGCGTGGCCAGGCGATCCGACTCGACCCACAGCAGGTACTCGAGGCTGGCCGACGGCACGGTGGCGAAGTAGTTCGTGCGGTCGTTGCTGGTCGTGCCGTTCACGCCCCCTTCCTGGAGGTTCGCGCCGGCCTTCTCGACCGCGTCGAAGTACTCGCCGGGGACGTTCTTCGAGCCTTGAAACATCTCGTGCTCGAAGAGGTGGGCGAACCCGGTACGGCCGGTCTTCTCGTTCTTGGAACCGACGTGGTACCACTGGTTCACGTGCACGATCGGCAGCTTGCGATCGACGTGCAGGATGACGTCGAGACCGTTCGGCAGCGTGTACCGCTCGAACTCGACTTTGGGGATTGCGCCCGCGGATGCTGCGGCGGCGGCCTTGGTCTGGGCCAGGGCGGGTACGGCCACGGCGAGGGTGATGCAGATCAGTTGAAGCGCTCTCGAAAACTTCAGCGTCACAGGGCCTCCTGTCAAATTACGTTTTGAACGAACTGTCGTTATACGGCGAACGCGGTGTGCGGTTGCGGGACCGCTGTCACGGAACGGCAAAGGCCGTCAATGCGGAACGCCGAAGATGTAGTACAGCGAGCAAAGCACGGCCAGCACGATCGCTCCGGCCGAGAGCTCGCGCGCCCGTCCGGAGAGCACTTTCATGACCGGATAGAGCACCAGCCCGGCCGTCAGCCCGTTGGCGATGTTGAACGTGAACACCATCACCACCACGGTCATGAACGCAGGCACGAGCTCGGAGAGATCGTCGAAGTCGATCTTCACGATCGCGCCGAGCATCAGCATCCCCACGATCATCAGCGCAGGCGCATACGCGAACCGGAGCGACTGCATCGGCTCGAACAGAGGGATGAAGAAAAGCGAGAGGACGAAGAGCGCGGCGGTGACGAGGGACGCCAGTCCGGTGCGCGCGCCTTCGCGAATGCCGGTGGATGACTCGATGTACGCGCCGCTCGTCGAAGTGCCCACCAGGCCGGCGGCGACGCACGTGACCGCATCGACCAGCATCGGCTTTTCGATCTCGGGAAAGTCGCCCTTCTCATCGAGCATGTTCGCCGCGGCGCCCAGTCCGACCAGCGTGCCGAGCGTGTCGAGAAGCGACATCAGAACGAGCGTGAGCAGGATCGGCAGGAAGCTGAGCCGCAGCACGGATGCGACGTCGAGCTCGAACGCAATCGGCGCGAGGCTGTAGTCGCCGGTGAATGGCAACGCCATCACGCGCGCCGGAATCTTCCCCGCGCCGGCCAGCACGCCCGCGACCGCGGTGATCGCGATGCCGATCAGGATTGCGCCCGGCACGCGCCGGTAGAGCAATGCCGCGATGACGATGAAGCCGAAGATGGCCAGCAGCACGCTCGCGCTGCGGATGTCGCCGAGCTGCACCGGAACCGCCTGCGCGCCTTTGACGATGCCGCTCTCGAAGAGTCCGATGAACGTCAGAAACAGGCCGATGCCCGCGGCGAAGCTGTGCTTCATCGACGGCGACACCGCACTGGCCAGCCACTTGCGCACGCCCAGGAGCGTGATGATCAGGAACACGATCCCGCTGACGAAGACCGCACCGAGGCGCTGCTGCCAGGTGATGCCGAACGCCGCCAGCCCGAACGCGATGAACGCGTTTTCGCCCATGTACGGAGCGACCGCGATCGGCCGGTTCGCATAGAGCGCCATCAAGAGCGTGCCGAATGCCGCGATGACGATCGTCGCCACCGTGCTCGGTCCCTGCGGGATTCCGGCAAACGCGAGGATGGCCGGATTGACGACGATGATGTACGCCATCGAGACGAACGTCGTCACCCCGCCGACCACTTCGGCGCGCACAGTGCTGCCGCGCTCACGGATAGGGAACATGGACGCGGCGGATTATAGGGGGAGTGTTGCGTGGGAGATGTTGTCAGTTGTCGGTTGTCAGTTGTCTGTGCGGCTTCGCCTGGGCGACGACTCACAGATAACCGACAACCGACAACCGATGACCATTGGCGCGTTACGGTTGCACGTGCAGCCCGCTCGCGTCGACGCTGGTCACGCCGTTGACCTGGCGCACCTTCGACACGATGGCGTCGCGATCCGAGGCGCTGTCGACGTGGCCGGACAACCTCACGCGGCCGCCTTCGGTGACATCCACTTCGAGCGCGAACGTCTTGCCGGGCACGGCCGCGGCGATCGCGGAGCGTACCTCCACGACCATCGCTTCTTCGTCAGCGGCCTCAGGCAGCTGGCGATTCAGCGAGCAGGCGCCGGCGACCAGCGCGACCAGGATCAGCGAGAGAAAAATCAGATTCCGTTTCATTGCGTGTTTCTCCTTACGGCGGAGGTAGATAGCAACGGCTGTTCCTGCCCGTTTCTGGTGCGTTCATTGCTCTAAATAACCATCGAAATGATGGCTCGACCGATAAGGAGGTCACATGAGCAAGACATTGAAAAAAAGCAATTTAGCTGAGCGTCGGACGTTTCCGGCACTCCTCGCGATTTCGCTTTGCGCATCCATCGCCGCGTTCGGCTGTACGACCGATCGCACCGTCGGCAACGGCGATCCTGTCGTGACGCCGGGGCTGCGCAATTCACCCACCGGCGGAGCGTCGACCGGCACCGAATCCGAGTCCGTTCCGCCGCCGATGATGTCGTCGTATTCAGGCGCGCAGGCGCTTCCGGCGGTGCGTCCGCGCATCTCTCGTGAAGAGGCCTTGCTGCTGGTCACCGAGATGCAGCCGCGCGTCAAGGTCCTTGGCCCCGTCTCGCCTGGTCCGGGAGGCCGCGTCTACCAATCCGATCTCGTTGCGCAGCAACTGCAACAGGTCCCGGCGCGCACCACCATCAACTCGACGATCTACTCGCCTCCGGCCGAGGGGATTCTCAGTGGCGCGGGGGAGGGAGTGGCGACCACGGTTGATGCCGGATCGATCTTCGGGACCGCGGTGACGAACGCCGGCGCCGCCGTGATCGCGCCGACGACGGCCGCGACCGCGACGCCGACCGGATCGGCGATCGCCGCGCCGAGTGCGCTCGCCAGCGTGCGTACGCTCTCGCCGACCGCCGCGTCGGTCGTGAATCCGCCGGCCAGCATCTCGTCATCGCCGGCGCTCGCGACCACGAGCTCGGCGCGTACCGCCGCGGGCACCGTGACGCGGAGCACTCCGCTCACGACCGGCACCGCGCCGGCGACGACGCAGGCCGTCACCGGCACGACGTCCGTGCCCGTGGTGAACCCGGTCCGCGTCCTCACCACGAACGGCCGCGTGACCATCACGAACGTCACGACGTCAGGCCGGCAACCGTAACGCAAGTTCCTCGGTTCCTCGGCAGTTCCTCGGGTTCCTCGGAGTAGGAGCCGAGGAACTCCGAGGAACCCCGAGGCACTCCGAGGAACTCGTCATGGCAGACATCCGCATCGGAACGTCCGGCTATCACTACAAGCATTGGCTCGGCCGCTACTACCCGGCCGGCACGAAGCCCTCGCAGATGCTCGAGCACTACGTGCGCGATTTCGACACGGTCGAGCTGAACAACACCTTCTATCAGTTGCCGAACGAATCGACGTTCGACAACTGGCGTGACGCGACGCCCGCGGACTTTCTCTATGCCGTCAAAGGCAGCCGCTTCATCACGCACATGATCAAGCTCAAGGACGCGCAGCGGGGGCTGATGAACTTCCTGCCGCGCGCGCAGCGTCTGGAATCGAAGCTCGGACCGATCCTCTGGCAGCTTCCTCCGGCCTGGAAAGTCAACGCGGAACGGCTCGAGGAGTTCCTGAGCATCCTGCCGCGCGACATCCGCTACACGTTCGAGCTGCGCAACGAAACGTGGATGACCGATGCCGTCTACGAAATCCTGCGCAAGTACGATGCGGCGTTCTGCATTTACGAGCTGGCGGGCTATCGGTCGCCGATCGAGATCACGGCGGACTGGACGTACATCCGCCTGCACGGTCCGACGCACTCCAAGTATCAGGGCAGCTACAGCGACGCGCAGCTCGCCGAGTGGGCGGAGCGCATCAAGGGCTGGAGCCGGAAGATGAAGGCGATCTACGTCTACTTCGACAACGACGACTCCGCGTACGCCGTCGACAACGCGATCACGCTGAAGCGGATGCTGGGGAAACGGGCGCAGAGGAAGGCCGCATAACGATGAGCCTTCTCCCCTCCGTTGGAGGGGAGAAGGTGCCGAAGGCGGATGAGGGGTGGTTCCTTACCGCCGGTCGCTGCCGCCGAAGAGCCGCAGCAGCATCAGGAAGAGGTTGATGAAATCGAGATACAGCGCCAGCGCGCCATAGACCGCGAGGTTCTCGCGCAGCTCTGTCGCCGTCGCGTACGACTTCAGCTTCTGCGTGTCATACGCCGTGAGGCCGAGGAACACGAACACACCGATCAGCGAGATCGCGAACCCGAGGGCGGACGACTTCAGAAAGATGTTGATCACGCTGCAGATGATCACGCCGATCAGACCCATGAAGAAGAACGAGCCCCACGAGGTGAGATCGCGCTTGGTGACCATTCCGTACACGCTCATCGCGCCGAACATGCCGGCGGCGGTGAGGAACGCCTGGAAGATGTCGGCGCGGGTGTAGACGAAGAAGATCGAGCTGAGCGTCAGACCATTGAGCAGCGAGAACACCAGGAACGTCGACGCCGCGGCGCCCGCGGACATCTTCGTGATGCGGAACGACAGATACATCACCAGGCCGAGCTCGGCGATCATCAGCACCCACACCATGGCGCGGTTGCCGAAGATGAGCTGCTGCATCGCCGTCGACTCGACCACCCACCAGGCCGCGCCGGCCGTGAGCAGCAGTCCTGCGAACATCCAGGCGTAGACCGAGCGGATGAAGGTCCGTTCGCGTTCGGCGGTCATGGCCGTGCGGCCGTCGATCCAGGCCGGTTGCTGTTGATATGGATAGTTGCTCATGCGGAAGCCTCCCAATTGGAAGAGTCTAACAAGGATCGACGCCGGGTGTAGTCCTTGCACGACTGAAATTTATGATGCTAGACTCAGGTTGAGCGCGGTGAGTTGATAACGGGACGCTCAGGTTCCCGCAACCAAAGGAGAAACGAAATGTCCAAGATCATCGGCATTGACCTCGGCACGACCAACTCGGTCGTCGCGGTCATGGAAGGCAACGAGCCGAAGGTCATCGTGAACGCCGAAGGCAGCCGGATCACCCCCTCGGTGGTCGGGTTCGCCAAGAACGGCGAGCGTCTCGTTGGCCAGGTCGCGAAACGCCAGGCAGTGACCAATCCGGAAAACACCATCTTTTCGATCAAGCGCTTCATGGGACGTAAGTTCAATGAAGTCAACGAAGAGATGAAAATGGTCCCCTACAAGGTGGCCCAGGCCCCCAACGGCGACGTCCGCGTCGACGTGCAGGGCAAAATGTATTCACCCCCCGAGATCTCCGCAATGATCCTGCAAAAACTGAAGCAGGCCGCGGAAGACTACCTCGGCGAGAAGGTGGACCGCGCGGTCATCACCGTGCCCGCCTACTTCAATGACTCGCAGCGCCAGGCCACCAAGGACGCGGGCGAGATCGCCGGCCTCAAGGTCGAGCGCCTCGTCAACGAGCCGACCGCGGCCGCACTCGCGTACGGACTCGACAAGAAGAAGAACGAGACCATCGCCGTGTACGACTTCGGCGGCGGTACGTTCGACATCTCCATCCTCGAAGTCGGCGACGGCGTCGTGGAAGTGAAGTCGACCAACGGCGACACGCACCTCGGCGGCGACAACATCGACCAGCGCATCATCGACTGGATCATCGACGAGTTCCGCAAGGATCAGGGCATCGATCTGTCGAAGGACAAGATGGCTCTGCAGCGCCTGCGCGAAGGTGCGGAGAAGGCGAAGATCGAGCTGTCGTCCACGATGGCCACCGACATCAACCTGCCGTTCATCACGGCGGATGCGTCGGGTCCCAAGCACCTCAACCTCTCGCTCACGCGTGCGAAGTTCGAGCAGCTCATCGGCGACATCGTCTCCAAGACCATGGGTCCGGTGAAGCAGGCGCTCGCCGACGCGGGCGTCGATCCGAAGAAGGTCGATGAGGTGGTGCTGGTCGGCGGTTCGACGCGCATCCCGATGGTGCAGCAGGCCGTGAAGGATTACTTCGGCAAGGAGCCGCACAAGGGCGTGAATCCGGACGAAGTGGTCGCGGTCGGCGCGGCGGTGCAGGGCGGCGTGCTCGGCGGCGACGTGAAGGACGTGCTGCTGCTCGATGTCACTCCGCTGTCGCTCGGCATCGAGACGCTCGGCGGCGTGATGACCAAGCTCATCGAGCGCAACACGACCATCCCGACGCGCAAGTCGGAGACCTTCTCGACCGCGGCGGACAATCAGACGTCCGTCGAGATCAAGGTCTATCAGGGCGAGCGTGAGATCGCATCGGCGAACAAGCTCCTCGGCGCGTTCCACCTGGTGGGCATTCCGCCCGCTCCGCGTGGAGTCCCGCAGGTGGAGGTCACGTTCGACATCGACGCGAACGGCATCATGAACGTCTCGGCCAAGGACCTCGGCACCGGCAAGGAGCAGAAGATCACCATCACCAGCTCCTCCGGTCTGTCGAAGGACGACGTCGAGAAGCTCGTGCGCGATGCCGAGCTGCACGCCGACGAAGACAGGAAGCGCCGCGAGGAAGTGGAAGTGAAGAATCAGCTCGACACGCTGGTGTACCAGGTCGAGAAGATGCTGAACGAAAATCGCGAGAAGCTCGGCGGCGCCGACGTGCAGTCGCTCGAGAACGCGATCACCGAAGCGCGCAAGGCGATGGAGCAGGGCGGCGTCGAAGGCATGAAGACCGCGACCGAGAACCTGACCAAGGCCTCGCACAAGCTCGCCGAGATCATGTACCAGCAGGCGACGCCTCCGGGCGGCGCAGGCACGGGTGCTGGACCGGCAGGGACGGGCGCAAGCTCCGGCACCGGCGCGTCGGCAGACGACGTGATCGAAGCCGAAGTGGTCGACGAAGCGAAGTAAGAAACTGAAACGGGTTCCTCGGGTTCCTCGGGTTCCTCGGTTCCTCGGTGGTCTGGCACTCCGAGGAACGCCGAGGACCTCCGAGGAACCCGAGGAACTGACTCTCATGGCACGACGAAGAGCTGACGGCTACGTGATGATCTCCATCATCGCGGAACGCTACAACATCCATCCGCAGACGCTGCGTCTGTACGAGCGCGAAGGGCTGATCAAGCCGTCGCGCACGTCGGGCAACACCCGGCTCTACGGCGAGGAAGAGATCCGCAAGCTGGAGTTGATCCTCACGCTCACTCGCGATCTCGGCGTGAATCTGGCTGGCGTCGAAGTGGTGTTGCAGCTCGCGCGCATGATGGGCGAGGCCGACGTTCAGTTCGACCATCTGCTCGACTACATCCGCCAGACCATGCTCGACAAGCGCCACGGCATCGCGCGCGAAAACGCGCTCGTGAAAGCTATGCCGCGGTTCTTGACGAAGGCGCGCTGAAGCGGCCGTTCTCGAGAAACGCGAAGACGTGCGCCAGCGCGTCGCGCGACCACGGCAGCATGGTGTGCGTGCGCCGCAGCACGATGAAGTCGGTCATGCCGGCCAGCCTGGTCCGCTCCACCGCCACGACGCCATCGTTCGGTACGTCGTTCATCCAGCGCGAGAACGGCGGGATGTGACTGCGCGAGCCGGCGATCACGCCCACCGGATATGTCGCCGCCGGAAGCGCCTCCATGGCAGTGGTTCCGAGCTCCTTCAACGGAACGACGCATCGCGCCAGGAGCGCCGAGTGCTGCAGGACGTCCGCGACCTCGCTGCCGCCGTTCGGCGGAGCGAGCATGACCACGCGTCCGAGATTCGGGAGGGCGTGCGTGGCCAGAAACTGGCGCACGATGATGCCGCCGAGGGAGTGCGTGACGAAGTGGACGGCCGGGGCGTTTTCCAGGCGCGGCGCCACTTCGCGCGCGAATGCCTGAGCATGCCCGGCGATGCTTCCGAATGCGGAACGGTAGTGCCAGTTGATCACCCGATAGCCGCGGCGCCGCGCCGCCAGCGAGACCGCGATCATCGATCGCTGCGTACGAGCCAAGCCGTGTAGCAGCACCACAACGTCTTTCATGGTCATTCATTACGAAAGCGGCACCCTCTGGTTTCGCAATCGGACGTAGAATCGTCTCATCGGAAGGAGGTCTGCCATGCCGACCGTCACTTCGCATCAGCCTGGGTCATTCTGCTGGGTCGAGCTGTCCACCAACGATGCCGCCGCGGCGCGTGCGTTCTACCTGGAGCTCTTCGGCTGGACCGCGCGCGACGTCCCGATGCAGGATGGCTACGTCTACACGACGTTCCAGAAAGACGGCCGCGATGCCGCCGCGATGTACCAGGCCATGCCGGATGCGCCGCCGCCGAACTGGATGTCGTACGTCGCCGTCGAGAATGTGGACGAGGCGGTCGTGCGCGCGAAAGAGCTGGGTGGCAACGTGCTCGCCGAGCCGATGGATGTCTTCGACTTCGGCCGCATGGCCGTGCTCACCGACAATCAGGGCGCGGCATTTTCCGTCTGGCAGGCGAAGGGGCACATCGGCGTCGGCGTGCGCGACGAGGCCAATGCGCTTTGCTGGAACGAGCTGCAGGCGCGCGACATGGATGCCGCGAAGCAGTTCTATCCGCCTCTGTTCGGCTGGCGCATGAAGGAATCCGAGGAGTACACGGAGTGGCATCTCGGCGAGAACGCCGTCGGTGGCGCGATGCCGTCCAATGCGCCTCCGGAAGTTCCGTCGTTCTGGATCCCGTACTTTGCCGTCGACGACTGCGACGCCACGGCGCGGAAAGCGCAATCGCTCGGCGGATCGGTGCACGTGCCGTGCATGGACATCGAGCACGTCGGCCGCTTCAGCGTGCTCGTCGATCCGACCGGCGCCGCGTTTTCGGTGATCAAGCTGACGCTGTAACGCGCCGGCGCAGCGCCAATGCGCGTGTGACGTCGCGATGGCACGGGATGCAGAGCGTGCGCATGTTGTCGAGCGAGGAGTCTCCGCCTTCGACGACAGGCACGACGTGATCCGCCTCCCACCACGACTTGCGCCGCTTGTGAATCGCGCCGCGCTCCTGCAGCGCACGAATTTCCCGCATGCGCTGCGCGAAAGGGAGACGCATGATCTTTCTGCGTAATCGATGCGTGTCGATGCCGCAAAGCGCACAGACGCCGGCATCGCGCTCGTACACACACTCGCGCAGATAGCTCGTGCTGGACCGCAATCGCCACTCGTGCACGCACGCGTCGGAACAGAACGTCCGGCGCCGCCCGCTCACCGCCCCCTTGCACCACCGGCACATGAAGACGATTCTAGCGCGGGCGTTGTTTTTGCTGCGCATGGCGCATCGGAGGAAATGATGAAGCTCTCGGGGACGGCGGTTCTTCTCATGCTTCTCGCGACGAATCCGATGATCGCCGACGATCCCGAGTCGCAGATTCCGGGGCGGTTCATAGCGAAATGGGGTGGTCGAGCGATCTGGATCTCTGCCAGCGAAGCCTTGAACCAAGACGGCTCGGTTCGCCAGGGCGTTCTCCATCAGAACGACTTGCGCGAATTGCACCGACGCCGTGACTGGCTCCGCGACCGACGGCAGCGCGGCATTTCCACGCAAGGAGTGCCTCGGGATTGCGATGTCAACTTCGTCGGGTACGTGAGTCAAGGCGGCGAATCGCAAGTCAACTCTTTCGATCAATTGCGCGATTTGGCGCGTACGCGGACGGTGATCCGGGGAACCGTGGTGGCGTCGGATGTAGGAATTCACTCCGGGATGCCTCACGCGATTTTGCGCGTCAATTCAGATGCAGCAGGGATCGTTTACCTGATCTATCCCCATGCACGGCTTCGCATGAACGGCATGCTGGTTTGCAATGCGGATCCGTACTATGCGGAGCCGCCCGCGATCGGCGCGTCGATCACCGCGATCGTGTCGCAGCCATTGGACCAAACGGGCACGTTGTACTGGCCCAGCGGCTGGTCGATTTTTTACGAACGAGACGGGGTCGTGGTTGCAGCACCATTTATCCGCGACGATGTGGCGCTTCATCGGTTTCAGTCGCTCGACGATCTGACATCTGCGCTTCGTGGCGCGGAACCGCCCCACCAGTCACATCGGCAATAGGTGGTCGGAGATGCGGAACCGGTGGATGGTCCTCGCTTCCTTGGTCGTCCTGCCGATCACGGCTCACGCCGATTGTTCCGTGAAATCCTACTATCGCTCCACGACCGTCGGCTCATCCGTGTGCGTGGAAAATGTCAATTACCCGATGGCTGATGATGTCGCCACTGCCGCCGAACTGTGGAACAGTCGCTGCTGGTCAGGCGACACGATGCCATCGCTATTGACCGGCGGCTGCAGTTCCTCCGATATTCAAGTGGAGATCACTTATTACTCGGGTGAATCGACGAATGACCTGAAGTCGTGTGGTGACTACCAGGCGAACGACTACGGCGCAAATACCGGAGGCAGGATCAGACTCTTCGAGACGGGGAGGAGCCTGGACACCGGACAAACATATCCCTGCGAGCCGCGCTCCCTCGGAACGATCCTGCACGAGCTCGGGCACGCCCTCGGACTCGCGGACGTCAGCACCGACCCTTCCTGCGACGGTCGCGTCATGGGCCGGCCGGTTGCCAACGAAGTTCCAACCATCGAGTCCGACGACTGCCAGGCAGTCGAACGGCTATGGACCACCGAACGCGAACAGCAGGACTACTGCAACTTGCGCTGCTGGACGCTGTGCGACGGCACGACTTGTCCTCCGGAACCAACGACGACGCCGTCGGGCGGCGTCTCACCCATCATCATCGACCTCGACGACAATGGATTCGACCTGTCGAGTCTCGGCGGCGGTGTAACGTTCGACATTGACGCCGACGGCACGCCGGATCGTATTTCGTGGACACAGGGCGCGACCGGCGACGCGTTCCTGGTGCTCGATCGAAATGGCAATGGCGGGATCGATGACGGCCGCGAGCTCTTCGGCAACGCGATGCGGCTCCAATCGGGCGAGGTTGCTCCGAATGGGTACGAAGCGCTCGCCGAATACGACGAAGGCGCGGTGGGCGGGAACGGCGATTCAGTGATCAGCGCGAACGATGCGATCTGGGAGTTCCTCGCGGTGTGGACCGACCGGAATCACGATGGCGTCTCTCAATCGCAGGAGCTCGAAAGCGTCTCCTCGGGCATTGTGTCGATCGACACGAAGTACACGCGTTCCAACCATCGTGATCGTCACGGGAACATCTTCCGGTTCAAAGCGAAAGCGATCGTCGTCGACAAACACGGGCGCCCGCATTCGCAAACGACATATGACGTGTTCTTCGTCGACTGACGCGAACTGCAGGGGCGTTCTGGCGCCCCTGCCAATTACGCGAGAGCCACTTCCATCACCGGCAACTCGATGGCCAGCGCGGCCGCGTTCACCGTCGCCGCGATGCGCACGGCGTCGTGGACCTGATCCTCCGACAAGCCGCCCTTGATCACCACATCCTCGTGGGACCGGAGGCACATCTCGCAGCCGTTGATGGCGCTCACGGCCAGGCAGAACAGCTCGAAGTCGACTTTGTTCGATGAGGGTTTCACGATGCGCTGCATGCGCAGGCGGGCCGGCATCTGCGAGTACGACTCTTTGCCGATCATGTGGCGGAAGCGGTAATAGACGTTGTTCATCGCCATCAGCGCGGCCGCTGCCAGCGCGTCGTCGATGACGTCCGCGCCCACCTCCGCGCGCGCGTCGTGGAGGAGCGCGTCGCGCAGGCGCGCATTGCGAGTGGCGACCGCCGAAGCGATCGCCACTCCCCAACGTTGCGCCGGCGAGAGAGCTCCCGGCTGCAGAACGCTCTGCAGGTTCAGCCTGATGTCTTTGGCCGCCTCGGGAATCGAGGCGCGAAGCTCTTCGACGGCATTCATGATCAGGCCACCTTGATGGTCTCTTCGCCCTTCTGCCAGTTGCAGGGGCAAAGCTCGTCCGACTGCAGCGCGTCGAGCGTGCGCAGCACCTCGCCGACGTTGCGGCCGACCGAGAGGTCGTACGCGCTGACCGAGCGGACCACGCCGTTCGGATCGACGACGAACGTCACGCGCAGGGCCACGCCGCCTTCCTTGTGGATGATGCCGAGCTCATTGGCCAGGGTGGGGTTGATGTGCACGAGCGGCGTGGGCAGATCGGCGAGATCGGGATGCGCGTTGCGCCACGCCAGGTGCGAGTACTCGTTGTCCGTGGAGCCGCCGAGCACCACCGCATCGCGATCGGCGAAGTCCTGGGTGTGCTTGCCGAACTCGACGATCTCGGTCGGGCAGATGAACGTGAAGTCCTTCGGATAGGCATAGAAGACCAGCCACTTGCCATCGAAGTCCTTGTTCGTGACGGTTTTGAACTCTTTGCCCTTCTCGCGGCCAACGTTCGCGGTGAGCTTGAAATCGGGGAACTGATCGCCAACAGTCAACATGTTTACTTCTCTCCTTTTGAATATCGCCCGCTGCCGGCAGGCAGGCCGGGCTTCGTGTGGACTAGTGTTTGCGGCGCGAGCCCTTCGTTGAAACGCGCGGGGAGCCGCGTACCGATCCGCGCATCACCACCTGGTAGTCGTGCACCTCGAACTCGCGGAGCGACTCGATGTTGCACACCTGCACGCGGTCCCACGGCACGTCGTGAATGGCCCCGCTCTTCTCGTCGATGAAGTGATGGTGCGTCTCGGTGATGGGATCGAAGACGATGCTGTCCTCGCTGAGGTTGAGACGCTGCAGCAACCCTTTGTCGACGAAGAGATTGAGGGTGTTGTAGACGGTGGCGCGGGAGATCCAGGGGAAGCGCTCCCGGACGCGCTTCCAGACCAGGTCGGCGGAAGGATGCTCGTGCGTGAACAGGACGTAATCGCCCACCGCGACCCGCTGCGCCGAGGGCTGGATTCCGCTGTCGCGGAGCGTCGTGGCGGTGTCTTTCGTCTGCACGAACATTAGACTAAGTCTAAATCACGATCTTGTCAAGAGTCGGATCGTGTCTCAGCTTGCCAGACTCTCATTCGTTGCGACACTTCTTCGCTCCTGCCTGCTAGACTTCCTTCGTTCCATCAATTCGGTCAGTGCGGGCAGGGGATGAAGCCGGAAGATAGGTATCTTCAGAACCTCGGGACCATCGAACGCATCGCTGCGTGCGTTGCGCGGCGCTATCACCTCGACGCCTCCGAAGCCGAGGAGTTCGTGCAGGAAGTGCGCGTCCGCCTCCTCGACAACGACTACGCCGTGATGCGCAAGTTCGAGGGGCGCAGCAGTCTCTCCACCTATCTGACCACGGTCATCGGCCGTCTGTTCATGCAGTGGCGGGTCGAGCAGTGGGGGAAATGGCGGCCCTCCGCCGAGGCCAAGCGGCTCGGTCCCACGGCCATCACGCTCGAGCGTCTTCTGTCGCGCGATGGGCTGACGTGGTCGGAAGCAGTGAGCGTGCTGACGACGGGAGATTCCCCGTACACCATCGCCCAGTTGGAGGCCATCTATCTGCGCCTGCCGCCGCGCAATCCGCGGACGGTCGTCGTGGCTGAAGATACGGTGCCGGATGTCGTGGCGGTGGAGCCGGATGCGTACGAGCGGATCGAAGCCAGCGACCGCGGGCGCACGTTGCGTCAGGCAGTGCAAAAGCTGGATGACCTCATCCAGACGACGGATGTCGAGGATCAGCTGATCCTGCAAATGCGTTTCTGGGACGCGCGGCGCGTGCCGGACATTGCACGTGCCCTGCATCTCGACCAGAAGAAGTTGTATAAGCGGCTGGACCGCCTTTTCCTCTTTCTCCGCCGGGAACTGGAAAATGCCGGACTCAGCCAATCGGACCTGACGGGGCTGCTTGGTGGTGTGGATGTTTGAGGAAATCCACCTCGACGTCCTGCCATCCCGGGAAATCCAGTCGTTCGGTCCCTCCAATCACCGAGGTGGGCACGAGACGGTCAACGGCGGAGAGAGGAGACGGAGATGACCGCTCCCATGTTGAAGACCAATTGCCCGACTGAAGAAACCCTGGCCGCGTACGTCGATGACCGGCTCGATGCCGCCACCCGCATGGAAGTCACGAAGCACCTGGCCTCCTGCGGCGAATGCAGGGAGCTCGTGCTGATGGCGACGGATCTCGAGATGAGCGAGATGCCCGCAAATGTCGTTCGTGGACCGTTTGGCTGGTTTGCCACGGCCGCTGCGCTGGCAGCCGCCGCGGTGCTCGCGATCGTCGTGTTGAAGCCGGCGTTCGTGTACGGGCCGGACATCGACGACGTGAACACGGCGGTGCAATCGCTCGCGTTCCGGCCCGGCTCAGGCCGCACCGGTGGCGCCCCGTACAAGAAGGAGCCGCCGAAATTGCGCGGCGAACTGAGATCGGACGACGACGGCAAAGCGACGCTGTACGGAATCGCCGCGGACGCAAAAGACCCGCACGTCCAGGGTCTGGCCTTTCTTTTCACCGCGACCAACGCCGAGGAGCTCGATGGTGCCATGCAAACGCTCGACAAGGCGCATGCCGGTGCGAGCGGTGACGAGCGCGACGCCATCGCGGTGGATCTCGCTGCAGCGTTGCTCGCGTATGGCGGGTGGAGGAATGACGCTGCTGCGCTGGCGCGCGCGCTCCAGCTTTCAGACGACGTGTGGAAACGCAAGCAGAGCGCCGAGGCAGCGTGGAATCGCGCAGCCGCGCTCGAGGCGCTCGGCAGGAGCGAGGACGCCATCCGTGCCTGGGACGACTACCTGAAACTCGACCCGAATTCCGAATGGGCAGCGGAGGCGACCCAGAACAGGGACGCCCTCCGCGCCGATCCTTCTCTGTAGAGACGCACCCTACTGCGCCGGCACGTACGTCGGATCCTTGCTCTCGTTGTCGATCACCGATCCGTATGCCGTCACGCGGCCGCTTCCGCCGATCACCTCGATCGACAGTCGCGCGTTGTAGGTCTGCTGGCCGGGATTCAATCCGAGAATCGGGCGCAGCTGGCGGAACTCGTTCGGCGCGAGCGTGACCTCCGTCGAAGCGGTCACCTTCGTGTCCGGAAGCGTGAGCGTGAGCCGCACGGTCGCGCCGTTGCCGGTCAGCTCGGTCAGGCCGACATTCGAGCGGAACTGGTCCGATTCCTCGAGCTGCAGGATCTGCAGCGCGCGCTCTCCCGCGCCGATCCCTTCCGACGGCGTGACGCCCGGGATGAACTGTCCGAACGTGCCGTTGTTCGGGACCGACGTGTACGTACGGCCGGTGGCGACGAGCGACGAATTCGCGGCCGTGGTGATGAGGATCGAGCCGCCCGTTCCCGACTTGTCGAAGAGTGCCGGCAGCACGTTGTCGAGCACCAGCACTTCGCCCGCGCGGATCGTCCGCGGCGCCGCCGTCACCGGCGTTCCGAATCCGGCGAAGCCATTGCCGGGATGGAAGGTGAGGTTGACCGGCACGTCGGTCGTGCCGCCGTTGTAGAGGCGCAGATCGGAGTGGAAATTCTGCTGCCCGCTGGGCAGGTCGGCGATGCCGGGAACGACGTAACGCGTCGCGCTGATCCTGCCCGTATCGACCGGCATCACCGCCAGCGGATCGGTGGTGACGTTGTCGAGCACCGACGCGTACGCCGTCACGGCGCCGGTGAGCGATTCCACTTCGATCTCGATGCGTCCATCTTCGAGCGTCGCGATTCCGCCGTCGAGCTGGATGAAGCGGTTCATCTGGCGATGCTCGCCGGGGAGGAGGCTGAACGGCACTTCCTTCAGTATCGTACCGAGCGTGTCGTAGATGCGGATCTTGCCGCTGGCGGGCTCGCCGGCGCCTTCCACGATGCCGAGGTTCGTGCGGAACTTCGACGACTGCGCGACGTGCTGCAGCGAGAGCAGCGTCGACGGCGTGACCTCGCCCGGAATCGGAATGCCGGACAACCGCTGTGTGGCGAAGCGCGTGAACGGCATCGCCGCGATGAACTGGCCGAACGTGCCGCTGACGGTGCTCGCGTAGGTGCGGCTCGATGCGTACGTCGACATCGACGAACTATTGAGCGGGCGGATTTCGAGCGAGCCGAAGCCGACGTCCGACGGATTCGCGGTCGCGCCGTAGCCGAAGAAGTTCTTCACGATGTCGTTGAGCGCGATGGTCTGCTGCCCGTCGACCGTGATCTGCGTGATCTTGCTGCTCTGCGTCGCGTCGGTCTGCGTGGGCGTCATCGTGATCTGGTAGTTCACCGCGGACGCGCCGGCGTTGGTCAGGCGGACGTCGGAGAGGAACGGCCCCGTCGCGGCGTTGATGTGCGTGACCACCGGGATGATCAGCGCATTCGCGGGCGGCAGCGTCTTCGTGCCCGGCGCCACCGGCGTGACCAGACTGATCGAGATCGGGATGTTGAGGGTCGTACCGGCATTCACGGAGATGCCGCGCGCACCGGTGAGGTCGAACAGCTCCACGCGCAACGCGCCGGTGCTCGCGCCCGGAGGCAGACCGCCCGGCACCGCGATCACCGTCAGCTCGATGCCGTTCGCCGGAAGCGTCCCCTCGGCAGGCGTGACGGAGAGATACGGCCGGTCCATGGATGCGGTGAAGCGCATCGGCGTCGCGCGTCCGGGGATGAACACCTTGTACTGCACGGGCGTCGTGCTGCCGAACGGCACCGCGGCGTCGGCACCGCGCGTCGATGATGGCCGCACGGCTTGCACGACGGTCTGCGCGACGCGCGAGAACGGAGTGGCGCCGCCGCTGCAGTTCGTGGCGCGCACGCGGTAGTAGTACGTCGTGCTCGTGGCCAGGTTGTCGTGGAAGTAGGTCTTCGAAAGGCCGTTGACCTGCGTCTGCGTGACGTTCGAGGAGAAGTCGGCGCTGGTCGATTCCTCGACGATGAACTGCGCGCTCGGATCCGACACCGCGCTCCAGCTGACCGTGTAGGCGACGCCGGATTGCGTCACCGGCGGCGCGCTGATGGCCGGCGTGCAGGTGGGCGTGTCGACGTTCGTGAATGCGTAGACGGATCCGACTTCGTCCCCTTCCTCGCTGCCGACCCAGGTGACGGCCACCAGCGGCACGTTCGCCGAGGCGCCGCTGATCTGCACGGTCGACGTGAAGCTCTGGCCGGCGCCGATGGACGTATCGCCGAAGCAGAACGCGATGGCCGTGTCGACGAACTCGCCGAAGTCGCCGGAGTCGACGCAGGTATCGAGCGGCAGGGTGGTCTGCAGCCCGCTGAGCTGCACGCGCTCGTGCGACTCCTCGCTGAACCAGCCGGAGTAGACCAGGCCGGAGCAGGCCGACGAGCCGTTGTTGGTGGTGGTCGCGGTGCACGAGCTCGGAGCGCCGTTCACGCCGGTCTGGCAGGAGACCACCATCGAGAGATCGCACGCCGCGACGGCGGGCATTGCGAGGAACAGCAGGACAGCGCACAGCAGAAGACGTCGAAGCATGAGAGGCCTCCCTGAGGATCGATGAACGTGCACGGCTTCACTCTGTCGAACGAGTGCTTACACGCTGCTTACCGGCGCGATGCGTATGTTACGCTCCGCCCCCATTTGCGCCGGCTTCTTCCCCTCACAGGACTTGCTCTGTTCGTCGTGGCCTGGCAGGCGGCAGTGGCGGTGTCACCGACGACGCTCGTGCCGACGCCGTGGCAGGCGTTGCGCGCGATCGTCGAGCTGGCGGAGAAAGGGCTGCTGGTCCGTTACATCGTGGCGTCGCTCTTCCGCGTCACCTGGGGTTACCTCGGCGCGCTCCTGATCGCGATCCCGTCCGGCGTGCTCCTCGGGCTGTGGCGACGCGGCGAGCTGGCGGTCAATCCGATGCTGCAGCTCCTGCGGCCGATCTCGCCGCTGGCGTGGATTCCGATCGCGATCCTCTGGTTCGGCGTCGGCGATCTGTCAGCGATGTTTCTGATTTTTCTCGCGTCGGTGCTGCCGCTCACGATGACCACCGTGCACGCGGTGCACAACATCGAAGGCGTGCATCTCGCGGCCGGACGCAACTTCGGCCTGACCTCGCGCGAGCTCGTGCGCAGCGTGATCTTCCCGGCCATCCTGCCGCAGCTGATCGTCGGCATGCGCCTCACACTCGGCATCGCCTGGCTGGTGGTCGTCGCCGCCGAGATGATTGCGGTGAACTCCGGCCTCGGATTTCTGATCATCGACGCGCGCAACGCCGGCAACCGCTACGATCTCGTCGTGGCGGGAATGATCCTCATCGGCGTGATCGGCGTCGGACTCGACGCGCTGATGCGACGGCTGGAACGTTTGCCGGGCGTGCGGTGGGGATACGAGTGAGCGGTCTGCTGCTAGACTGACGCGCATTCGGTTCAGAGAAGCGGAGATCCCGTCTCGTCGCGCGACGAACGTGCGGGAAATCTGTCGGCGTGCACCTCTAACATCAAGAGTGTGGCAGAGGGATGATTCTCACGAGAACGAGAACGACGGTTGTCGTGATCGGGTTGCCGCTGGTGCTCGTCCTCGGCTTCTTCGCCGCATCGAACATCCTTGCTCCTTCCAGTCGCGAAGCGACCCTTCGACGGGCGTTGCGCGAGAGGCCGTTCCGCGCCACCAGGCTGCGGTTGAGCGTCGACGTTCCTTATCGCCCTGCCATGCCGATTACGAGGGGGCCGGCTACGAGAGGCGACCGCGATAGAACCGGCCGGGAAGGCTGGACCTTCCTCGAGATTGCTGCCGACGCGCAAGATACGAACGACGACGCCGAATCCGCCGAGACGCTCCATGTGCGCGGACTGGCTCTTCTCGTCGCCGGAGAGGCCCTGAGCTCCGGCGGCATTCTGCGCCGCGCGTTGCAACGAGGGGAAATCACGCACGTGCCGGTGGAGCGAATCGCGGCGCTTTGGAATGACCTCGCCGCCGCTCACTTCCAATGTGCCGAGGAAGGCGACACGCGAAAGTATGTCTTCGCGTTGGATGCAGCCGAACGATCGTGGGCTTTGCAACGCACGGCGGCCAGTGCGTGGACGCGAGCGATGCTGCTCGAACAACTGAACCTTCGCAACTACGCCTCTCGGGCGTGGGAAACCTATTTCGAGCTCGAAGGCGATTCCGCATGGGCGGAGGAGGCCAGGACCAGGCGATCGACGGATGCGCGAAACGACGCAACCTCATCGTTCACCGATGCCGTTCGCGGAACACTCGTTGCGGCTTGCGCGCGCGGCGACGTGGAGGCGGCGCGTCACATCGTCCGCGCACACCCGAAAGAGGCGCGTGCGCTGGGAGAGGACGAGTTTCTGGCCGCATGGGCGGCTGCCGCCGGGACAGGCTTGAACGTCGAAGCACAGCGACTGGAAACGATCCGCTCTCTGGGCCTCGCCTTCGAATCCGGCACAGGAGACGTGCTGTTGGCGGACGTCGCAGCGGCGATCGCCGAGGCCACACGCGATCCGGATCGCCGCGATACGACCATCGCCGCGATTCGTCTTTTTGGCGAGGGACGCGATGCCTACAACAATCGGCGGATTGCGCTGGCCGAACAGCGTTTGGCGCGCGCGGAAGAGGGCCTGCGCGCGGCCGGCAACCCGCTGGCGCTCTTGGCCAATGTTTATCGCGCGGCCATGGTGCACGCGTCTAACCGGTATGCGGACATTTTGAAGACCATCGATCCGTCAGCGCCGCCGGAACGGTATTTCGCACTGCGCGGCATCCGAGGATGGGTGATGGGCCTCGCGCATGTGCAAACCGGCCGACCCGGTGCTTCTGTCGACGCGTACGAGCTCTCGTTGGAAGGTTTTCGAAACGCCGGTGAACACGAAAACGTCGCCACCGTTCTGCATCTGCGCGCCGAGACGCTCGATTACATGACCGCGACGGACGAGGCTTGGAGCGATCGCATGGCCGGCGTGCAGATGTTTCGCGGCCGCGATGTCAGCGCGCGGCCGCTGGTCTGGATGTCGGTGGCCATGGCCGCGGTTCGCGATGAGCTGGAGTACGCCGCGGACGTGATTCTTGCCGAGATCGCAGCCGATGCGCAGCGTCGGGGTGACTCGATGTGGCTGACCGAGGCAGGGATGTGGCGCGCATTGGCCCGATCGCGGATGGGACAACCGCTCACTTCGGCCGCCCTCGAGCAAATCCACGGCGCGCTCGATCGCATCGAGGACCCCGGCATTCGCGCGCGGTCCGAGGCGAACCTGCACCTGGTCACGTCCGAAATCACGTTCCGAACGACCGCGATGCCTGATCTTGACAAGGCGTTGCAGTTCTATCGCTCCAATGACGACCAGTTCAACGCCATGACGGCGCTGGCGCAGACCGCGCACGCGCGTGCCGCGACCGCGGATTTCAGGAGCGCCGACGCAAACCTGGTCACGGCATTGACGGAACTGACGCGCCAGGCGCGTGACGTTCAGGATCCATTCATGCGCACTCTCTTTGCCGAACGTGCGAAGGCCTTGCTCCTGATGGCCTCGGACGTTCAGTTGATGCGCGGCAGACCGGAGGCGGCGCTCTGGTTCTCCGACCGGCCCCGTCTGGTGACGTTGGAAACGTTTCATGCCGCCTGGGCGGAGCCGGGCCGCGACGTGCTGGATGCCGAGGCGCAGGGGCAACGTTTGGTGGACAGCGTTCCGGCCGGCGTTACCTTCGTTCACCAGGATCTGCGCGACGAAACGCTGCGCACATGGGTTCTTCGCGATGGCCAGACGCAGTTCGTCGCGAAACCGGTGATGGCGGCCGCGCTTCAAGCGGAGATCGACGAATTCCTGTTCGCGCTCCGATCGTCGGACCATGCCGCCTTGCAAACGCAGTCACGGCGTCTATACGACACGCTTCTCGGCCCGCTGCGCGAACACCTGACGGACGACTCTCTGCTCGTGTATGCGCCCGCCTCGATCCTGCGCCGGGTACCCGTTGGGGCGCTCCACGATGGCAGCCGGTTCCTGGTCGAACGCCGCCGTGTGGCGACGGCGCGCGCCCTCGCCAGTGTCGCGTGGGGAGGATTCACGTCGAAAGCCGCCGGCCAAAACGTATTGGTGGCGTTGCCCGATTCGGCACCCGGCGCGCCATCGTTGCCTGGGGCGCGCGCAGAGATTGCGGCCCTGGCCTACATCTATGATGGTCAAAGCACGACGCTCACCGGTGCCGCCGCAACGCCCGAGTCATTCATGGCCATGGCGGCGCAGTTCGACGTCATTCACATCAGCGGGCACGGACGTGTCGATAGGCGGCCGCTGCAGAACGCCATCGAGTTCGGGAGCAGACGCTTGCGCGCATACGACGTGCTCGGGCTGCAACTCCATCGGCGGCCGGTCGTCGTTCTGGCCGGGTGCCGCACGGACGACGAAACCGAGGGGCGTGCCACATTGAGCCTGGCCGGTGCGTTTGTTGCCGCGGGTGCATCGGCGGTGGTGGGGTCGCTATGGGACGTCGACGATCAATCGACAGCGCGCCTGATGGCGGAGTTTCACCAGCACCTCCGCCGCGGCATCGTGCCGGAACAAGCGCTGAGGCTCACCCAGAAATCGGCAATTCTGCGACGCGACGCCATTTCGGCGTGGGCGGCGTTTCAGATGCAAATGTAAGGAGGATGCATGAACGCCATCGAAATCGTCATCACCGGAGTCGTTTACCTCCTCGGGGCCTCACAAGCGTCCCAACCTGTAGACGTCGTCATTCCCAACATCGCCATGGCGTCGGCCCCGCACGGCCAGGTCTTGACCGAACATTACGCATACGTCAAGGTCAAAACTGGCGACATCGATTCATGTACGGCGCCTTGCCTGCGCGCGCCCGATTTCCTTTTCAAGAAAGCAACCGGCGCGACGGAATTCGCGTATTACGCGTTGCGCGGAGACCAGATCACGCTGACCGGAGGCAACCTCACCCCCAGCCCGCTGGTCATCTGTACGGATGCGGACTGCGGGAGGAAGGTCAGCGAGCTCAACCCGGGAGAGAGTGACGAACTGAAGAGCTATCACTCGATCCCTCATCACAAAGATGTGTGCCCCACCTGCGGTTCGCTCGACAACGACTATCTGTCGTCGGCAGACGCGGCCCTCATCGCGGCCAGATTGACGCTCGCTCGCGGAAAATTGTCGGCGGGGAACTTCGACAATGGCGGCGAGTGGACGTTTCTTCCGTCCAGGTTTCGCTTTTCGGAAGTCACGTATCACAAGCAGAAAGTGGCCGATCAAGCCGTGCTTCAAGCCGAGGCGGATGGCCCGGTCACATTGACGGTGAGGCCACTGGTGGGAGACGCACTTGGGACGAAGACATTGACGCTGGTCCTCAAGAACACGGCCCAGATCGAGATCGGAAACCTGATGCCGAACGACGCCGTGCCGATGGGTCATATCCATCCCGAAGCGGTGGACGTCCATTTCGGCGCGTTCTATCGGATGATGAACCGCCCCGTACCTGCGGATCCGCCCATTCCTCATCGCTATCCGTTTCCGATCATGGATCCGGGCGGCGCTCGCGCGAACTGCATTCCATTGCGAGGAACGCGGTGAAAATCAACGCCGCGATCGTTTTGTTGGTGGTCGTCGCTGCGCTGGAGGGAGAAGCCAGAGTGGCCATTCCTGCGAAAGTGCGGATGCCGCCCTCGCTCCCTGGGGAAACGATGAATGTGTTCCCGCTTGGGCCGGATAACGCGCTGCGAGGCCGGGTAGCGACAGCAATGCAAGTGCCGGTGCCGGACGGCGGACCTGATGTCGCACTGTTCCTAGCCTCTCCGCCACTCGCGCCCAACGACGTCGATCCCGTTGCGGCGCGGCAGACGGCGAGTTCGTTCTTCAATAGCGTTCTCGGTCCTTCGGCCGGCGGTGAAACCCGACATGAGTTGGCGGAGCGCCTGGTCGTGGCGCGACAAAGGGTACAGAACGACGGCACGCGCGGCGACGTCGTGGAGGATTCGTCCTGGTATCGCGTCAATCGATTCGTCGGTCCGTTTCCGATTTATGGCGTCGGCTCGGTCGCGTCGTTGGAGATCCGCGGGGACGACATCGTTTCGGCAGTCATTCGGTGGGACAGGGTGAGCGGTCCGCCCACAAGCTCTCAACGAATCCCGCTCGATGAGAAAACGCTGGTGTCCGGCATCGAGCGAGCCATTCCCGACGCGCGTTTCGTGTTCGTAGATGTCTTGTCGTCGCCGGAGCTCGTCTATTACGACGACCGGAACTTCCTTTATCCGGCGTACCGCGTCGTCGTGAGCGTAAATCGCTTCGACGGAGCGCCGGCGGATACGATGGATGTGTTCATCCCGGCCGTGAACCGCGAACCCGAGCCACCGCCGCCCTCCAATCAGCTGGCCGTCGACTGCAACGCTCCCGTACAAACGAATCCGGCCGGGATGCGCCTGGACCGGTACGCTCTCACCACGGATGGAAATCAATGGATCGAAAACGGTTACCTGTTCGTTGCCGGCCTCACGCTGCAAGGCAGCAATCTGGCGCCCCGGCACTTCTGCTTTCTCGAAGAACCGATGCTCCTGTCTGAAAAATCGGGGTTCATCGATTCGTCACACATCGCCCTGATCGAGTCGCATGGACTTCCTGGACGAATCCAGGTCCTGGGGATGGGCAGGAGACTGGAGTGGGTGGACGTCGTCAATACCGGAGGCTACGGGGCGGGCGAGGAATCGCTCCGCTTGCTGATCCTGCACTCGTGCGAAGTCATCCAAACCGCGGACGATGACAAGTCGGGCTGGGATGCTCCTTGGCGGAAAGTCTTCGGCGGATTGCACACCGTTCTCGGCTATCGCACCACCATGAGCATCAGCGATGGCGTCTCCATCGCGTTTGCCCGTCATCTATATGACGACAAGCCGATGATTCGCAGCTGGTTTGCCGAAATCGCATCCGCGAATCGCCAGGCATTGGGGGCCTCGCCGGCCGGCACGAAGAAAACCGGCCGCGGCGCTGCCATCACTGTGTGCGGTCACGATCACGCCAAACGCCGCGACTTGGCGCGTCTCGATCCAACTTGTCTGGAGAGTTTTTGGTTCAAAGACTGAGCGCGTAGTCCCTGTGCTACCCTCCGCGCGATTTTGAAGGTCCTCTTCTCCAACATCGGCATGTCGTTCGCGAGCATCCGCGTGCTCGACGACATCAACCTCGCCGTTTCCGAGGGGGAGTTCGTTTGTCTGCTCGGACCGTCGGGGTGTGGGAAGTCGACGCTGCTGAACATCGTCGGCGGGTTTCTGCAGCCGACCGAAGGACACGTTGCGATCGATGGGGAGCTCGTGAGCGGGCCCGATCCGCGGCGCATTTTCGTGTTTCAGGAGCGCGGTGTATTTCCGTGGCTCACAGTCGAGGAGAACATCGGCTTCGGGTTGTTCCGGCAGAGCGAAAACGAGAAGCGCGAGCGCATCGCGCATTACGTGCAGATGGTCGGACTGCGCGGCTTCGAGCAGTCGTATCCACGCGAGCTGTCGGGCGGGATGAAGCAGCGGCTCGAGGTCGCCAGAGCGCTGGCGGTCGATCCCGACGTGCTTTACCTCGACGAGCCGTTCGGCGCGCTCGACTCCATCACCCGGCTGCAGATGCGGCGCGAGCTGTTGCGGATCTGGCAGGCGGAGAAGAAGACCATCCTCTTCGTCACGCACGACATCGAAGAGTCCGTGCAGCTCGCCGACCGCGTGGTCGTGC
Source organism: uncultured Acidobacteriota bacterium (assembly GCA_946887105.1). The sequence continues at coordinate 10,255 of CAMPKJ010000009.1, read as the reverse complement.
TGTCCGCGCGTCCCGGAAAGATCCGGCGCGTGGTGGACATCGACATCCCGCATCCGCGCGATCTCTCCGATCCGCGTTACATCGCATGGCGCGACGAGATCTTCGGCGAGATCGGACTGGCGCACCAGGTATGAAGGGCCGCTGGATCGTGCCGCTGGCGGTGCTGCTCCTCTGGCATGCCGCCGTCGTTCTCACCGCCACGAAAATCTTCCCGTCGCCGATCGCCGTCGCGCGCGGCATCACCCAGCTGCCGCACCTCGGCAGCTACATCGCCGACTCGCTGTTCCGTGTCGGCGCCGGCTATCTCGCCGCCGTGGCACTGGGCGTGCCGGTCGGACTGGCACTGGGATGGTGGCCGGCGCTCGCACGCGCGACCAATCCATTGATCCAGATGCTGCGGCCGATCTCGCCGCTCGCGTGGATGCCGCTGGCCGTGATCTGGTTCGGCGTGAGCAACCTCGCGCCGATCTTTCTCATCTTTCTCGCTTCGTTTTTTCCCGTGGTGGTCACGACCATGAACGGCGTGCGCAACGTGCCGGTCGTGTACATCCAGGCCGGACGCAATTTCGGACTGAGCACGTCCGCGTTGATGACGCGCGTGATCATTCCCGCCGTCCTGCCGCGCATTCTGGTCGGCCTGCGCATCGCGTTCGGCATCGCCTGGCTGGTCCTCGTCGCCGCGGAGATGATCGCGGTCGACTCCGGCCTCGGCTATCTGATCATCGACTCGCGCAATGCCGGGCAGCGCTACGACCTGGTGGTCGGCGGCATGCTGCTGATCGGCGTGATCGGACTGTTGCTCGATACGCTCATTCGCCTCACCGAGCGATTGCAGTTCGTGAAGTGGGCGTTTTATGTCTAGTTCCTCGGAGTGCCTCGGTTCCTCGGAGTTCCTCGGAGGGGGATTGCCGAGGAACTGCCGAGGAACTCCGAGGAACTGGAAGGGAGGAAGGAATGACCAATACGCGCAAAATTGCGCTGCTCGTCTTCGCCTGGGTGGCCGTGATCACGGCCGCGCACCTGGCCACGAACGTCGACTGGACGGTGCTTCTCAACGACCGTCTGCCGGAGAGCCGGCGCAAGCTCAACGTCGCCTACATTCCGGTCACGTGACACCTGGCGTGCCCGGTGACGGACTACATCGCCGCCAACTCGAAATCCGGTCATCTGTTCATCCCTCGCATGTTCCAGGGATTTCCCGAGATCAAGGAAGCGCTGATCTCGAACCAGATGCAGGCGGCGTTCATGGTCGCACCGATGGCCATCGCCCTGCGTGCTCAGGGCGTTCCGGTGAAGATCGTTTACCTCGGCCACCGCTACGGCAGCGCGGTGGTCGTGCAGAAAAACGGGCCGGTGCAGACGTTCGCCGACCTGAAGGGGAGGATCGTGGCCATCCCCAGCCGCTTCTCCGACGAGCGCCTGATCCTGTTTCGCGCGATGGAGAAGCACGGCATGACCGCGAACGACCTGCGCATGGTGGAGATGGCGCCGCCCGACGTCGCCGGCGCGCTCGCCGCCGACGCGATCGATGCGTTCTCGATGGGCGAGCCGTATCCGTCGCAGGCGGAGATGGCCGGCTTCGGCCGCGTGCTCTTTCACGCCCGTGAATACTGGCCGGACTACATCTCGTGCGTGCTGGTGGTCCGCGAAGACGCGATCGCGAACAAGCCGGAAGCGGTGCAGGTGCTGGTCGACGGCATCGCCCGCTCCGGACTGTGGCTCGACAATCCGCCCAAACGGCGCGCGCGGCGCGAGCATGCGGCCGATTTCGTCGGACGCTTTTACTTCCGCCAGGACCCGCGCCTGTTGCGATGGGCGCTCACGAATCCTCTCGATCGCGTGCAGTACCAGCCGCTCACGCCGCTGCGCAAGGACTTCGAGCTGATCGTTCGCCTGATGCGTCAGACCGGGGTGCTCGATCGCGACATCGCGTTCGAGGAGTACATCGATCCGCGCTTCGCCGAAGGCGCGAAGCATCAGACCGAGTGGCGGTACGAGCCCGGCGACGCTTACGCCGAGTGATACCATTCCATCTCCCCATCCAAACCGAGAGAGGAGACAACCGTGAACGCACGTTCCAGGCTGCTCGTAGTCATTCTCGCCGTCTTCGCCGCTACTTCCGTTCTCGCCCAACCGCTTCGTCACCGCACCGTCGTCGGTCAGAATGCCGTCATCCCCGGATGTCCGGGCTCGGGCGAAGAGCTCGAGCCGCCGACCGAGATCGTCGCCGACAAAGACACGCACGTCCTGAGCACGACGTTCGACGTCACGCGCGCGCCGCAGACGGTTCCGGTCTACGTCAAGAACAACAACGTCTGGACCTGTTCGGAGAAGATCTTCAATCTGCGCCTGTACCGCGATCCGGTCAGCAACCTGCCGAAGTTCCCCGGCCCGACGCTGCACGTGAATCGCGCCACCGATACGACGCCGGGCGACAGCATTCGCGTGCTGCTCAAGAACAACCTGCCCGCGTCCAACGAGCAATGCGTCTGGAAAGAGGGCAACTGCGATTGCACGAATCCCGACAAGACCCAGTGGCCGCAGTGCTGCTCGATGACCACGCCGCCGAATGGCATGAACTGCTTCCACGGCGACAACACCACCAACCTGCACTTCCACGGCACGCACGTTTCGCCGCAGCGGCCGCAGGATTGGGTGCTCCTGCAACTGACGCCGGCCGGGACGCCGCCCGGAAGCGTGATGCACGGCGGCAACGAGATCTCGGGCGAGTTCCAGTACGCGCTCGATCCGCTCACGGCCAGCCAGTCCGAGGGAACGCACTGGTATCACCCGCACAAACATGGATCGACGGCCGAGCAGGTCGGGAACGGCATGGCCGGCGCGCTGATCATCGAAGGACCGTTCGACAGCTGGCTGCGCTCCCAGTTCAAGCAGCCGCTGCGCGAGAAGCTGATGGTCATCCAGCAGGTACACGACCTCAACTTCATCGTGCCTCCCGGTGAGACCTTCACGCCGATCCCGCTCATCAACGGACAGCTCGTGCCGCAGGTGACGATGTATCGCGGCGAGATCCAGCGCTGGCGCCTGGTCAACGCGAACATCGACGCGGTCGCGCAGTTCAGCATCGACTTCGACGGCGTCTCCAACGCTCCGGCGGCGAAGATCGAAGCGCGGCAGATCGCCATGGACGGAGTGCAGTTCAGCCCGAAGAACTACCAGTGCCAGCCGCTGCTCGACGCCACGCCGTGCGATGGCCAGCCGGGCGATCTCGTCTTCCAGACTTCACCCGGCAATCGCGGCGACTTCCTGGTGAAGGCGCCGGACGCGATCGGCGAGTTCTTCGTGCCGTACGAAGTGTTCGGCGCGATTCAGGAACAGGGCACGGCGCCGGTCGAAGACGGACGCCGCGGACGGCGCGTGGAGCGCAGCCTGGCTCGGCAGGCACTCGACGCCGTCGCCCCCGCGGCGACGCAACCGGCGCTGCTCTCGGTGAACGTCATCGATTGTCCGGCCGGGATGGACTGCGCGATGAGCTTCCCGAGCGAGAGCGTGTGGCCGCAACTCCCGCACGATCTGCGGCCGATCGTGCCCAACCGTCCCACGCAGACCGTGCAGTTCCAGATCCTCGACGACGAAGGCAATCAGCAGAAGAATCCCGCGCCGGACGGCCAGTTCGGCATCCGCGTGAAAGGGCTGAACGGCGACAAGATGATGCAGTTCGACGATCGCTGCGCGGCGTTCACGGCGCCGCTCGATCCGGACGGCGGCGAGGAGTGGCACATCTCGCAGAACCTCAAGCGCCCGTCGCCGTTCCACGTCTTTCACATCCACACCAATCCGTTCCAGGTGGTGAGCACCGCCGACGCGAACGGCAACACCATCACCTATCCGGAACCGATCTGGATGGACAGCATCACCATCCCCAGCAATCAGAATCCGACGCAGCCCGACAATCCGAAAGGGGAGCTGGTGATTCGCCAGCGCTACGAGGATTACACCGGGCTCTACGTCCTGCACTGCCATTTCCTCGGCCATGAGGACCGCGGCATGATGCTCTCCGTGCAGACGGTCTGTCCCAATCAGACGGACTCCTACAGCGTCACCTCCGCGACGCAGAAGGAGTGCACGTTCGGCCAGTTCCTGCCCGCGCTCAAGCCCTGCCCGCTGCCGGCAACGGCCGCACACGCCGGGCACTAGGCCGTTCCTCGGAGTTCCTCGGTTCCTCGGAGTTCCTCGGGTGGGCATGACTCCGAGGAACCCGAGGAACTCTCTTGACATGCTACAAACGTAGCACTATGTTATGTCCGTAGCACATCGGAGGCTCGGGCATGACCGGACGGACGTTGTCGAGAAGAGAGCGGGAGATCCTCGAGGTGATCTTCGCCATCGGCGAGGAGGCTTCGGCCGAGGAGATCCGGGAGCGGTTGTCGGATCCGCCGAGCTATTCGGCGGTCCGGGCGATGCTGACCAAACTCGAGGCCAAGGGCGCCGTCAAACACAAAGAGAAGGGCCTGCGCTACGTCTATTCGCCGACGCAGCCGCGGCGCACGGCGCGCAAGTCGGCGCTGCGGCGGCTGGTGGATGTGTTCTTCGAGGGCTCGAAGGAGCAGGCGGTGACGGCGCTGCTGAAGGAAGAACGCTGGAGTGACGACGAGCTCGACGAGCTGTCGAAAGAGATCGAGCGCGTGCGCATGGAACGGAGGAAGTCATGACTGCTCTGCTGGTGAAGTCGACCGTGGCGATGTTCCTTGCGCTGCTGCTGGTGATGGCCGCGCGCCGTTCCCGCGCTTCGTTGCGCCATCTGATCCTGGCCGCGTTGTTCGTCTTCCTCCTGCTGCTTCCCGCCGTGCAGACCGCTGCGCCCGCGGTGGCGATCCCGGTGCCGGCTGCTGCGATTCCGGCCGCGCAGACGCCCGAGATTCCGCGGGCGGAGCCGATCGCTGCGATTCAGACGTCCGGCGTGCGCGCGTCGGTGACGGTCGTGAACTGGCCGGCCATCGCGCTGCGCGTCTACGTGTCGATCGCCGCGTTCCTGCTCCTGTGGCTCGCGTTCGGTGTGGCCCGGCTGCGCCGCCTTGCCAATCGCGCGGAGGTGTGGCTCGACGGCACCGCGCGCATGAACGAGATCGCGCAGCAGGCAAGCATCCGCCGCTCGGCGCTGGTGGTGCTGTCGAATGAAGTGGCCGTGCCGCTCACGTTCGGCTTCCGGCGCTCGACGATCGTGGTGCCGTACGCGGCGCGCGAGTGGAGTGCCGAGGAGTTGACGCGCGCGCTGCGTCACGAGCTCGAGCACGTGCGGCGCGAGGATTGGGCGATGCAGCTCGCCGCGCGCGCCGCGTGCGCGCTGTACTGGCCGCATCCGCTGGTCTGGACGGCGTGGCGCCGCTTCTGCCTCGAGGCGGAGCGCGCCTGCGATGATGCCGTGATCGGCTCGAGTGAGCCCGCCGCATACGCGGGACAGCTGGTGTCGCTGGCGCGCAATCTCCGCCGCTTCACCACCGTTCCGGCGCTGGGCATGGCCTCGCGCAGCAAGCTCGCGCAACGCGTCGACGCCATTCTCGATCCCACACAGCGCCGCGGTCCGCACGGCGACGTCTCCGCCGCCATCGTGCTGGCGCTGCTGATCGCGTTGCTGGTCTGCGTTGCACCGGCGAAGCTGATCGCCGCGGCCGCGGAAGTCACGCAGGCTTCGTTCGATCCCGATCCGGACGTCGACTTCGATTTCGACGTCGATCGCAACGTTGGCGAGACGCTGGTGCGCGTCGCCGAGGGTGGGGACATCGATCAGATGAAGCGCATGCTCGCGGATGGAGTCGACGTGAACACGATCGTGACCGGCGACGGCACGGCGCTCATCGGAGCGGCGCGCGCGGGACAGACGCGGATGGTCGCGTTCCTGCTCGATGAAAACGCCGATCCGGATCTTCCGGCACGCGGCGACGGCAGTCCGCTGATCGCCGCGGCGGCGGCGGGCGAGACCGGCATCGTGGAAATGCTGCTCGACGCGGGCGCGGATCGCGATCGGATCGTGCCCGGCGATGAGAACCCGCTGATGCAGGCCGCATGGAACGGACACCGCGACGTGGTGCGCCTGCTCCTCGATCGCGGCGCCGACGCGAATGCCAGCGCGTGGGAAGACGGCGAACTGCGCACCCCGCTCCGCCTCGCACGCCGCGGCGGACATGAAGACATCGTGCAGATGCTGATCGACGGCGGCGCGAAAGAGTGACGCGCGCTGCGCGCGCGGTTGTCGGTTCTCGGTTGTCGGTTGTCTGTGCGGCATCGCCCAGGCGACAACTCACAGACAACTGACAACTGACAGCTGACAACTGAGGACAACGCAATGCTTGCAACGCTTCTTTTGGCGGCCACGCTCGCCGCTCCGGTCGACGTGCGTCCTGCGACGTCGCCGGTCCGCATCGATGCGCAGCTCGACGAGCCGGCGTGGGCGGCGGCGACGCCGATCGCGGTCGCGTACGAGTGGTATCCGTCGGACAACACCGCCGCGCCGGTTGCGACCGAGGTGCTGGTCACCTACGACGACCGCAACCTCTATGTCGCGTTTCGCGCGAAGGACCCGCGGCCGGGACAGATCCGCGCGCGCTATCACGAACGCGACGCGGCGCTCGACGACGATCTGGTCGGCTTCTACCTCGATCCCTTCAACGACGACCGGCGCGCGTATCAGTTCCGCATCAATCCGCTCGGCGTACAGATCGACGCGATCAACTCCGACGTCGAGGCCACCGAGGATTACTCGTGGGACGGGATCTGGGACTCGGCGGGGAGGATCACCGCCGATGGCTATGTCGTCGAAGTGGCCGTGCCGCTGCAGCAACTGCGCATCCCGTCGCGCGGAGCACAAGCGTTGGGCCTTACCTGGGGCTTCCTGGCCATCCGCGAATGGCCGCGCGACGTGCAGCATCGCCTGCGCAGCGTCCGGACAGACCAGAATCGCAACTGTCTCGTTTGTCAGTTCCAGGACCTGCGCGGCTTCGACACGAAGAGCAGCGGCCGGAACATCGAAGTGACGCCGACCATCACCGGCACGAATGAAGACGCCTTCGATGCAGGAGTGTCCGCGCGTTGGGCGATCACGCCCGGCACGTCGCTGCAGGCCACGATCAATCCCGATTTCTCGCAGGTCGAAGCCGACGCGGCGCAGCTCGACGTGAACACGCGCTTCGCGTTGTTCTTTCCGGAGAAGCGGCCGTTCTTCGTCGAGGCGGCGGACTTCTTCGAAACGCGCCTGGCGCTGGTGTTCACGCGCACCATCGCCGATCCGGCCGCCGGTCTGAAGCTGACCGGCAAGAGCGGCGCGCATCTCTTCGGAGCGCTCTTCGCACGCGACGAGATCACGAACATCCTCATCCCTGGTGACGAGTCGTCGGACGTCGCGTTCCTCGACAGCGCGTCGACGTCGGGCTTCGCGCGCTATCGCGCCGAAATCGGGCAGTCGGCCACGATCGGCGGATTGCTGGCGTCGCGCCGCGGCGAGGACTACGAGAACACGGTGCTCGCCGCCGATGGCTACCAGCGCGTGACCGAACAGGACAACGTGCGCGTGCAGGTTTCCGCTTCGCGCACGTCGTACCCCGACGCCATTGCGTCCGGGCTCGAACAGCCTCACGGTTCGTTCGACGGGCACGCGCTGCGCGCGAGCTACAGCCACATCGATCAGAACTGGGAGTGGAGCGCGGATTACGCGGAGCTCTCGCCGGAGTTCCGCGCCGACAGCGGTTTCATCAGCCAGGTCGGCGTACGGCAGGGCGAGGTATTCGCGCAGCGGCGCATCCGCGGTGGCGAGGATCGCTGGTTCCGCAATCTCTATCTCGAGGCCGGCGTCGACACGACCCGCCAGTTCGACGGCGACTGGAACGAGTGGGGCGCCGACCTCGGCGCAACGTATCAGGGGCCGCGGCAGACCGAGATCAGCTTCAATCTCGCGCCCAATCAGGAGTACTTCGACGGCCGCACGTACCACAACTTCCGCCACTCGTTCTTCGTCTCCACGCAAGTTACGCCGGACGTGTCGGCGTACCTCGACCTCAACTCCGGCGAGAGCATCGACTTCAACAACGCGCAGCCGGCGGATTTCTGGACTGTCAATCCCGGCGTGACGCTCAACCTCGGCCGCCGTCTGAGCGGAGAGCTCGACTACGTCTGGCAGCAGTTCGAGACCGAGAGCGGCGCGCGGATCTTCACCGTGCATCTGCCGCAGGCACGCCTGCTCTATCACTTCAGCCTGCGCTCCTTCGTGCGCGCGGTGCTGCAGTACCAGACCGTCGATTTCGTGACCGAACAGTCGCGCGAGCTGCTCACGCAGCTGTTGTTCTCGTATCGCTGGAACGCGCAGACGGTGATCCTGGCGGGATACTCGGACAACTACGAAGGGGAGCGGGATCTGACGAGGACCGATCGCGCGGTGTTCGTGAAGCTGAGTTACGCGTGGCTGTTCTGATACAGCCGGTCGAAGTCCTGTAGCGACAACGTCTCCGCACGTGCGTCCGGATCGATCCCGGCGTGCTGCATCGCCTCCAGCACCTGCTCGCGCGTCATCTCCCGCCACCCGGTCAAGTTGTTGACCAATTTCTTGCGGCGCATCCGGAACGAGGTGCTGACGAGCTCGAGCACCGGCTCGCGCGGCGAAGCCAGTCCGGGATCGCGCGGATCGAGCACCACCACCGCGCTGCGCACTTTCGGCGGCGGGTGGAACGATTTCGGATCGAGCGTCATCAGCTGCCGCGCGGACGCATATGCCTGTACGTAGAGCGTCAGATATCCATACGGATCGCTGCCCGGTTTCGCCGACACGCGATCGGCCACTTCCTTCTGCAGCATGAACACCGCGCGGCGGCAGTGCGGATCCGCGATCACGCGGCGCAGGATCGGCGTGCCGACGTTGTACGGGAGATTGCCGACGGCGCGGTACGGCGTGTCCGGAAGCGGCGCGTCGACCGCGTCTTCGTTGCGCAGTTCCAGCCGCTCGCCGAACCTCGCCCGCAGCCGCGCGTAGAGATCGGGATCGATCTCGATGGCCATCACGCGATTCGGCAGCTCGAGCAGTTTCGCGGTCAGCACGCCCTCGCCCGGACCGATCTCGACCACCACCTCGTCCGGCGCCGGCTCGACGGCCGCGACAATTTTTTCGACAGCGCCGCGGTTGCGCAGAAAGTTCTGGCCCCATTTTTTCTTCGGGCGACTCATATGTAGCGAAGGATAGACTTCAAACGATGACAGAGACCACCGAAGCCGCACACCAGACCATCGCCCGGCTGCGCAAGGAGATCGGGCGCGTGGTGATCGGTCAGGAGACGGTGCTGAACCGGCTCGTGATCGCCCTCCTCATCCGCGGACACGTGCTCATCGAAGGATTGCCCGGTCTGGCCAAGACGCTGCTCGTCAAAACGCTGGCCGCCGCGATCGATGGGACGTTCAAGCGCATCCAGTTCACGCCCGATCTGCTGCCCGCCGACATCACCGGCACGCAGATCTTCGATCCTGCCGGCCGCACCTTCAATCCGCGCCTCGGGCCGATCTTCGCGAATCTCGTGCTCGCCGACGAGATCAACCGCGCGCCCGCGAAAGTACAGAGCGCGTTGCTCGAGGCGATGCAGGAACGGCAGGTCACGATCGGCGACACGACCTACGCGCTGCCCGATCCGTTCGTGGTCATCGCCACGCAGAATCCGATCGAGCACGAGGGAACGTACGCGCTGCCCGAGGCGCAGGTGGACCGGTTCGTGATGAAACTGCGGGTCGACTATCCGCGTGCCGAGGAGGAGCTGCGCATGCTCGCGCTGTACCTCGATCCGACCCGCGAGCAGATCAGCATCCAGCGCATCCTCGGCACGAACGACATTCACGCCATCGGGCAGCTCGCGGCGCGCGTGCACACCGATGAGCGCATCGGCCGCTACATCGTCCAGCTCGTGACCGCCACGCGCAAGCCGGCCGAGTTCCGGATGCCGGGACTGGCGTCGCAGATCGCATTCGGCGCATCGCCGCGCGCGACGCTCGCGCTCGCGCACGTCGCCAAGGCGCACGCCTTCATCGAAGGTCGCGATTACGTCGTGCCCGAGGACGTCAAAGCGATCGCCCACGACGTCCTGCGCCACCGGCTCGTGCTCAGCTACGAAGCCGCGGCCGAGCAGGTGACCAGCGACCGCATCATCGATCAGGTGCTGGCCAGCGTGGCGGTGCCGTGAGAAGTCGCAAAGTCTCAAAGTGGCAAAGTCTCAAAGAGGAGGACCGCTCGGCTCTTTGAGACTTTGAGACTTTGCGACTGTAAGAC
>CAMPKJ010000008.1 GCA_946887105.1 uncultured Acidobacteriota bacterium | reverse complement strand
TCCTCGGCGGGGGCACACTCCGAGGAACCCCGAGGCACCCGAGGAACTCCGAGGAACTCGCATTTGATACTCTCCCCGCGCACATGACTGAGGTCCCCGCCAGCGCCGCGCCCCTCTGCCTTTCGGCGGAGCATCTCGTGAAGGTGTACAAGGGCCGCAAGGTCGTTCGCGATGTCTCCGTGGAGATCCGGCAGGGAGAAATCGTCGGTCTCCTCGGCCCGAACGGCGCGGGCAAGACCACCACCTTCTACATGATCGTCGGACTGGTGCGTCCGGATGGGGGTCAGGTCTCTCTCGGCGAAGACGACATCACCGAGCTGCCGATGTATCTGCGCGCCAAGCGCGGCATCAGCTATCTCCCGCAGGAAGCGTCGGTGTTCCGCAAGCTGACGGTGGAAGAGAACCTGCTGGCCGTATTCGAGACCATGAGTCTGCCGCGTGCCGAGCGCGAGCGCCGCACGCACTCGCTGCTCGAAGAGTTCGGCATCACGCACATCGCGCGAAACCGCGCGTACTCATTGTCGGGAGGAGAGAGACGGCGCGTGGAGATCGCCAGAAGTCTGGCCATCAACCCGGCATTCATCTTGCTAGATGAGCCGTTTGCAGGAATCGATCCAATCGCAGTCTTCGAAATCCAGCGAATCGTTTCGCAACTGCGGGCCCGTGGGATCGGGATCCTGATCACGGATCACAACGTGAGAGAGACGCTGAAGATCACAGACCGGGCCTACATCATCAAAGAAGGCGAGATCTTCCGGCAGGGAGCGCCGGAGAGCCTCTCATCCGACGCCGAGGTCCGGCGCATCTATCTGGGCGAGACATTCAATCTAAACTGAGCGAGGAACACTTGTCCGGCTGTACCACTTCCGACCATGGCACTTGAACAAAAGCTTCATCTCAAACTCAGCCAGAAGCTGATCATGACGCCGTCGCTGCAGCAGGCGATCAAGCTGCTGCAGCTCTCGAAGCTCGAGCTCCAGGAAGTGCTGAATCAGGAGCTGCTCGAGAACCCGCTCCTCGACGAGTCCGCCGAGGAACAGAAAACCGAGGAAACGCAGGCCGAGGAAACGAAGGCCGAGAACGAGACCGAAGAGGCGAAGAAAACCGAAGTCAAGGAAGAGAAGGAAAAAGACTCGTTCGACGAGATCGACTACGACGCCTACTTCCAGGACTACATCGAGTACGGCTACAACCCGCGCGGGATGGGGGAGGAGCACGAAGAGTTCCCCATCGAGAACACGCTCACCCGTCCGCCCAACCTGTCCGACCATCTGCACTGGCAGCTCTCGATGTCGGATGCGTCGCCACGGACCAAAGAGATCGCGCAGTTCATCATCGGCAACATCGACGAAGACGGCTACCTGCGCGCCAGCAACGAAGAGATCATGGCCTCCGGCGGCTATGCGGCGGAGGAAGTGGAGACCGCCATTCAGGCCGTGCAGTCGCTCGATCCGATCGGCGTCGGCGCGCGCGACCTGCGCGAATGCCTGCTCCTGCAGCTCGGCTTCCTCGAAGTCGACGCGCCGCTCGTGGAGATCATCGTCCGCGATCACTGGGACGAGTTCATGCAGCGCAAGTTCGTTCCGCTCGCCAAGACCCTCGGCATCGACATGAAGACGCTCGAGGGGATCGTCGAGATCATCAAGCACCTCGATCCCAAGCCAGGGAGGAAATACTCCAATGAGCGAGCGATCTACGTCGAGCCCGACGTCTACGTGCACAAGGTCGGCGACGAGTACGTGATCGTGCTGAACGAAGACGGCATGCCCAAGCTGCGCATCAACAGCGGCTACCGGAGCATGCTCAATTCGATGGACTCCAAGTCGGACGGCGAGACGGTCAACTACATCAAGGACAAGATCCGCTCCGCGGTGTGGCTGATCAAGTCGCTCGACCAGCGCCAGCGCACGATCTACAAAGTGGCCGAGTCGATCGTCAAGCACCAGCGCGAGTTCCTGGAGAGCGGCATCGACTACCTCAGGCCGCTGGTGCTCCGCGACGTCGCGGACGACATCCAGATGCACGAGTCCACCGTATCCCGCGTGGTCTCCAACAAGTACATGCACACGCCGCGCGGCCTGTTCCTGATGAAGTACTTCTTCCACAGCGGAATCGATTCCGACACGGGCGAGGACATCTCGTCCCTCACGGTGAAGAAGAAGATCCAGAGCTTCATCGAGAACGAGGACCCGCGCAAACCGCTCAGCGATTCCAAAATCATGAAGATCCTCAACGACGAAGGCATCAACATCGCACGTCGCACGGTGGCGAAGTATCGCGACGAGCTGAACATCCCGTCGTCGACGGACCGCAAGCAAATTTTCTAGTTCGAGGTGTGGTGACTATGGCAACCGAGATTTCGGGTCGTAACTACGAGATTCCTCCTGACGTCCGCAGCATGGTCGAAAAGAAGCTGGCCAAGATCGAGGAACGCCTCTTCGACGACGTGATCGACGCGCGGGTCGTACTGCAGGTGGAGAAGTACCGCAACATCTGCGAGATCCTGATCACCGGCAAAGAGCACGACGTGAAGACCGTGCAGGAGTCGGACGAATCGATGCAGGACGCCGTCAACTCCGCGATCGACCACCTGAAGCGCCAGGCCCAGAAGAACCGCAAGAAGATCCGCGACCATCACCGCAAGGAAGGCAACGGCCGCAACGTCACCGAATGGGCGGTGCAGGTCATCGAGCCCGGCCGCATGCGCGAGGAAACGGAAACGCGCGCCCCGCGCATCGTGAAGACGAACAACATCACCATCCGTCCGATGTCGATCGAGGAAGCGGCCCTGCGCCTCGATGACTCGAAGAACGACTTCATCGTCTTCCGCGACATCGACAACGAGCGCGTGTCGGTGATCTACAAGAGGCAGGATGGAAATCTGGGATTGATTGCGCCGGAATTCTGAATGGGAGCAGGCGTTGGGCGCCTCACGCCCAACGCCGTCGTTCCGGAATTTGTCCCCGCCTCGCGGTGTCGTGTCGGAAAGTACCCGACATCCATCCGGAGGCTCCATGCGTCGCATCAGCATTCTTGCCGTTGCCGCTCTCTTCACCGTCAGCTCTCTTCTTGCCGCCGATCTCGGAAAGTTCCGGGACTGGGACGAGTCGCCTGAGAGCTATTTCATGACCAAAGCCGAGCGCGAGCAGTGGGCGCAGGTGATATCCGAGGCGGATGCCGCGAAGTTCGTGGAGGCGTTTCTCGCCAGGCGCGACCCCGGCTTTCCGGCGGAAGTGAAAATGCGCGCCGAGCAGGCCGACAAGTACCTCACCATCGGCAAGGCCAAAGGCTCGAGATCGTTGCGCGGCAAAGTGATCGTCCTCATGGGACCGCCGTCCGGCCTGAGCGTCAGCTCGCAGACCAGGACCGAAACGAAGCGCGACAGCCCGGCCATGGCCGGCGCGCTCTCGAACATCGGACCGACCGGCGGCGGTGGCGGACGCAACGGCGAAGCAGCCAACCTCGGCAGCAGCAGCATCGGAACCGGCACGGAGATCCGCACCTACGTGATCTCATTCGAGGGCGACGCGGCCAGGACGGTCGACCGCACGACAGTGACCTTCACGATCGAAGCTGACGGCGCCACCGGCAAGGATCGTTTCGCATCGCGCGGCGGCGAGAAGGAAGCGCAGGCGCTGTTCGAGCTCGCGGCCAAAGCATCGATCAGGAAGTGAGTTCCGCAGCACCTCGGCTACCATAGCCGCGTGACCGACGAGGACTACATCGAGACAACGGTGCAGTCCCTCTGCTCCGGCGAGCTCGAGGACCTGCAGCTCAAACTCGTCACCGGCGACGACGGCCTCGGCCGCATCATCTGCCGTCCGCGCGTTCAGAAGCCGGGCCTGGCCTTCGCCGGATACTACGAATACATCAAGCCGTGGCGCGTGCAGATCATCGGCGCGTCGGAGACGAAGTACCTGCAGAGCCTTCCGCCGCGCCTGCGCGAGAAGCGCATCCGCGACGTGGCCGGGCTCGACATCTCCACGTTCATCGTCACGAAGGCGATCACGCCGCTGGACGAGTTCCGCATCGAGTGCGAGAAGCGGGGAGTGCCGCTGTTCTCCACGCCGGCCATGTCGTCGACGACCATCACGCGCACGACGTACTTCCTCGAAGAGACCATGGCCCCGCGCATGACCATGCACTCCGGTCTGCTCGACGTCTACGGCATCGGCGTCCTGCTGCTCGGCGACAGCGGCATCGGCAAGAGCGAGTGCGCGCTCGATCTGATTCAGCACGGCCATCGCCTCATCGCCGACGACCTCGTGATCGTGAAGCGCCATCCGAACGACGTGCTGCTCGGGTATTCGAACGATCTGCTCCGCCATCACATGGAGCTGCGCGGGATCGGCATCGTCGACATCAAGGATCTCTTCGGCGTGGCCTCGACGCGCGACGTGAAACCGATCGACCTGGTGGTGAAGCTGGAGCGCTGGGTGGAAGGCGCCGAGTACGACCGCCTCGGCATCACCGGCGAGACCTACGAGCTCCTCGGCGTGAAGAAACCGTACGTGCGCCTGCCGGTCGCATCGGGACGCAACCTGGCGCTGCTGGTCGAGATCGCCGCGCGCAATCATCTGATGAAGTTGCAGGGCTACGACTCCGCGCGCGAGTTCACGCGCCGCATCGATGAGCAGATCGCCCGCCAGGGAGGCGCGATCGGCGACACGCTCCCGTCGTCGAATGCCTCCGAGATGGCCAGCTCCGAGATGCGCAGCATCAGCTCGCGCACGCGCTTCTCGCCCGACGTCATCGACCGCACGCGGAGGCAGCGCTAACCCGCATGCCGAACGCTCCCGAGCACCTGGTCGTGATCACCGGCCTGTCCGGATCGGGAAAGAGCTACGTGCAGTCGACGCTCGAGGACCTCGGCTTTTACTGCACCGACAACCTCCCCATCGAGCTGATCGAGCCGTATCTGCAGGAAGTCACCTCCCACGAAAAAGCCAACCGGATCGGCATCGTCGTCGACGTGCGCACGCACGACTTCGCGACGATCTTTCCCGAGTTCTATCGCGAGCGCCTGCGCAAGATCGTTCCCAACACGGTCCTGATCTTCCTCGAGGCGACCGACGAAGTCATCGCCCGGCGCTACTCGGAAACGCGCCGTCCGCACCCGCTGGCCAAGGACAGTCCGCTCGTCGAGGCCATCCAGAGCGAGCGCGAGGCGCTCACGGAAGTGAAGTCGCTCGCGAACATGGTGCTCGATACCTCGCAGTTCTCCGTACACGAGCTGAAGGCCGAGGTCATGCGGCGTTTCAAGATCGCCGGACACGAGCCGTCCATGCTCGTCACCATCATCACGTTCGGATTCAAGTACAGCCTCCCGTACAACCTCGATCTGCTGTTCGACGTCCGCTTTCTGCCCAATCCGCATTTCGTCGAGGAACTGCGCCCGAAAACCGGCCTCGATCCGGAAGTGGTCGAGTACCTCCGCCGGCAGGAAGGCTACGAGGAGTTCTACGCCAGGCTGTTCGACTTCGTGACCTACGTCCTGCCGGGGTATCGCAAGGAAATGAAGAGTTACCTCACCATCGGCATCGGTTGCACGGGTGGCAAGCACCGTTCCGTGGCCATCGGGCAGCGTCTCAGCGACGATCTGGCCGCGGCCGGTTACGCGATCGAAACCGTGCACCGGGACTGCCGGCGGTAGTTCCTCGGAGTGCCTCGGTTCCTCGGAGTTCCTCGGGTAAGAAGATCCCACCGAGGAACCCGAGGAACTCCGAGGAACCCGAGGAACCGCTATCATGCCGCCGAGGGAGGTCCCGGTGATTGGGGCATTGATCGTGACACATGGAAATCTGGCGCACGAGCTGCTGAACGCGGCGCGCCAGATCGAGGCAGACGTGAGCGGAATGGTGGCCGTCCCGCTGGACTGGAACGACACCGTCGACGAGGCACGCGAGAAGATCGCCGGCGGCCTCGCGGAGATCGGGCCGAAGCGCGACGTGATCATCTTCACCGACATGTTCGGCGGCACGCCGAGCAACATCAGCCTGTCCTTTCTCGAACAGGGTCATGTCGAGATCGTCACCGGCGTGAACCTGCCGATGATCGTGAAGTTCGCCATGGTGAAGCAGGAAGCGAAGGATGTGGCCACGCTCGCGCACGTGATCAGCGAGAAGGGATCGAAGGCCATCCGGGTCTGCTCCGATCTGCTCGCGCCCGAAAAACGCGCCGGAGCGACCGCGTGATCGAACGAACCATCGAGATCAAGAACAAGCTGGGTCTTCACGCGCGCGCCGCCGCGAAGTTCGTCCACACCGCCGCCCGTTTCAAGTCGGACATCAAAGTCCGCAAGGGCGAGGAGGAAGTGGACGGCAAATCGATCCTGGGCATCCTGCTGCTGGCCGCCGGCCGCGGTTCGACCGTGGTCGTGAAAGCGGACGGAGCGGATGAGCGCGACGCACTCGACGCGGTCGAGAAGCTCATCGACGCGAAATTCGACGAAGTAGAATGAGCTGATGCCCGCAGCTCAGACGCGCAGCGACATCCGTACCTACAAAGGCGTCGGCGTTTCGCCGGGCATCGCCATCGGCCGCGCCGTGATCGTCGAGAAGCGGGTGGCGCAGGTGTACCGCATCCCCATTCGCGAAGAGGAAGTCGGCTCAGAAGTGCGCCGCTTCAACGAGTCGCTCGAGAAAACGCGCGACGAGCTGCTCGACCTCAAGCAGAAAGTCAGCCGCTCGATGGGGGAGGAGTACGCGCAGATCTTCGAGGCGCACGCGATGATCGTCGGCGATGCGTCGTTCGCGGACAAGGTCACGCAGAAGATCGAAGAGGAACAGGTCAACGCCGAATGGGCGCTGGCCGAGGTGCAGGAAGAACTGCAGGCGCGCTTCGCCAGCTTCGACGACGACTACCTGCGCGAGCGCGTCGCGGACGTGAAAGACGTCGCCGAGCGCGTGCTGGTCAACCTGCAGGGCATCGCCCATCACGATCTCTCCGAGATCAACCACGACGTGATCATCATCGCGGACGACCTCACGCCGTCCGACACCATCCACTTCAACCGCAAGCCGATCGTCGGCTTCGTCACCGAAGTGGGCGGCCGTACCTCGCACACGTCGATCATCGCCAAGTCGCTGTTCATGCCCGCGGTCATCGGCGTGCCGCGCCTGACCAAGATCGTCGACAGCGACGAGCTGGTCATCGTCGACGGCTACGAGGGAACGGTGGTCGTCAATCCGACGCCGGCGATGATCCAGGAGTATCTCAGCCGCGTCTCGCGTCACGAGGAAGCGGAGCTGAAGCTGCTCGCGAACCGCGAGATGCCCGCGGTCACGAAGGATCATCACAAGATCTCGCTGCAGGCCAACATCGAGCTGCTCGAAGAGTGCGATGACGCGGTGAAGTTCGGCGCGGAAGGGATCGGCCTCTATCGCAGCGAGTTTCTCTACATCGCCACCAGCCCCGATCTGCCCACCGAGGAAGAGCACTTCAACATCTACCGCAAGCTGGCCGAGGCCACGGCGCCGAACTGGTGCATCATCCGCACGTTCGATCTCGGCGGCAAAAAACTGGCCCGCCAGATCATGGGCTCGAAGGAAGACAACCCGGTCCTCGGCCTGCGCGCGCTGCGTCTCTGCATGCAGCACCGCGACATGTTCAAGACCCAGCTGCGCGCGCTGCTCCGCGCGTCCGCGTTCGGCAAGATCAAGATCATGTTCCCGCTCGTCTCCGGCGTGCAGGAGCTGCGTCAGGTGAAGACGCTCGTGCGCGAGCTGAGCATGCAGCTCGATGCCGAGGGCATCCCGTACAACCGCGAGCTGCAGATCGGGATCATGATCGAAGTGCCGTCCGCTGCCGTGATCGCGGACCTGCTCGCCACGGAGGCGGATTTCTTCGCCATCGGCACGAACGATCTCATTCAGTACGCCATCGCCATCGACCGTGGCAACGAGAAGGTCAGCTATCTGTACGAGCCGCTGCACCCGGCCATCCTGCGGCTCGTGAAAGGCGTGATCGACGCCGGCAAACGCGCCGGGATCCCGGTGGAGATGTGCGGCGAGATGGCCGCCGATCCGATCTACGCGATCGTGCTCCTCGGGCTGGGGTTGGAGATCTTCTCCATGAATCCGTCGTCGATCCCGGTGATCAAGAACGTCATCCGCTCCGTGCGCTATAAAGATTGCCGGCGCATCGCGGAGATCGCGCTCAACAAGAAAACCGCGCAGGAAATCGAGGAGTTCGTCATCGAGAGCGTGGCCATGCGCTTCCCCGAGGGACTCGTCAGCCAGAACGTATGACAGAACAGGAACGCATCTTCAAGCACCGCCCCATCACACACGTCCCGAAGCCGTGGGGCTACGAGCTGATCTTCGCGCAGACGGATCGTTACGTCGGTAAGATCCTGCACATCAACCAGGGCGAGTCGCTGAGCCTCCAGTACCACGAAATGAAAGAGGAGACGCTGTACGTTGTCGACGGCGAACTGACGCTGACGATCGAGTGCGACGGCGACCGCCGCGAGCTCCCGCTCCGCAAGGGTGAGGCGTTCCATATCCCGCCGCGGCTGATCCACCGGATGTTCGCCGTCGTCGACACCGACGTCGCGGAAGTCTCGACGCCCGAGCTGCAGGACGTCGTTCGCCTGGAAGACCGGTACGGCCGCGTATGAAACGGATCCTGCTCGCTGTCCTCATGATCGCCGCCGTAGCTTTTGCAGGAGCTATGTGGGCGGACGATCTCGTCGAAGCCGCAAAAGCGGCGAAGGCGAAGAGAAAGAAGAGCACGACCAAAGTCATCACCAACGCGGACGTGAAGAAGGCCAAGGCCAAGCTCATCGAGAACAAGACCGGCGAGCTCCCACCGCTCGAGCCGCTGCCCGATGAGAGCACGGAGCAGAAGCACGAACGGGAGAAAAAAGAGCGCGCCGCCGCGGACGTGAAACTCGCCGCCGCGAAGGCGACGGTGGTCCAGTTCGAAAAGGAACTGGCGGCCATCGAGCACAAGTATTACGAGGAGAACGACCTCGATCGCCGCGACACAGAGCTGGTACGGCGCTTCAATGAAACGAAGGCGAAGCTGGAGGCGGCGAGGGAAGCGGTGGAAGTGCTGGAGCCGAAACCGGAGGCAGAGCCCCCTACGGCCCAAAACCCATCCCCATGAAAACCTACTTCATCGAAACCTGGGGCTGCCAGATGAACGAGCTCGACACGCAACGGCTGTCGGGACATCTGAAGCTGCGCGGGTACAAGCGCGCCGAGAGCGAAGCGCAGGCGGATCTGATCCTGCTCAATACGTGCTCGATCCGCGACAAGTCGGAGCAGAAGGTCTATTCGCACCTCGGGCGTCTGCGCGAGTTGAAACAGTCGCGCGAGCTGAAGATCGGCGTGTGTGGTTGCGTGGCGCAGCAGGAAGGGGAGCAGATCCTCGCGCGCGCGCCGTGGGTCGACTTCGTGATGGGTCCAGGCAACGTCGGCCATCTCGATGACGTGCTCGAGAACGGCAAGCGCGTGGCCGTCGAGTTCCACGAGGACCGCAATTACGACTACATCAACATCGATCGCACCTCGGCCACCAAGGCCTGGGTGACGATCATCGAAGGCTGCAACAAGAACTGCACGTTCTGCATCGTGCCGACCACGCGCGGACGCGAAGTGTCGCGGCCGTTCGACGATGTGCTCGCCGAAGTGCGGACGGCGGTGGCGAGCGGGCGCGTGGAGATCGAGCTCCTCGGGCAGACGGTGAATGCCTATCGCTGCCCGCGGACCGGCCGCGATTTCGGCGCGCTGCTTTCCGCGGTGGCCGAGACGCCGGGCGTGGCGCGCCTGCGCTTCATGACCTCGCATCCGGCGGAAGTCAGCGGCTCGATGATCGCCGCGATGCGCGATCACGAGAATATCTCGCGCTTCCTGCACCTGCCGGTGCAGTCGGGATCGTCGCGCATCCTGCGGCGCATGAAGCGGCTGTACACGCGCGACAAATACCTGGAGGTCATCGCGCGCATCCGCGAGGCGGTTCCGGGCGTGCATTTCTCGACCGACCTGATCGTCGGCTTTCCGGGCGAGACCGAAGCGGACTTCCAGGAAACGCTCAGCCTCATGGAGGAAGTGCGGTACGGCTCGCTGTTCGCGTTCAAGTATTCGCCGCGGCCGGGAACCCCATCGCTGAAGATCGCCCAACCTGTCGATGACGCGGTGGCGTCGGAACGCCTGCAGCGTCTGTTCGATCTGCACGAACGGCACAAGCGCGAGCGGCTGGAGTCGTATCGCGGGCGCGTGCTGCCGGTGCTCGTCGAGGGACCGAGCCGTCACGATGCGGCCATGCTGTCGGGTCGCACGGACGATTACTGGGTGGTCAATTTTCACGGCGACCCGGCCACGCCGCTGGGGAGTATCCTTGCGGTGCGCATCGATTCCGCTCAGCACCACACCTTGCGCGGGGAGGCCGTCGCATGACCGCTAATCAACTGATTCCGATGTCGATCAAGGGCCTCATGCTCGACCCGATGTCCAACTCGCCGATCGTCGTGCTCAAGGACGACGACGAGAAGCTCTTCCTCCCGATCTGGGTGGGCATCTTCGAGGCGAACGCGATCGCGCTGCAGCTCGAGAACATCACCACGCCGCGCCCGATGACGCACGACCTGCTGCGCGAGATGATCCAGCGCCTCGACGCCCGCGTGACCCGCATCGTCATCAACGACCTCAAAGACGCCACGTTTTACGCGCAGATCCGCATCGCCATCCGCCGCGCCTCCGGCGATCAGACGCTGGAGATCGACGCCCGTCCCAGCGATGCCATCGCGCTCGCTCTTCGAACCGAGGCGCCGATCTTCGTCGCACAGTCGGTGCTCGATCAGGCCCAGACCATCACGCCGGAAGGCGAGGGCTCGGAAGAGAAGACCAAAGAGTGGTTCGAGAATCTCTCGCCGGAAGATCTGGGCAAGTGGAAGATGTGACGCGGCGGCGCTTCGCGTAGAATCCAGCCAGCCTCGATGATCATCACAGTCGCCAACCAGAAAGGTGGTGTGGGCAAGACCACCACCACGATCAATCTCGCCGCCGCCGTCGCCAACAAAGGCCACAAAACCCTCCTCATCGATCTCGATCCGCAGGCCAACTCGACCATGAGTTACGTCGACGCGCGGTCGATCACGAAGTCGATGTACGACGTGCTCGTGAGCGAGGAGCTCGAGCTTCCGGACGTGGTCGTGCCGACCCCGGTCGAGAATCTCTTCGTCGCGCCGTCCAAGATCGCGCTGGCGAAGCTCGAGTCGAAGCTCATCGGCGATCTCGATGGTCCGTTCCGTCTCAAGGACCGGATGAAGGACGCCGCGAACGACTACGACTACATCTTCATCGACACGCCGCCGACCCTCGGCATGATCACCGTGAACGCCCTGGTGGCATCGACGCACGTACTGGTGCCGATCCAGTCGTCGTACTTCGCGCTCGAAGGCACGGACGATCTGCTGGAGACCATCGAGAAGATCAAGGCGCGTCCGAATCCCAACCTGCAGCTGCTCGGCGTGGTCATCACCATGCATGACCGCCGCACCACGCTGTCGAAGGACATCCACGAACAGATCGGCCACGTATTCGGCGACCGCGTGTTCAACACCGTCATCACCAAATCCATCCGCCTCGAAGAGAGCCCGGCGTACAAGGAATCGATCTTCACCTTTGCGCCGAGGTCCAGCGGGGCGATGGAGTACTACAGTCTCTCTGAGGAGTTACTCGCTCGTGTTTAGGCCTGTGCTCTGTAGCACCAACGATGAACGAGGAACGATGAACGAGGAACGTTCACGCGGGCCCCTTCATCGTTCATCGTTCATCGTCCATCGTTCCACGCCGGGAGGCGTCCATGGGTGCTAAACGCGGACTTCCGGAGCGCTCCGTCATGCGCCACGACTCTCACTACGTCGAGGAGCTGACCAAGCGCTCCGGACGCCACATCGGGACGATGCTGCCGCTCGAGCTCATCGAGCCGAACGCCGAACAGCCGCGCACGCAGCTCAGCAACATCGAGGAACTGGCCGCGAGCATCCGCGAAAAGGGCGTGCTCGAGCCGATCCTGGTGCGCGTCATCGGTCCGAACCGCTACCAGATCATCTCCGGCGAGCGCCGCTATCGCGCCGCCACCATGGCCGGCCTCGACGAGATCCCGGCCATCGAGCTCGACGTCGACGACAAGGAACAGCTCGAGATCGCGCTCATCGAGAACATCCAGCGCAAGGACCTGACCGCCTTCGAAGAAGCGGAAGGGTTGTACGTGCTGCAGCAGAAGTTCGGCTACACGCACGAGAAGATCTCGCAGGTCATCGGCAAGTCGCGCACCACCGTCACCGAGACGCTGCTCATCAACGACATCCCGGATCGCATCCGTCTGATGTGCCGCGAGGCGGGCATCTCGAACAAGAGCGTGCTCGTGCAGGTGGCGCGCGCGAATTCGGAAGAGGCGATGGAGCAGGTCGTACGCGCGTTCGCCGCCGGCGAGCTGTCGCGCGAGGATCTGCGCAAGCAAACCGCAACCAAGCCCGAGCCGAAGAAGGCCGGCCGCCCGAAAAACTTCACGTATGCCTTGAAGGACAAGTCGCTGCCGTTCACGCTGAACCTGGCGTTCAAGAAGCCGAACGTCGACAAAGCGGAAGTGATCGAGGCGGTCCGCGAGCTGCTCAAGCGCCTGGAGTCGGAGAACTGAGATGAACAACGTGCCGCCGAAGATTCTCGTAATCGACGATGACGAGAAGCTCCTCGGCGCCGTGCGCCGGCTGCTCAACTCCGCCGGCATGGAAGTGATCACCTCCAGCTCGTCGCTGAATTTGCCCAAGCTCGTGCAGCGCGAGAAGCCCGACCTGATCCTGCTGGACATCGAGATGCCCACGCTGAGCGGCGAGCACGTTCTCGACTTCACCAAGCTCTTCGACTTCCTGCGCGCCACGCCGATCGTCCTGCACTCGGCGAAGAGCGAAGAAGAGCTGCAAAGCCTGGTCGGCCGCTCGCACGCGGTCGGCTACATCAAGAAGACGGGAAATCCGTTGAGCCTGGTGGCGCAGGTGAAGACGTTCTTGGGGCGTTAGGCGTTGGGCGGCAGGCGTTCGGGAGCTTGCGCTCATGCGCCCATGAGTCGAGATCTCCCAAACGCCTACCGCCCAACGCCCGTTGCCGCACTCACGACTTAACATAATCCATCTTACGAGACCCTGTGGAAACCCAACGCTGGCCCAAATCCCGCGTCGTAGAATCCGCGTCGCCAATGAAGATCTTCTCCCGCTACGTCCTCAAGGAAATGATCGGGCCGACCGTTCTCGGCTTCGTCTTCTACACCTCGATCATCCTCATGCGGCAGCTCTTCGACATGGCCGGGCTGATCATCAAGCGCTCCCTCTCCGGCGCCGTGGTCGGCAAGCTCCTGGTGTTCATCCTGCCGCACATCATCGTGCTGACCCTGCCGATGTCGCTGCTGTTCGGCATCCTGATCGCCGTCGGCCGCCTCTCGTCCGACTCGGAAATCGTGGCCATGCGCGCGCTGGGCATCTCCACGCGCACCATCTACCGGCCGGTGTTCCTCTTCAGCTTCCTGATGTTCGGCCTCAACTTTTACCTGATCAATTACGTGATGCCGGAGAGCAACCGCCAGTTCGTGGCGCTGCAGGCGGAGCTGACCACGTCGGCCGCCGAGAACGTCGTCAAGCCGCGCGTCTTCCACACCGGCTATGCGAATCTGATGATCTACGTCGACGACATCGATCCGGTCACGGGTCAATGGAAAGGCGTGTTCGTGGCGGACAGCCGCGCGGACGAGTCGACGGACCCGCAGACGCCCACGCAGATGGGCGCGCTGGCGGCGGCGCCGGACGAGGAACAGCTCGCCGGATTGTCGCAGCAAGGTGTCGGTCAGCGGCTCATCGTCGCCGAAGCCGGCAGCCTCGCGCTCATGGGCGCCTCGAAGGAAATCTGGATGAATCTCGCTGGCGCGGAGACACACGTCTGGGATCCGCGCCGTCCCGACCGCTACGATCTGACCAAGAACGCCACGCAGCGCATCCGGCTGCCGTCCAGCGGCAGTACGTTCGATCCGAACGCGCTCGGCCGGTCTCTGCGCGAGATGGACCTGCGCGAGCTGCTCGACGCCCAACGCCGCTACGAACAGGGCCGCAGCCAGAACGACCGCATCGCGCGGAACATGGCCCGCGTCGAGATCCACAAGAAGTTCGCCATCCCGTTCGCGTGCATCGCCTTCGGCGTGCTGGGGTTGCCGCTCGGGATCACGAACCGCCGCGGCGGGAAAAGCTCAGGATTCACGTTGAGTATCGCGATCATCGTTTTCTACTATCTGATGATCAACAACGGCGAGCAGCTCGCCACGGCCGGCAAGATCCCGGCGTGGCTGGGCATGTGGGGCGCCAATCTGATCCTGTTCGCGAGCGGTCTGTATCTCCTCGGCCGCGCCAACCGCGACTTCGCGGCGCGGCCGGGAGGCAGCATCTTCAGCCGCGCGGCGCTGCAGATCCGCCGGCTCCTGGACCGCCGCTCGCGTACGGCGGCGGCGGTGGTCGAGGACGAGCCGTCAGCGCTCTCCCGTTTCGACATCACCTTTCCGAACATCCTCGATCGCTACATCCTGCGCGAGTTCCTGAAAGTGCTCGGCCTGGTGCTGCTGTCGGTCGCGGCGCTGTCGCTGATCATCGACTACACCGACAAGGCGCGCGACGCGCAGGAGCACGGCGTGGCCGCCTCGACGCTGCTGCGCTACTACCGCTTCTACATCTTCAGCGTGTTGAACTGGACCGTGCCGATCTCGGTGCTGGTTTCGACGCTGGTGACCTTCGCGATGCTGGCCAAGAACAACGAAGTCACGGCCATCAAATCGAGCGGCGTCTCGCTCTATCGCATCGGCCTGCCCGTGCTGGCCGTGGCCGCGCTGATGAGCGTCTTCGCGTACCTGCTGCTCGACTTCATCCTGCCCTACTCGTCGCAGCGGCTCGAGGAGCTCAAACGCCAGATCGACGGAAAGCCCCCCGTCACCGCCGCCGATCAGCAGAAGCTCTGGTACCTCGGCAAAGGGCGGTATCTGATCAACTTCCTCGACTATGACCGCGACAACCAGCGCCTCACGCAGGTGCAGGTCTTCGAGCTGCATCCGACCGAGTTCCGCATGACGCGCCGCGTCTACGCCAATCGCGCGGAGTGGAACGGCCAGGGTTGGGTCTTCCGCGACGGATGGGTGCGCTCGTTCCCCGATAATGCGCCGTCGACGTACACGCTGATTCGCGAACCGCTGGTGCTGAATTATCCGGAGACGCCGGAGGACTTCGCGCTGGAAGTGCGCCTGCCGGATCAGATGACGTACGCACAGCTCCGGCGCTACCTGGCCACACTCCGCGCAACCGGCTACTCCGCGGACGCGCTGGCGGTGAAGCTGTACGAGAAGACGTCATGGCCGGCACTCAGCATCGTGATGGCGCTGATCGCGCTGCCGTTCGCATTCCGGATGGGCAAACGCGGCGCGCTGTACGGCATCGGCCTGGCCCTGCTCCTGGGCATCATCTACTTCATCGTCTTCGGCCTGTTCACGAAGTTCGGCGAAGTCGGAAACCTCCCGCCGCTGCTGGCCGCCTGGGCGGCCAACATCCTGTTCGGACTGGCGGCAGGGTATCTGTTTTTGAATGTGGAGACGTAAAGAGTCGCAAAGTCTCAAAGTGACAAAGTCTCAAAGAGACACGCGCCGGCGCGCTCTTTGAGACTTTGCGACTTTGAGACTTTGCGACTCGAGCTGTCAGATCGCGTCCACAATCTCCGCGTCCAACCCCTTCCACTTCCGCAGGTACTCGCGGCGGTCGTTGTTGTACTTCGCGACCAGCTGGTTGTACTCGTCGAGTCTCCCCTGGCGCTCGTACATCTTCTTCGGCTGGAGGTAGTCGGGGTCGTCGATGCCCGGGACTTCCGTGGCCACGAGGTAGCCGAAGTCCGGGTCCTTTTCCCACTTGATGGTTCCCTCGGCGATCGCCTTCACGACCGCGGACGAGTGCTGGATCTTCACCTTCTTCGACCCTTCGGCCTTGCCGTCGCCCCCGATCGAGCCGGTGTTCATCAGGTAGACATCCATCGGATTGTCTTTCATCAGCTCGAGCATGCGGTTGCCCTGATAGGCGTGCAGCAGCGGGAAGAACGGATTCGTGCCGGGGACGCGCAGCGACTTGCCGGCTTCGGCGGCGCCGCCCGCGCTCGTGCCCTTGGTCTCGCCGAGCATGAAGTACGCGGCAGCCAGCGGTCCCTCGAGCTTCGCCACCGCCGGGATGATGTTCTCGTTGCGGTTCAGGATCAGCAGGAAGTCGGCGCGATCGAGCTCGCGCGCGTCGGCGGCGCCGGCGATGTCTTCCATGCGAATGACCGAGCGGCCATTCGGCGTGTACGAGGTGTCGAAGTAGTCGACTTTCCCTTCCTCGTTCTGCGAGACGTTTTCGAGATACGCGTGCGGCGACGCGCACGCGTGATAGATGGTCGGCTCGTCGTTCGGATTGAGGCCGAAGGTCTTGGCGAAGCAGCCGTTTTCGGTCGCGTAGACTTTGCCGCCCGGCATCAGCGCGCAGAAGTCGTCCTGGACCGGCTGCGAGTCGTTCTGCTTGGTGAACGTGGTGGTGGTCTTGCCGGTGCCGGACAGTCC
Organism: uncultured Acidobacteriota bacterium; assembly: GCA_946887105.1. Next base: position 31,014 of record CAMPKJ010000008.1, on the reverse strand, counting down.
GACGATCAGGCCAACGCGCTTGCGGTCGCCCACCGGTATGACCTTGCAGCCCGCGTGCAGCGCCAGACCGCCGCGCTCGTACACGAGCTTGTTCCACATGCGCAGGCCGCCCTTCTTCGACTCGCCGAAGTAGTCGGAGTTGAAGACGCGGGTGATGTAGTTCTCGAGGTCGACCGCGATCAGGCGCTCGTCCGGATACCCTTCGGCCTTCAGGTTCGGCGTGTAGATCACCGTGACCGCGGGCTCGAAGGTGGCGATTTCTTCCGCCGTGGCGGGGTAATAGAGGATGTGCTGCATGGCCGCGATGTTCGCGTTGGCCTTCTCGATGATCAGGCGCGCGGGGACGCGGAACTCCGGATCGTTGCCGATGAAGCCTTCGATCACCAGCATGTCGCGGTTGCGGATGAAGTCATCCTGGATCCTGGCCATGCGCGCGTATTCGCCGCGGGAGATGGTCTGATCGGAGTGCTGCTCGGGAGTGTCGGTGACGACGAACGTCGAGCCCTTGGAGCGCGACACCACCCGTGTGGCCACGTTGAGGTTTCCGAACTCGGTCTCACGCGCATTCGGCATCTGCGCGGCGAACTCCCGCAACTGGGCCGGAGTGGGATTCCAGACGACCGATTTCGGTTCGACCGGAAGTGTCTTCTCCTGTGTGTCGATCACGCTCATGGGGAGTCCTTTTCAGTGCGAATTTTTTGGCGGCGGATTCTACAGCAAAATATGTGCATGAACGATATCGCACTGGCCGCACTGCGGGCACGCATCACGGCCGTTTTTCCGGCGCAGGTCCGCGCCGCACTGGCCTCTCTCACCGACGAGCAGCTCTGGTGGCGCCCCAACGAGAAATCGAACTCGATCGGCAACCTGGTCGTGCACCTCACCGGCTCGCTGAACCACTACCTGAACCGCAATCTCGGCGGCCTCGACTACACGCGCGACCGCGCCGCCGAGTTTGCGGAACGGCGCATGCTGCCGAAGAGCGAAGTGCTGGCGCGCTTCGACGAGATGGTCGCGAACGCCGAACGAACGTTCGCTCGCCTGACGCCGGAGTCCCTCGGCGAACCTTCACCCGAGCCGGACATGCACTCGATCGTCTTCGAAGACGTCATCAACGTCGCCATGCACCTCGCCACGCACACCGGCCAGATCGTCTGGATCGCGAAGATGCTCGATGAAGGCGCGGTGGACGAGGTCTGGATCAGGAGCCATCGCGCCGAAGGCGCGTGGAAACCGCGGCCGACGGCGTGATCAGTCCGCGATCGCTCTTGCAGCCGTGGCGGTGATGCGTTTGTAATGCGCCCGATGCGCATCGCGGTCATCGGCGTCGGCGGCGTCGGCGGTTACTTCGGCGGCAGGCTCGCGCAGGCGGGCTACGACGTGACGTTCGTCGCCCGCGGAGCCACGCTCGACGCGTTGCGCGCGCACGGTCTGCGCGTCGAGAGCATCCTCGGCGATTTCGTCATCGATCCCGTGCAGGTCACGCCGGCCGGCCAGTACGACGCGATTCTCATGGCCGTGAAGGCGTGGCAGATTCCCGACGCGGCGACGCAACTCGCGCCGATGCTGCACGACGGCACGATGGTCGTGCCGCTCGAGAACGGCATCGATGCGCCGGAAGTGCTCGCGGACATCGTTGGCGCGCAGCACGTCGCCGGCGGTCTCTGCGCGATCGTCAGCTATGCCGTCGCACCGGGTCACATCCGGCATGCCGCGTCGGAGCCGATGGTCATGTTCGGAGAGCTCGACCATCGCCGCAGCGAACGCGTCGAGCGGCTGCGCGCGGCGTTCGCGCAAGCAAACGTACACGTCGAAGTGCCACCCGACATCCGCCGCTCGATGTGGACCAAGTTTCTCTTCATCGCCACGATGAGCGGCATCGGCGCGCTCACGCGCGTCCCGGTCGGCGTCTGGCGCGCCGATCCCGAGATCCGCGCGATCGTCGATCGCTCGTTGCGCGAAGTGCTGCAGCTGGCGAGCGCGCGCGGCGTCGATCTCGGCGCCGACGCGATCGAGCGCACCTGGCATCGCTACGACGGACTGGCGCCCGACGCCACCTCGTCCATGCAGCGCGACATCATGGACGGCAAGCCGTCCGAGCTCGACGCGCAGCTCGGCGCGATCGTACGGCTGGCGCGTGAGAGCGGCATCGAGGTGCCGGTCTCCGCGATGATCTACCACGCGCTCGCGCCGCAGGAGCGGCGTGCGCGCGGTGAACCCTGAGCGATTCGCGAACCTTGTAATACCATGCCGGACATGACGCAGGCGCCCCTCGAACAGCCGTTTCACCCCGCGATCGCGGAGGCGAAACGCGTGCTCGAAGTGGAAGCGGCCGCGATCCTCGGCGTGATCGAGCACCTCGATCAGCACTTCATCGACGCGGTGGAGCTGGTCGCCGAGTGCAAGGGCCGCGTGGTCACGATGGGCGTCGGCAAGTCGGGCATCATCTGCAAGAAGATCAGCGCCACGCTCGCCTCCACCGGCACGCCGTCGTTCTTCATGCATCCGACCGAAGCCATTCACGGCGATCTGGGGATGCTCGTGCGCGGCGACGTCGTGCTGGCCATCTCCAACTCCGGCGAGACCGAGGAGCTGGTGCGGCTGCTGCCGAGCATCAAGCGCGTCGGCGCGGAGATCATCGCCATCACCGGCAATCCCGCATCGACGCTCGCGCGCGGTGCGGACCATCATCTGAATGCATCCATCTCGAAGGAAGCGTGTCCGCTCGGACTCGCGCCGACCGCCTCGACGACGGCCACCCTCGCGCTCGGCGACGCGCTGGCGATGGCGCTCCTGGTGCGGCGCGGTTTCCGCGAAGAGGACTTCGGCTTCCTCCATCCGGGAGGAAAACTCGGCAAGCGTTTCCTGCGCGTGCACGAGTTGATGCATCGCGGCGACGACCTTCCGCTCGTGCGCGAGAGCACCGGCATGCGCGACGTGATTTACGAAATGTCGCGCAAAGGCTTCGGCATCGCCGCCGTGGTCGACGACGCGGGCGTCATGCAGGGCGTGATCTCCGACGGAGACCTGCGCCGGCTGCTCGCGCAGGACGAGCTGGTGGTGCGCAAGACCGCCGCCGAGTCGATGAAGCGCAATCCGGTGACCGTCTCCGGCAGCGAATTGGCTTCCGTGGCGCTGCAGGTGATGGAAGAGCGCAAGATCACCTCGCTCTTCATCGTCGATGATGCGCAGCGCGTCGAAGGTATCATTCACATCCACGACCTGTGGGGTCTCGAGCTCTTCTGATGACCGACGAAAAAGTAGTGCTGCGTTATCGCGATGGCCGCACCGAGCGCGCCATGCTCGACCCGATCGATCCCTCGCGCGAGGTTCTGCACGTGCGCCAGGACGACGGCAGCACGCACGACGTCCCGTTCTCCGATCTGAAGGCGGTCTTCTTCCCGCAGGCGCGTGATGGCGAGACGCTGGAGCCCGCTGCCGGGCTCAACATCGCCATCGAGTTCAACGATGGCGAGATCATCCGTGGGATGGCGCACTACAACCCCGAGCGCAACGGCTTCTTCCTCTTCCCGCTGGACCGGAGCAAAAACGACCGCATCTTTGTTGTCAACTCGGCGATCGTTTCCATCGAAGTGACCTAGCCGGGCGCGGTCGTTGCTGAGGTCAACCCTATGAAGAAAGTTGCATTTGCACTCACAGCTGTGCTCGTGTTCGCCACCTCTCTCGCGGCCGCTCCGCTCGAGCTCGACCGCGCCGCCTCCGCAATGTCCGGCATGGAGGCGAGCTTCACCCATCGCTTCACCGCCAAAGGGTTCAAGACCAGTCAGATCGAGAACGGCTCGGTCGTGTTCGGCAAGCTTCCGGCCATGCGCTGGAGCTACAGCGCGCCCGAGCAGAAACTGTTCGTGTTCGACGGCAGCAACTCCTGGTTTTATGTCCCGGGCGACAAGCAGGTCACCGTCGCGCGCGTCGACGACGCGAGGAAGCGCGAGCTCCCCTTCCTCCTCCTCGGCGACACCAGCGCCCGCGACAAGTACTTCAGCGTGAAGGAACAGAAACGCGGCAACGCCGTCGTGACCACGCTTCAGTCGCGCAATCCGTCCGCGCTGGTGAAGAGCGTCACCGTCACCATCGCGCCAACCACGCACCTCATCCAGCGCATCGAATACGCGGACCGCGAAGGCAACAGGACCTCGTTCGACTTCTCGGGATATCATCGCCGCGCCGTATCCGCGGACACGTTCCGGTTCGCGCCGCCCGCGGGCGTGCAGGTGATTCGGGCGGATTGATCAGACGAGTTCCTCGGAGTTCCTCGGTTCCTCGGAGTTCCTCGGAGGAGCCAGGCCGCCGTCACCCCGAGGAACTCCGAGGAACCGAGGAACCGAGGAACTGACATGGCTCAAGAGTTCTCATTCGACGTCGTCTCCAAGACTGACATGCAGGAGGTCACCAACGCGGTCCAGCAGGCGCAGAAGGAGCTGGCGCAGCGGTTCGACTTCAAGGGCAGCAAGAGCTCCATCGAGCTGAGCGGCGAGGAGCTCGTGCTCGTCAGCGATGACGAGGGAAAGCTGGTCAGCCTCAAAGACATCCTGGAGACGAAGCTGGTGAAGCGGAAGGTCTCGCTGAAAGCGCTCGACTACGGCAAGATCGAGCCGGCTGCGAGCGGCACCGTGCGCCAGCGCGCGAAGATCGTGCAGGGCATCGAGACCGAGAAGGCGAAAGCGATCGTGAAAACGATCAAAGACGCCAAGGTCAAGGTGCAGGCTTCCATCCAATCCGATCAGGTGCGCGTCACCGGCCGCAGCAAGGACGATCTGCAGCGTGCCATGACCGTGGTGCGGGAAACGGATTACGGCATCCCTCTCCAGTTCACCAACTACCGCGGTTGAGCTATCCTTCGCGGCGTGACAGCTCCTCGGACAATGAACGGGCAGACGGCGTACGCCGAGCGGTTGCTCGACCTCGTCGCCCCCAAACTGGAGATGGTGGAAGAGGAGCTTCGCCGCAACTTTCGCTCCAAGATCACCACCATTCAGGACGTCGGTGAGCACATTCTCGGCGGCGGCGGAAAGCGCCTTCGCCCTGCCCTGCTCCTGCTCGTGTCGCGCATGCTGCGCTACGACGGCTACCGCGATGTGATCTACGGCGCGGTGGTGGAGTTCATCCACACCGCCACGCTGGTCCACGACGACATCATCGACGAAGCGGACGTGCGCCGCGGGCGAACGTCGATCAACTATCGCTGGGGCAACGACCTGACCGTGCTGGTCGGCGATTATCTCTACGCGCATTCGATGGCCATGGCGCTGGCCGAGGGGAACCTCGACATCCTGCGGCTGCTCTCGGATGCCACCATCAAGATGATCGAAGGCGAGATCCTCGGCACGGAGCAGAACGGCCGCGCCGACCTCTCCGTCGACGACTACTTCGGCATCGTGGGACGCAAGACCGCGGCGCTGTTCGGCGCGACGTGCCGCATCCCCGGCTATCTCGTCGACCTGCCGGAAAGCCACGCCGCCGCGCTCTTCACGTACGGCCACAACCTCGGCATCTGCTTCCAGCTGATCGACGACCTGCTCGACTTCACCTCCAGCACCGAGGTGCTCGGGAAGCCGGCGCTGTCCGACCTGCGCGAGGGAAAGCTCACCCTGCCGCTGATCCTGGCGATGCCGCACGCGACCACGCGTGAACGGGAACTGATCACGCGCGTCGCGGCGCGCAAGTCGTTCGATGGAACCGATCCGTCCGAAATCCTGGCCATCGTGCAGCGTTACGACACCGTCGACCAGACCCGCGAAATCGCCCGCGACTACGCGACGCGCGCGCGGATGGCACTGGAGCCCTTCTCGGCCTCACCCGCGAAAGAGACGCTCGACATGGCGTTGGATTTCGTGATGGACCGGGAGAAGTAGTCGCAACGTCTCAAAGTCTCAGAGTCGCAAAGGGGCTCGCGGCGCAGCCGCTCTTTGAGACTTTGCGACTTTGAGACGTTGCGACTCGGACGCGAAGCGTCAACTCAACATCTCCATGATCTCCGCCATCCCCGCGCGGGCGCGCGTGTGGATGGCCTCATCGGCGCCGGCCGACAGGCGGATCACTTTGTTGTACGCCTCGATGGCGCGGCTGTAGTCGTTGAGGCAGCGGTGATAGATCTCGCCCTTGCAGAGCTTCGCCTCGAGATTCAGCGGATCGAGCTCCAGGATCTTGTTCAGGAAGATCATCGCCGTGTCGTACTTCTCCTCTTCCATGGCCATGCGATAGCGCAGGCGGTAGAGCGCGATGAGCTCGTTGTTGCGCGGATCGATCCACGCTCCCGGCAGGTAGGTGCGCAGCGTGGAGAGGAGCCGGTTGGAGATGCCGATTTGAGTCCCGCTCGTGGCGGTCGCCTGCACTGAAGGATTCGAGCGCTTCACCTGAATTCTTTGCCGCATCGCACACCCTCCCGAGATCACGGTGACTCGAACGGCCTTAGTGTAGGTCGATGTTCCTTGATCGTCAAGACGTTGACCAAGTTCCTCTGCTACCATCACGCGCGATGCGCATCGCTGTCTATCCCGGCTCCTTCGATCCGCTGACGAACGGCCATCTGGACATCATCCGCCGCGCCACGCGTCTCTTCGATCGCGTGCTGGTGGCGGTGCTCGAGAACGAAGGCAAGTCTCCGCTCTTCTCCGTTCCGGAGCGGATGGAGCTGATCCTTCGCTGCACCAGTGGCATCGAAGCGATCGAAGTGCACTCGTTCTCCGGCCTGCTCGTCGATTTCATGCGCCGCGTGAACGCCACCGCGGTGGTCCGCGGCATCCGCGCCGTTTCCGACTACGAGTACGAGCTGCAGATGGCGCTGATGAACCGCAAGCTCAGCGACGGCGGCGCGGAGACGATCTTCATGATCCCGGCCGTCGAGTACACGTTCGTCTCTTCGCGGCTGGTGAAAGAAGTCTTCCGCCTGGGCGGCGACATCGAGCATCTCGTCCCCGCTCCGGTGCTCGACGCGCTGAAGCGCAGGTTGCCGGTCACCGCCGGCTAATCGCTTCGCGGATCGAGCGTATCGCGCAGCCGTTCGCCGACGATGTTGAATGCCGCCACGGTGGTGAAGATGGCCACGCCGGGGAAGAGCACCAGCCACCACGCATAGTCGATGTGCTCGCGCGCGGCGGAGAGGATGCTCCCCCACGACGCGGTCGGCAGGGGCACGCCCAGGCCGAGGAACGAGAGAGCGGATTCGGTCAGGATGGCCGCGGCGACACCGAAGCTCGCCGTGACGATCACCGGCGCCAGAGCATTCGGCAGCAGGTGGCGGAAGATGATCCGTCCATCGCGTGCGCCGCTCGCGCGCGCCGCCTGCGCGAACTCCGACTCGCGGATGCGCAGGAACTCGCCGCGCACGTAACGCGCCTCGCTCGTCCATGACGTCAGGCCGAGCGCGATCATCAGCGTGGCCATCGACGGCTTGAACAGCGCCACGATTCCGAGAACGAGAAAGACGAAAGGAAAACAGAGCACGACTTCGATCGTGCGCGACACGAGCCAGTCCGCGGCGCCGCCGTAATAACCGGCGATCGCGCCGAAGAACGAGCCGACCACCACCGCGATCAATGTCGCCAGCAACCCGACCGTCAACGAAACGCGCGCGCCGTGAATCATGCGCGAGAGCACGTCGCGGCCGAGATCGTCGGTGCCGAGGAGATGCCCGTCGCCGGGAGGCGCGAGGCGCGCGGCGAGATCGATCGTATTCGGGGAGAACCGAATCGGCGCGGGCAGAGAAAACGTCGACGGCTCCGCCGGCCGTTCGAGGTCGGGATCGTCGAGCCAGAAATCGGCGAACGCGGGCGCGCTCCATCCGCGTGCGGTGCGCTCGAGCAGCGGCTTGCGATTCGCGAGCAGCGGTGCGAGAAACGCAAGCATCGCCATCGTGCAGACGTACAGCAGCGCGAACGTGGCCAGCTTGCTGTGGCGGAAGCGCTGCCACTGCAGACTCGAGAACGCCTCCCCTCTCACAGCCCCTCCCCGAGCCGCACGCGCGGATCCGCCACCGCGTAGAGGATGTCGGCGAGCAGGCTGGCCAGCAACGTGACCACCGCGGTCGCCACGGTCAGCCCCATCACGGTCGGGTAATCGCGCGACAGCACCGCGTCGTAGTACAGCAGGCCGATGCCGTCCCACTGGAAGATCTGTTCGACGATCACGCTGCCGGAGATCAGGTGCGGGATGGTGATGCCCAGCAGCGTGATCAGCGGCATGAGGGCATTGCGGAAGGCGTGACGCCACAACACGCTGGCGTTGCCCGCGCCTTTCGCGCGCGCGGCGGTGATGAAGTCCTGCCGGATCACCTCCGTCACCGCTGACTTCGTGAAGCGCGCGAAGATGGCCAGCTGCGTGTAGGTCATGGTGATCACCGGCAGCACCAGATGCCGCATGCGATCGAACAACTGCTGCGCCGGCGTCATCTCCGCGTAATCGTTCGAGACCATCCCGAACAGCGGCAGCACGCCGAACTTCACCGCCAGCCATTGAATGAGCAGCAGCGCCACCCAGAAGCTCGGCAGCGAATAGAGCACGAAGAATCCGACCGCGGACGCGCGCTCGATGAGATGTCCGGAACGGGTGGCGCTCCAGAGTCCGATCGGAATGCCGATCGACGCGGCGAGCAGGAACGCGATCAGGTTCAGTTGAAACGTGGCCGGCAGCTTCTCGGCGATGCGCTCGCGCACGGGACGGCGGTCGAGGATCGACGTGCCGAAGTCGAACGCGATCGCACTCCGGAGCCAGTGGACGTACTGCACCGGCAACGGCTTGTCGAGATGGAACTCCGCGCGGATGGCGTCGCGGATTTCCGGCGGAATGCTGCTGGCGCCGGCGCGGCCGAGGAAAAAGGAAATCGGGTCGCCGGGAACGCTGTGGATGAGGATGAACGTGGCGACGGTGATGCCGAAGAACGTCAGGACGGCGTAGAGCAGCCGGCGGACGAGATAGCTGGTCATGAACCGGCGCTGGCGCGCACGGCTTCCGCCCGCTGCGGCTGCGCGATCCACCAGCCGAGCTCACCGGGATACCACTGGAAGAAGCCGAATCCACGGCTCGCGGCGACGCCGTGCACGCGTTTGCTCAGTCCCCACTTCGCCGAGTTCTGCACGATCCACGTGTAGGGCTGGTCTTCCGCGAGGATCTCGTGCAGCCGCCAGTAGAGGTCCTTGCGCTTCGACGCATCGAGCTCGACGCGGGCCTCGTCGATGATGCGGTCGGCCTCGGGATTCGAATAGAAGACGAAGTTCTGACCGCCGCCCAGAGGCGTCTGCGACGAATGAAAGATGCCGAACGGATCGGGATCGGCGTCCAGATCCCACCCCAGGTACGCACTCTGATAGTTGCCTGCCATGAGCCGCTGGATGGCCTCGGCGCCATCCATCATCACCAGATCGACCTTGATGCCGGCCTTCTTGAGCTCCGCCTGCGCCATCTGGCCAATCTGTTGCGCCGCGCCGCTGCCGGTCATGATGATCAGATCGATTTCGAACGGCTTGCCGTCCTTGTCCAGCACGCCGTCGCCGTCCGTGTCCGTCCATCCGGCGGTGGCGAGCAGCGCCTGCGCGCCCGCGGGGTCGTAGCGCACCACCGGAACGGTCGGGTTGTACGCCCAGTGATCGGGCGTGAACGGGCCGCTCATCGCGCGCGCCGTGCCCTGGAAGAGATCTTTGATGATCGCGTCGATCGGCATGCACATCGACATCGCGCGGCGCACGCGCTTGTCCTTCAGGATCGGATCGCGATTGTTCCAGGCGATGTAGTTGTAGTTGAGCGTATAGAAGCGCTGGAAGTCGATGGTGCGCGTCAGCTGCGGATTGTTGCGCTCGCGCATCCAGGTGTCGGACGGGACGAGCGATTCATCGAGATCGCCGCTCTTGAGCGCGTTGAACGCGGTGCCGTGATCGTTGACCACCTTGAGCACGATCGTCTCGATGTGAGGCCGCGCGGCCCAGTAATCCTTGCGCCGCCGCAGCACCACTTCCTTGCCGACGTCGCGCCGCACCAGCACATACGGTCCGCTGCCGACCGCGCGCGTGAGGAAGTCCTTCGTGAAGTTGCCGGCCGAGTAGATCGACTCCGGCACCACCAGCACGTCGTTGAAGCGCAGGAGTTGCGCGGCCAGGCGGTTGCGGAAGACCACTTCGACGGTGTGATCGTCGATCGCGCGCGTTTTCACCGGGTCGAGCGAGGAAAACGCATCGTGCGCCTGCACGGCCTGCGTGTTCGGATCGGCGATTTTCTTCAGCGTGTACACGACATCCGACGCGCGCACCGGCTGGCCATTGGAGAACGTGGCGTTCTTGTTGAGCTCGAAGCGATAGGTCAGCCCGTCTTCGGAGATGTCCCACGAGTCGGCCAGTCCGGGGATGGGCTGGAGGTTGCGGTCGAGATAGACGACCGGCGTGAAGAGGTAATTGGCGACGTAGCGGTCGTAGCGGCTGCTGAGCACGACCGGATTGAGCGTGACGATGTCGAGTGCGAGCCGCCGGACCAGCGTCCCGCCGTCCTGCGGCGTGCTCCCGGCAGCGGGATCGTTCGCCGCCGAGTCCGCCACGGGCGTCTCCGCCGCTCTGCACGCGCCGAGGCAAAGAAGCAGCAGAAACGCGAGGAGAGGACGCGATCTCACGCGAAGGATTATACAGACGGCGGGAGAAGTGGCCTTCTCCCCTCCGCAGAGGGGAGAAGGTGCCCGAAGGGCGGATGAGAGGGTCCCTACTTCGCCGAGGCCGTGGCCACGTTGTACTGCGCGTCCACCGCCCGCACGATCACGAACTTTCCATCCACATCCTTCCTGCTCAGCCGGAACGTCTCGCTGCGCGAGTCGGCGATGCCGTCTTCGGGAAGCAGGCGGATCCATTTCTCCGCGTCCGCTGAATATTCGACGCGGCCGACCGGCGAGAGCTCGTCGGTGATGTGTACGACCACGTCGCCGCCATTGGTGGTCATGGCGATCTTCGGCGCGCTGTTGTCGACCTGGAACTCCACGCCATCCTTCATGTCCGTCAACGGACCCTCGGGGTTATCGAGTTCATCCGTCGCCGTCAGGCGCAGCTCGTAGCGGCCGTCCGGCAGCTGCGAGGTGTCGAAGTTGATCTGCGTCTCGTCGATATTCTCGCGCAGGCGCAGCCAGTTCGTGCTGCCCTTCGCGCGAAACGAAACGGAGTAATGCAGCGTGTCTCCGTTCTCATCCGATGCGCGCCATGACACGGTGCGGAATCCCTTGCGGAACATCCGCTTGCCCTGATCCGCGGCTGCGCGCTCGCGCGGCGCATCGAGGCTGGTGAAGATGCCGTACTCGTCCGGATTGGTGGCCTCGACCACCTGCGGCGCCGAAGGATAGGCGCTGCTGATGAAGATCACGGCCGGATCCTGCACCGCCACCGCGTCGATCGACGGCGCGACGTTGCGGTTCATGAACGCCACCGTCACTCCGTCGATGGCCGCGTCGCCGTTCGGCTTGACCAGGTTCAGCTTCCACTGGATGTACCGCGCGGGCGGCGTGTTGATGTTGCCTTCCAGCGTTCCCTGCGCCTTGCTCCACGAGCTCCAGGTCGCGTCGGGCGTGCGCGTGTTGCCGCTGCGGAACGCCACCGTCACGTCGCCCGCATTCAGGTTGCGCCCTTCGATGCGGTAGTTGCCGAAGCGCGAAAAGCGCTCGACGTCTTTGGCGGTGGAGCGGAACTCGGCGTTCGCGGACGGACGCGCTTCCATCCGGTAGACGGCGCCGGTGTTCGTGGTGGTGATGAGCGTGGAGCTGCCGGTGCCGGAGATCGACACGATCTGCTTTTCCGGAACCGCGCCGACCAGCGCGAGCTCGTTCTCGCGCAGCTCGTACACGCGGCCGTTCGGCCCGGTTGCGAGCAGGATGCCGCCGTCCGGACCTCCGGTGATGGCGTACACCATCTCGCGCTCGAACTTCCGCGCCGTCTCGACGTACCCGTCCGCGTCGATGCGATACACCTCCGCGGCGCCTGCCTGCGCTGCCGCCGTGGCGGCGCTGTCGTCGAAGGAGAACGACACTTCCACCGTCGCTTCTCCTTCTTTCTTCGCTTCTCCGGTGGTGCCGGACTGCTGTTGTTGCTGTTGTTGCTGCTGCTGTTGCGTGGCCGGCTTGCCCTGCGCCTTCGGCGGTGCGGCGGACGGCAACGTGTTGCTCACGCCCGCGGCCCAGGCGATGCCTTGCGGATCGACGTAGATCGTGGAGATCTCATTGAGCGGCGAATCGAACAGCGCGATCGCGGAGCCGTCGGACGCGACCTGGTAGATCCGTCCCTTGCCGGACGCGCCCGCCAGCACGCGGCCATCTTTCTTCAGCGCGATGGTGCGGATGTGCGTGTCGGCGGCGTCATACAGCACCTTGCCTTCGCCCTTTGCGTTGATGCGGAACAGTTTTCCGTCGACGCCGGTGGCGGCCAGTACGTCGCTGCCCGAAGGCTCGAGGTCCCAGATGTACGCCTGCTGCGGATCGAAGAAGACGCTCTGCTGTCCGCTCTCCGGATCGATGCGGTAGATCTTGCCGTTCGGCGAAGTGCCGGCGAGCAGGGCGCCGTTCGCAAACGCCACCGCGTACACTTCGGGTTCGGGTGCCGTGAAGAGCAGCTTGAGATCGTCGCCGCGCAGGCGGTAGACCTTGCCGTCGTTGCCGGTGCCGAAGAAGCGATCGCCGTTCGGTGCGGTGGTCTGCGACAGGACGAAGGGATCGGTGAACGCGGCCACCTTCTTCATCGCCGGCGCCGCGCGCAATTCGCCGCGGGAGGTCACCGCAAACCCTTCCAGCTCCCCTGCCAGAAACTCTTCGGCCGCGGTCAGCCGCCAGAACTGCGGCGCGACGGCCATCGCGTTCACTGCCATCGACAGTGCCGAGATCAATACGAGAATACGGCGCATGAATATCCTTTCAAATTGAAGCGGCGGCCGCTTCCGGCCGCCGTCATCTTCGACGGGCTTGGGTTCGCCGCGTCACAACAATTCGTGAAACGTTGGAATCAGAGCGTCGGCTGGACGTGGAGATCGATCTTCAACGCGCCATCGACGATGTAGCCGAGGGGACGCGCCTTCTGGCCGGCCGGATGGTACTTCACCGCGGCCTGCGCGCCGTTCGACGTATCCGCCGCGACCACCGCGCGCATCGACGCGGGGAGGTTCGGCAGATAGACGCCCGACGTGACCGCGCCTTCGCCATTCGAATACAGCCCGACCGTGAGGTCGGTCGACGGACGGAGACGGCCGATCACGCCGAGCACCTGCTCGAGCGTGCGCGGATCCGGCGGCACCAGAGTGAAGTCGATGGCGTTCATCACCGAGCCGCTGCCGACCAGCAGATACGCGCTGCCCGCGGGCTGATCGTCGGGGATCTGCACGTCGAACATCTCCACGAACGGCTCGCCGCGGAACGGCTTGAGCACCGTGCGCACCTGCACCGTGTCGCCCGGAGCGATGTGACCCTTCGGCGGCGTCACCAGCGATGCTTCCATCAGCTTGGCGATGCGCAGGTCGTCGTCGTGACGGAGGTGGATCTTGATCCCTTCGATCTCCGTCTGATGGAACTCGTTCGACATCAGATAGCCGGTCACGATGGCCAGGTACTGCGGGATGGACTGGCGCGCCTGCTGTCCGGCCCAGCCTTCGCGCAGCTGAATGGGCGGGAAGCCTTTGACGTGGATCTCGCCCTCCATCATCACCGTGCGCTCGCCGGCCGCACGCTGCGCGTTCGCGACCACCGAGTCGGTGACCATGGCCAGCATCAGCGGCGAGAGGTGCGAGTGACGGACGACGTTGACGCGATACGTCTGCGACGGTCCGGAACCGTTGAGCACCACTTCGACGGGAATCATGTCCGGCTTCGCGCCGATGGTGCCCATGATGCCGGCCGCGCGATCCTGCTGCAGCACGCCGACGATCGGTCCGGTATTCGAGAACTTGAAGGAGCTGGCCAGGCTGGGCAGCACCGTCACGACATCCGAGGTGGCCATCGGGAAGTTGATCTCTCCCATGTCCAGGAACGGATGGCCGAACGCGTAGACGTGATTGCCGTCGAGGAACGTGACCGTGCCGCTCGCCGCGACGTTGAAGTCGCCATTGAGCAGCACCGCTCCGACTGGATCGCCGGGCGCAAACGGCACGGCGTTCTTCGCGGGAGCTGCGGTGGTGGAAGTTGACGACGCGCCGCTCGGAACGGCGACGAAGCCGAGCTGTTCGAGATATGGAGTGAATCGCTGGACGGTCTCCGCCGAGAAGCTCGAGACCGACATCGGAAGCGCGATGCGGCGCACGCCGCCGGTTGCTGTGTTCAGCGGCGTCGCGGACATGCCCTTCACGAGTTTCTCGAACGTGGCGTTCAGATCCGGCTTCGAGATGGCGTTGAGCATCTCGACCGCATTCATGCGCGGCGTCGCGCCGGCAGGCCTGGCGCCCGCGGGAGCAGCCACGCGCGCGATCTTCAGCATCTCTTCGATCGGCGTGATGCCCGCGACCGGCTCTTTCGAGAACTGCCAAGCGTATGCGAGTGCACCGATGACCTTGCCGTCGACGAACACAGGCGAGCCGCTCATGCCGGCGATGATGCCTGCGCGCGCCACGACGGGATGATCGACGCGGGCCAGGATCAGGTTCTGGCCGGGGCCGATGTTGTTCAGCACGCCGAGAATCTCGACGTCGAACTTCTCGACGCTGGTCCCTTCGAAGACGGTCAGGCCGTAGCCCTTCATCCCCTTCCGGACGTCGGACAGCGGCATGCGCTCGGCAGCCTGAGCCGAAAGGGATGCAACCAGAGCTAGTGCGACGAGCAACGCAGATTTTCGGGTGAACACGTGCGATGTAACCATCTCCTGCCGGGAGTTCATTTCGCGACGCGTGCCAAGGCGGTTACGCGTCGAGGCGGCCTACGCAATGCGGATGGCCGACCCGACGAACGGCACCACGCCGGAATACTCCTTCGGCGGCGTCAACGGCTCGGTCGCCGCGGTTCCCCATTGCGTGACGCCCGCTCCCACCAGATTGCGAAAGTCGTATGCCACGCCGCCCAGCTCGAACGGTTCCGAGGTGAGCAGCCGTGCGGTGAAGACGTTCGAGAGGAGCGTCGTTGCGGACGACACGGCCACCTTCGTCGTCGGCACGATGGCCACGCGCCGGAGCGTCGCCACGCAGCGGCCGGCCGCGAAGCTTGCCGGATCGTCGAACGTCGCGCCGGGCGACTCGCGTACGTAGATGCCGAACGTGCCTTTGAGATCGATGCCGATACTGAGGCCGCCGTTGTCGATCGCCGGCGCGGTGAACGGCTCCGACGCGAACGTCAGCAGCGCGTTCGATTCCGAACGCTTGCCGCCGGCGAACAATCCGTCGCGGATTCCCTGCACGTGCAGGAAGTACCCGACGTCCAGCAGTTCGTTGTCCTGCGCATAGAAACGACCAGTGACGTACCAGACCACCTCGGCGACCGCGGCTTCGTGCATGAGCCCGATTCTAGCGTCTACTTCACGCGCGCCAGCCGGTTCGTGCTGTAGAGCGTGAATTCCTTTCCGGATTGCGCGAGCTCGAAGCGCTCCGACCAGACATCGGGCTGCGGTTGCTCGTACGTCTCGCGCGCACGCCAGCCCGCCGGGATGTTCTCGATCTCGACGGTGACGAACGCCAGCGCGTCGTCCTCGAGATAGCTGTTCACGAATCCTTCGCCGTGGAACTGGCGCCGCGCCATTCGCCGATCATGAAATCGAGCCGCCCGAGGTCGGCACGAGCGCCTGCTGCGAGAGCCAGGGCCAAAGCAAGCACGATCATTCGTTTCATGGGGAAACCTCCTGCCAGTTCATACACGAGAAGGCCCGCATTCTTTAAGCCTGTGCTCGCCTCACAGTTCACTTGTCACTGCAATGCGTGCGGGTTATCGTCCTTTTCTCTCGAACAACACCTATAAGGAGATTCTCGATGAAATTGCGGCACGGCATCGCGTTGTCCATTTCCCTGGCGCTTCTTCCCCTGGTGACACTCGACGCACAGCAGCCTGGACGCTGCGGCACGAGACAGCTGAGCGATCAGGAGATCGCGTCAGTCGAAAAAGCGGTCGCGCGCGGCAAGAAAGGAAAGACCAGCGCGGTCATCCCTGTGTGGGTCCACGTGATCAGTCGCGGCGCGGGATTCGAAAACGGCGAAGTTCCCGAGACGATGATCCGCGCGCAGATCCGCGTGCTCAATGAATCGTTCAACGGCCGCACCGGCGGCGCGAACAGCGGCTTCGCGTTCGACCTGGCCGGCGTGACCCGCACCACGAACGCCGAATGGTTCGCCCTCGGCACCGCCAGTACGGACGTCGAGCTGGCCGCCAAGACCGCTCTACGCCGCGGCGGACCGGGAACGCTCAACCTTTATCTCGTCGACGCGAGCCCGTGGCTCGGCTGGGCCTACTTCCCGTCCATCCTCAATAGCTCCCAGGCGGATCTCGACGGCGTCGTCGTCGACTGGCGCTCGCTGCCGGGCGGTCCGTTCGCGATCTACAGCGAAGGCGATACCGGCACCCACGAAGTCGGGCACTGGCTGGCGCTGTACCACACATTCGACGGCTACTGCGGCAAGAACGGCGATTACGTTTCCGACACGCCGTCCGAACAGTCGCCGGCGTTCAACTGCCCGGTCGGCCGCGACAGCTGCCCCGGCGCCGGACATCCGGGACTCGATCCGATCACGAACTTCATGGACTACACGCAGGACTCGTGCATGTACGAGTTCAGCCCCGGCCAGGTCGAGCGCATGCAGGCCGCCTGGGCCGCATTCCGCGACTGACGACTTGCATGATGGTGTGGCGGTTTCACTCGAGCCGCCACACCGTGACGTCGCGGATCTTTCCCGCTTCGCGCCACTCCCCCGGCACCCGCGCGCGCAACGCATCGCGCCCGCCTTCCACCGCGGAGACCACCCCGTACCACGGACGTCCTGCCAGGATGGGATTCGCGCGGAGCAACGCGAATGTTTCGGGCGTGAGCTGATCCCAGCGCACGACATCGCGATCGGAGTGGAAATGGAACGCGCCGCTGGTGATGGCCGACATCACGATGGCATTGCGCGGCACTTCGCGATCGACCCATTCCACCGTGCGCGGATAGATCGACTCCCATTCATCGAGATGCAACACGTGCAGCCGCCCCACCTGCTGCACTTCACGCGCGAGCACGATCAGGACGATGGCCACTGCCGCCGCGCGTGGAATGCGCGACAGG
Source organism: uncultured Acidobacteriota bacterium (assembly GCA_946887105.1). The sequence goes on along the minus strand of CAMPKJ010000008.1, from coordinate 13,822 downwards.
ATGAACACGAATCCGATCAGCAACGCCGGCATCGCGGGAAGCAGAAAGCGCGTCGACGAGTGATCGGGGCAGAAGCTGTAGTACGCGTAGAACACAAAGAAGACCGCGAACCACGAAACGAGCAGCGCGCGCTTCCACGCGTCCATCGATCTCTGGAACGCGACGAACAGTCCGCCGGCGACCAGCGGTGTGGCCATCGTCAGCAGCCAGGCCGTCTGCCGCGAGAGACAAGGCGGTAACGCGGAAAACGACAGAATGCCGCCAACGCCGCCGTAGCCCGTCATCCATGGACTGCCGTACAGCGCGTGGTGATGCCACGCCAGCGCCAGTGCGAACGGCGCGACCGCCACAGCGGCAATGGCGACGCGCGGCCAGCGCAATCGCATGGCCACGAGCAGCGGAACGACGAGCAGGATGTTCGTCGGCCGCACGGCCACACCGATCGCGAAGGCCACTCCGCACAGCGCCGCCCATCGCCGGTGTTCGTCCGCGCGCAAGGCGCAGGCGATCGCCGCCAGCGCCCAGAACGTGGCCAGCACGTCGCTGACCGGCTGCACCGCCTGCGCGATGAAGACCGGAAATCCCGCGAGGAATGCGGCGGCGACGATGGCCCAGCCGCGGCTGACCCCGAGCCGTTGCGCGACGAACGCGGTCAGGAACAGACATCCGATCGCGAAGACCGGCACGACTACGAAGGGGGCCTGACCCCATCCGCCGATGGCGGGCGCCGCGAGGTGCAGCGAAGTGCCGATGGGATAAGTCGGCACCATTGCACCTGCCGTCGTCGCACGCGTGAAGCCGTACGGCGTGAACAGGTACACCAGTGACGGATCGAGACCCGCCTCCGCCAGGATGCCGACGGTCGTCGAGATCTTCCCATCGAGGAGCAGCCGCGCCTGGTTGAGATATCCGGACGAATCGGGTCCAGCCGCGAAATCGCACCGATTGGACAGCAGCAGGATGAAATAGCCGAGGACCAGGACGGCGGGCAGCACGCGCACGCGCTGCATCGTAATGCCAGTCGCCCGCAAGCGTTTCGATTGCCGGACTGGACCGAAACCTCGTCTGGACAATTCGATTGAACTCAATTAAACGGTGCACAGTTCATGGCGTTGCTCCCCTCCGTTCGCACGCTGATCGCCGGTTCCATTCACTCGATGGCTGCACTGGAACTGCTGCTCCTGCTGCACCGTTCGGCGGACACGTACTGGACGGTCGCTGCCGCCGCTTCCACGCTCGCTGCACCCGAGGAGCGGATCGCGGCGGCGTTGCATTCGCTGCGACGGCACGGACTGATCGTCCAGGCACGGGAAACGGTGGCCTTTCGTTATGCGCCGCGCAGCGAGGCAGGGCGTGAAGCGGTGGACGCCCTCGCGTCGGCATACGAGCAACAGCGGCTGGCGGTGCTCGAGGCGGTGCATGCGTCCGGCAATACGTCGGTCGAAGCATTCGCGGAGGCGTTCCGCTTCCGCCGCGACTGACACTGCTGCGTTTCGTCCGCTGTGCAAAAATGCAGCGATGGCCTCGGCACGCCGCAACCGCGCCGCCACGGACGACGCAAAGGCGATTCTCAATCGCGTACGGCAACTCGTCCGTGCATTGCGCGCATTCGACCGGCAGGCGCAGTCGCGCTTCGGCCTCGGCGCCGCGCAGATGTTCATCCTGCACGTGCTCCAGCACGACCAGGAGCTCTCGATGAACGAGCTGGCCGACCGCACCGCCACCGATCAGAGCTCGGTCTCGCTCGCCGTCGGCAAGCTCGTGACCGAGGGATACGTGCGCCGAGACGTCAGCGAAGAAGACCGGCGGCAGGTCCGCCTGTCGTTGACGCCGAAGGGACGCGCGCTGGTGAAGCGCTCGCCGCCGGCCGCGCAAGAGCGGATCATGGCCAGCGTGCAAGCCATGCCGTCCGGCGACCGCGCGCAGCTCATGGCGTTGCTGGACCGGCTGATGGCCGGCATGGTGCCGGACGACGGCCGTACGCCGATGCTGTTCCAGGACGACGCGGAGCCCGCGCCCGCCCGCCGCCCTCGCCGGCCGCCGAAAGGCTGACGCCGCATCGCATTGAGTTCAATGCATCGGAACAGATGGCCGCTCCGCCTCGTTCACCACGGACCGGAGGTTGCCTGAAACGATGAGAAAACAGACGATGGCAGTACTGATTGCAACGGTCCTGATGCTGACCGCGGGCACGGCAGTGCACGCCGATGACGCCGGCATTCCGAACGACATCTTCAACCTGACCGTTCCGGCGGGCTACGCGGCGTTCACGAAGCAGGTGCAGACCGCGAAGTCGCCCGAGGGAGACATCGAGACGACGAACTGGATCTCCAAGGCTCCGACCGGTGAAGCGGTGATCGTGACGATGAGCCGGATGCCGGGGAAGATCCTCGATCCTCAGAAGATGATCGCCAGCACGCGCGAATCGCTCCTCAAGAGCCTCGGCGCGACATTGGAGAGCGAAGAGCCGCGCGCCGGCGAGCCGGATTCGAGCCGCCTGCTCTTCCGCAGCAACGGGGCATGGTTCCGGGCCCGCTTCACGGTGATGGACGACCGCTTCTACCAGCTCCTGTACGTCGGCCGCTCGGACGAGCAGCGCCAGGCGCCGGCGGTGGGACAGATGTTCGAGTCGTTCCGCATCGCCAACGCGGCGCCGGCCACGCCTCAGAGCTGAAGCTCGGTCACGAAGAAACGCCGTCCGTCCGCATCCCGAAAGCGTTCGATGGTGTCGCGTCCGCGGACCGACATCACCCATTGCACGAACCATTCGGCGTTGCGGTGGCGGCGTTTCGGGTGCGGGAGGATGATCGCCACGTGATCGTGCAGCAACGGCGTGCGTTGAACGATGGGCACGAGCTCGATCTCGCGCCGCACGCTCTCGAAGGTGGCGCGATCGGTGAGCGTGTACGCGGCGCGGCGTGACGCCTCCCGCAGAACCACGACGGCGCTGCCGCGGCAAACGCGGTAGCGCCGGTCGTCGGCCGGTTTCGCGCCGGACTGGCTCCACAACAGCGCCTCGCGATGGCGCAGGTGCGGCACGTCCGCGGGAGAGCAGAAGGCGCGGTCGCGGCGGGCGATGCGCCGCAGCGCCTCGGGCGCCGTTCCCGCTTCCTTCGCGCGGGCGCGATCGCTCGCGGGACCGACCAGCACGTAGTCGTTGTACGCGATGGTCTGCTGGAGGCGGATCCGCGACACCCGCCCGACCTCTCGCGGCAGTTCCTGCGAGCGCGTGATCACGACGTCCGCCACACCCTCGCGTACGAGTCCCGGAATCAGTCTCTCTTCGGTCACGAGCACGTGCGTGGGCACGTTGCTCGACGCGGCGAATGTGCGCGCCAGCGATTCGACGAATCCGATTCCGGCCAGGTCGGGCGTGGTCACGATCGTGACCGCTCGCTCATCCGCACGACGGCAACCGGCAATCAGGGCGATTGCCAGGACGACGGCGACCGGAGCACGGCGGCGCATCATTCGAAGAGCTCGAACGCTTCCTCCTGCTGGTGCGGCGTCTGGCGCAGGCGGACGCGCAGAATGTCCGAGGGACTGAGGAATCCGACCAGCCGTTGCGATGCGTGTGTTTCCACCACCGGGCAACGATCGACGCCGCGAACCTGCATCTGCTGGAGCACGTCGACCACGCGATCGCCGGCCGCGGCGACGAGGCGCGCCTCCTCGAGCACGCTCCACACCGGCTCGTCCAGCCGGCCGTCGCGCGCGGCATTCTCGATCGTGGCCCGCGAGACGATGCCGGCCAGCCTGCCGCCCTCCGCGATGACCGGATAGAACGCGAACCTGCTGGAGGTCAGCCGCGTCGCGGCGGCGGCGAGTGTGGCCTCGCGTTCGATCGCCACGACGTCGCGCGTCATCGCCTCCGCCACCGTGATGCGCGCCAGCGGCTCCTCGGCCTGATGCTCTTCGACGGCGCCTTCATCGATCATCTGCTGCTCGACGATGCTCAGGCGCGACATGCGTCGCGACGTCGCCACCGCCAGCGAGACCGCCAGCATCAGCGGCAGGATCAACTCGTATCCGCGCGTCAGTTCGACCACGATCAGCACGGCCGCGATCGGACTGCGCAAGAGGCCGGCGAAGAACGCGCCCATGCCGACGATCGCGTACGCCTTCGGGTCGATGTTCATGGCCGGAAAGAGCTCGTGCGCTCCATGGCCGATGCCCGCGCCAAGAGCGGCGCCGATGAACAGCGACGGCGCGAAGGTGCCTCCGATCACGCCCGCGCTGATGGCGATGGTGAACGCCAGCAGCTTCAGCGCGAACGCGGTGGCGGAGCCGTATGCGTTCCCGCCGCCGTGCAGCCAGTACGAGACCGAGTCATAGCCGACGCCGAGAATCTCCGGCGCGAGAATGCCGGCTACGCCAATGAGCAGACCGGCCAGCCCGGCGCGCCGGACCAGCGACGGCACCGACGCCGACCAGCGCTGCTTGAGCCGGTGCGCGAGCGTGATCGCCAACCCCGAGGTGATGCCCGCGATCGAGCCGAGGAGCGCGAAGCCGAGCATCTCGCGGGGATCGGTCCAGGTCGAGAACGGCGCCGCGAGCAGCGGCCTGCCGCCGAACAACATGCGCTCCACGACGGCCGCGGCCACCGATCCCACCAGCACGCCGCCGAGAATCCCGCGCTGCGACGTTCCGATCACTTCCTCGAGCGCGAAGACGACTCCTGTGATGGGCGTGTTGAAGATCGCGGAGATGCCGGCCGCGGTTCCGATCGGAATCATGGCCCGCACGACTTTCTGCGGCAGGCGCAGCAGGCGCGCGGCGCCGACCGAGACGCCGCTGGCGATGACCACGATCGGACCTTCCGGGCCGAGAGGCGCGCCGGCGCCGAGCGACAGCGGCGTCGCGGCGAACGTCGCTCCGATCGTGCGTGCGCCGAGGAGGCGCGGGTCTTCGTTGTACGCCCGGCGCACGCGCGCCAGGTTGGCGCCGACCGCGCGCGGAGCGAAGCGGCCGATGAGATACGCGAGCAGGGCGAACGTCACCGCGGGAGTGATGATGACCAGAAGCGTGCGCCACGGTTCCGGCAGGTCGAGCGCGCGCCCGATGAGCAGGTCCTGCGCGAATTCGACATAGCGGTGGAAGAGGACCGCGATCACGCCGCACAGCGCGCCGATGAGCACCAGCGTGCCGAGCAGGAACCGTCCAGCCAGCACCTGCAGGTGCGCGGCCACCTGGCGCAGAGAACGCAACATCCATTGAGCTCAATGCAAATGCAAAGGGGGATTGTTCCAGCCCGGACGGGCCAGCGCTACGGTTGCAGAAAGTCGAGCTTCTTCTGCAATTGCTCGCAGGGCGTGCCGCTGCTGCCGGTCACGGCGCTTTCCCACGAGTCATAGATCGCGTTCGGGACGATGAACCAGCGCGTGCCCCAGTTCGCGGCCGTCTGTTCGATGACTGCATCGCGTTCCGCGACGGACTTGCCGCTCGCGGCGATGAAGTCGTTCAGGTCGTCGCCGAGCAACAGCAGCACGCGATGGCTCGAGGCGACGTACGCGCGGCGCGGCGTCTTGTCGGTCGTGTTCCACTCCGGACGCTCGCCGCGCAGCAGGAGCGTGTCCGTGCTGGCCGGAATCCCGAGCCGCGAGAGATTGCGTTGCGTTGCCGCTTCCATGTCCGCGGTGCGGTTGGTGATGTAGAACGGCGTCACGCCGCGGCTGACGGCGTACGCGAGAAACTCCGCCGCTCCCGGCATCGCGGACGCGGCGGATTGCGACACCCACGCCGTCCACTGCTCGTCGAACTGGAACGTCTCGCCGCGCCGGATCGACTGCACGGCGTAACGCGAGTTGTCCAGCACGGTCTCGTCGAGATCGAGAATGATGGCCGGCGGCCGCGGGGACGGCTCGGCGAGCGCCGCGTCGAGGGCCAGGCGCGCATTGGCGTACGTCTGCCGCGCCGCTGCCTGATACTCCGCCGCCGTCTGCGCGTACAGCGTGGCGTTGACGAGTGCCAGTCCGGGATTGCAGGGCTGGCGGGTCGCGCACGCCAGAAGCGAACACGCGATCACCGCCAGGGCCAGGTTGCGCATCAGTCCCGTACTTTGCCGTCTTTGATGTGAATGACGCGCTTTGCTTCCTGCGCGACGTCGTCCTCGTGCGTGACCATGATGATGGAGTTGCCGCTCGCGTGCAGCTCGTGGAAGAGATCGAGGATCTCGCGGCCGGTGTGCGAGTCGAGGTTTCCGGTCGGCTCGTCGGCGAGCAGCAGCGACGGCTTGTTGACCAGCGCGCGCGCGATGGCCACGCGCTGTCTCTGGCCGCCCGACAGTTCGTTCGGCTGATGGCTCATGCGGTCCTGCAATCCGACCGCGATCAGCGCCTCCTCCGCGAGTTGCCGGCGCTCGGCGCGCGAGATCTTCGCGTACACGAGCGGCAGCTCGACGTTCTGCAGCGCGGTGGTGCGCGCGAGCAGGTTGAAGGTCTGGAAGACGAAGCCGATCTTCTTGTTGCGGATCGCCGCCAGCTCGTCGTCGTTCAGCGTTTCCACCGCCACGCCGTCGAGCAGGTACGAGCCGGACGACGGCGTGTCGAGGCAGCCGATGATGTTCATCAGCGTCGATTTGCCGGAGCCCGACGGACCCATGATGGCCACGTATTCGCCCGGATCGATGACCAGGTTCACGCCGTTCAGCGCGAAGATTTTCTGCGGTCCGAGGTCGTACACGCGCGTGAGCTCGTGCATCTCGATGAGGCGGGCGGTCTGTTGCATTGGGAGTGCGCTCATTGATTGTCCTGGGCTACTGCATTCTCGATGCGTTCATCGCCGCGAAGCCGAGCTTCACCACGATCAGCACGATCCAAAGCGAGATCACGATCGCCGCCGCCTTCGCTCTGGTGGTCCTGGCCATGGCCGCGAAGCCGACGATCAGCAGCGCAACGGTCCAGATGGTGAAGACGTCGAACGAAGAGAGAAGCGAGAAGAGAATCGGCTGTTCCTTCATGTCCACCAGGAAGGCCGGGTTCGATTTCACGAGCGTCGCCGCCGTGACCGGGTCGAACGTCCCGCGCGCGAGCACGATGATGGCGCTGAGGATGGTCAGCAGCACCATCGGCATCCACGCATAGAGCGTCACCGAGAAGGCCTGCTTGAAGTTCCCCTCGCCGCCCATCAGCCGGAACGCCAGGAGCAGCGCGCCGGCCATGATCGCGTACCAGGCCACCATCAGCACCGGCAGGACCCAGCTGAACACCTTCGCGCCCGCTTTGGTGATGCGCTCCACCTGCGCGAGCTGTTCCTCGCTCATGTTCTGGCCGCGCTTGCTCATCTGCTCGGACTGCTGCGCCATCATCGACTCGAAATCGAACCGCGGCACGATCACGGCCGTGGAGATGTAGCCGATGATCACGATGACCAGCAGCGGACCGGCGATGTCCGGCCGGCGGACGATGTTCTGAAACGTCTCCGCGGGGGCAAACAACACCCCCGCGATGCGCTCGAAAACGTTTTGCTTTTTCTCGGGCGGAGCTTCCGCTACGTCGGTGGTCATTTCTGCTCGTCCTCCAGATTCACTCGGCTTCCGTAATTCAGCCAAGTGTACCGGTCGAGCGAGCTGAAGGTACGAGGTTCTTCGGGCAGTTCAGGGACGGTGACGGAGATGCCGCGCACTTCGAGCGAGTCGCCGACGGCACGGTGGTAACGGGCCACGGCTTCGTTGAAATTGATCAGTGCCTGCAGCTCGCGGATGCGCGCGTCCGAGAGATCCTGCTGCACGCGCAGCACCTGGAAGTTCGTGGTCATGCCGTTTTCGTAGCGGCGGCGTTCCGCTTCGACGTTGCGCTCGGCCGCTTCACGCGCGGCGCGCGTGGCCACGATGGAGCGTGCGGCCGTGTCGACGTTGCGCGCGGCGCCGCGGACGTCGACCATGATGGTCTGCCGCGTCTGCGCCTGGTTCAACTGCGACTGCCGGTAGTCGAGCTCGGCCCGCTTGGCCTCGGCACGCGCTCCGATGTTCGTGATCGGCACGCCGACGTTGAAGCCGATGGTCCAGTCGGGGAAATCGAACTCGGCGATGTTGCGCAGACCGCGGCCGTACGGGATGCGCTCGATGCGGTTGGTCCCCTGCCCCGTTTCCGGATCGATCTCTTCGGCGTTGCCGGCCAGACCGGTCAGTCCGTAGCGGAGGTCGAAGTCGAGCGAAGGGAGGGTCTGGTTGCGCGAGTAGAGATAGTTGATGCGGCGCGTCTCCGTCGCCAGCGTGTCCTGGCGCAGTTCCGGCCGCAGCTCGAGCGCGCGGCGCACCGCGTCTTCGACGTTGATCTGCACCGGCTCGTAATCGACCGGGTCCGTCGGGATGATCGGACGGTCCCATTCCGCGGGATCGAGGTTCAGCAACTGGCGCAGGCGGTCTTCCGCGGTGCGCACGTTCGCCGTGGCGATGATGAGCTGCTCTTCGCTGGTGGCGATGGTGACGCGCGGCTCGAGGATCTCCAGCGGCGCAGCGGCGCCGACGTCGATGCGGATCTGGGTGATGCGGGCCTGATCGCGCGCGAGGAAGAGCGAGTCCTTGACCACGTCCACGGCGCGGCGCGCGTACGCGAGATCGAGATACGCGATCTCGACGTTGACCGCGGTGTCCATCAGCACGGTGCGGAAGGTCTCGTGATTGATGCCCAGGGTGTTGCGGGCGATGCTGATGCCGCGGCGGTTGACGTCGATGCCGAAGTCGCGGAGCAGCGGCTGATTGAAGGAGAAGCTGAGGTTCGGCGAGTAACGCGGGCTGACCGTGCTGACTCCGCCGGACGATGTGGTGCGGGAGTTGTTGAAGCCCAGCGAGTAGCCGCCGCCGGTGGGCAGGTTCTGGTTGACGCCCACGTTCAGAGTGACGGTGCGGCCGGCCGCCGCCTCGATGGTCGAGCTGACGGCGCGCTCTTCGCTCGACTCCTGAAGCAGCGCTTCCGCAAGCGCATCGTAAATGCCATACGACCCGCGCAGGCTATGTCCGGCTTCCTGATATTCGAACGCCTGCAGCTGAACGCCGAGGTTCCGCTGCATCGACGTGCGAATGGCTTCGTCGAGCGAGAGCCGCAGCGCTCGCGGGTCATTGACATCCTGGTCCGTCTCGGCGGTCACCGGCTCGGTCGCACGCGTGGTGGCGGCCGGGGTGTCCTGCGCGAGGAGTGTCGTCGCCACGAGCGACAACACGATGATGGTGATCAACCGTCGAACAGCGGTCATGCAAGTCCTCCAAACACGGCTCTTGTACGTAAGGATGAGGCGATGGTTTCGCCGCGGCCCCGCATTCTATGCGGGGAGAGAGTTCCTCGGGAGTTCCTCGGTTCCTCGGTTCCTCCGAGGGGCGCACGCCGAGGAACCGAGGAACTCCGAGGCGTTCCGAGGGACCGCGTTTCAAAACAGCCGCATCTGCGGTTTCCGGCGCAGATGCTCGGCGCGGATGCCGCGGCGGCGGAGCTCTTCGGCGAAGCGCCGCGAGCCATGCGTGACGTAGACGATGCCTGCGCGCGAGTGCTCGGCCAGCGTCACCAACTCGCTGAAGTCCGCGTGATCGGAGAGCGGGAGTCCGTGATCCGCGTCGCGGGTCCCGTGCAGCGCCCATCCGGTGAGCGCGATCGTCTCCGCGTGCCGGATGCGGCGGATGTCCCGCATCATGTGCGGCGGCACCAGGACCGCCTTGCCGCGAAGGTCGAGCGTCGAGCGATGGCCGAAGAGCGATGACTGTCTCCCCCATACCTCATACGTTCCAAGCGCCACGCCGTTTGCTTCGTAGATGCCGGAAATCTGCGCGACCACCGGATGCATGACCAGCGGGACGTTCCGATCGCGAAGCATGAACGCGGTCTCCTGCGCCTTGCCGAGCGAATACGCGAGCAGCACCGGCGTGCGATCGCGCCTGAGAATCTGACGCACCAGCGCGACCAGCCGTTCGCGCAGTTCCTCGCGTGAAGGAAACACCCACTCCGGGCCGCTGCCGTACGTCGACTCCATGATCACCGCGTCCGCCTCGGGCACTTCCGCCGCTTCGGCCGTGTAGGACGGCGCCAGTCGAAAGTCGCCCGTGTATGCGAGCGATCCGGGCGGACCGGCGACGCGGATCATCGCGGAGCCGAGCACGTGTCCGGCCGGAAAGAGCTCGACCGTCCAGCGATCGTCGATGCGATGCGGCTGCCGGTACGCCAGCTCGGTACCGCGCAGGTCGTGGCCGTTGCGCGTGCGCAGAAACGCGGCGGTCGGCGCGGTGGCGATGAAATGCTCGTGACGTCCGATGTGATCCGCGTGTCCGTGCGAGATGATCCCGATCTTCCGCGGCTCGGCCGGATCGAAGTAGATCTCGCTATCGGCGAGGCGGATGTCGGGATCAGTCTGGAAGAGGTGGCCGAGCACGAAGTGATTTCCGGAAGACGGTCAGCGTCTCGACTTCCTCGAATCCCAGTGCCGCATGCGCGTCGCGGCTGAGCCGATTGGTCTCGTTCGTATCCGACCCGATCTCCGTGAACCCGTGCTCGCGGCTCCATTCTTCCGCTGCCTGCATCAGCGCGCCGCCGACACCGCGCCGGCGCCAATCCTCCGCCACGAACCATCCTTCGACGTACGGCACCGGCGAGCTCTCGCAACCCTCCGCATACGAGCGCAGTGAGAGCTCGAGGAATCCGATCAGCGCCTCCCCTTCCTCCGCCACGAACACCGTCAGCCCCGGATCCTCGGACTGTTCCTCGCCGGGCCAGAGCTCCGCGCGCATGGCCATCCAGCGCGGGACGTCAGTTGGCTGCAGGAGGCGTACGCGCATGCAGTCCCTCCGGATCCGTCGCGTCCGGCAGCGGCGCACCCGCGAAATGACACGCGGCGAACTGTCCCGGCTTGTGCTCCATGAGCGCCGGAACGTCGGTCTTGCAGACCGGGAACTGCGCGATCGGACAGCGCGTGTGGAACACGCAGCCGCTCGGCGGATTGAGCGGCGTGGGGATGTCGCCGGAGAGCAGGATGCGCGTCTTCGCCACCGTCGGATCGGGCACCGGCACCGCGGAGAGCAACGCCTTCGTGTACGGATGCAGCGGATCGTCGTAGAGCGAACGGCGATCGGCCAGCTCCATCACCTTGCCGAGGTACATCACCGCGACGCGCGTCGAGATGTGCTCGACCACGGAGAGATCGTGCGCGATGAAGAGATACGTCAGCCCGAGCTCGTCCTGCAGGTCCTGCAGCAGATTGACCACCTGCGCCTGCACCGAGACGTCGAGCGCCGACACCGGCTCGTCGAGGACGAGGAACTTCGGATTGGTGGCCAGCGCGCGCGCCACGCCGATGCGCTGCCGCTGTCCGCCGGAGAACTCGTGCGGATAGCGCTTGCGGTAATCGGGACTCAGTCCCACTTTCTGGAGGAGCTCCGCGACGCGGTCCGCGCGCTGCGATGCGTTCATGCCGCCGTGGATGATCAGCGGCTCGGAGACGATCGTGCCGACGGTCATGCGCGGATTGAGCGACGCGTACGGATCCTGAAACACGATCTGCATGTGCCGCCGCATCCGTCGCATGTCGCCGCTGTCGAGCGAGAGCACGTCGGTGTTCTCGAACGTCACGCCGCCCGAGGTCGGCTCGATCAACCGCAGGATGCAGCGGCCGACGGTGGTCTTGCCGGAGCCCGACTCGCCGACCAGGCCGAGGGTCTCCCCTTTCGCCACGCCGAAACTGATGCCGTCGACCGCTTTCACGTTTGCGACGACGCGCGCGAGCACGCCGCGCTTGACCGGAAAATACTTGCGCAGATCGCGCACGACCAGCAGCGGATCGCCCGCGCCCATCGGGAGCTTCGGCGTCTGCTGCGGCGCCGATCGTTCGTCGCGGTCGTGCATCGGCTTCGCATCGCGATCGATCTGCCGCGCGGTCTGATCGGCCGGTAGCGGCATGCCGCCGGTGATCGCGGGCGCGGGCTTGTCATCGCCGGGGATGAAGGGCTTGTCGCTCATCGCTGTTCGAGCCGCTCCGGATCGGCTTCATCTCCGTGCAGGTAGCAGCGCGCGCTCTGGCCGGGCGCGACCGGCATCAGCGCCGGCTCGTTGCCGAGACAGATGTCCATCACGTCGGGGCAGCGCGGATTGAACTTGCAGCCCTGCGGCAGCGCGGTGATCGGCGGGACCATGCCGCTGATGGTCGGCAGCCGGTTGACCGGCGTGCCCGCGACGAGCGCGGCGCCGGGCAGCGACTTGAGCAGACCGCGCGTGTACGGATGCGCGGGACTCGCGAACAGCTGGCGGACCGGAGCGTCTTCGACGACGCGGCCGGTGTACATCACGATCACGCGCTCGCAGAACTCGGCCACCACGCCGAGATCGTGCGTGATCAGCAGCACCGCCAGGCCGAGCTTTTTCTGCAGCGACGCGAGCAGCTCCATGATCTGCGCCTGGATGGTGACGTCGAGCGCGGTGGTCGGCTCGTCGGCGATGAGCAGCTCCGGATCGCACGAGAGCGCGATGGCGATCATCACGCGCTGGCGCATGCCGCCGGAGAGCTGGTGCGGATAGTCGTGCAGGCGTTTGTGCGGATCGGCGATCGAGACCAGCTCGAGCATCTCCGCGGCCTGCTTCCACGCTTCTTTCTTGTTGGCCTTGCGATGGATGCGGATGGCCTCGGCCACCTGCGCGCCGATCTTGAACACCGGATTGAGCGACGTCATCGGTTCCTGGAAGACCATGGCGATGTCGTTGCCGCGCACTTCGCGCATTTCCCGTTCGGAGAGGCCGGCCAGATTGCGGCCCTTGAAGCGCACCTCGCCCGCGGTGATCTTTCCGGGCGGTGCCACGAGGCGCATGATGGACATGGCGGTGACGCTCTTGCCGCATCCCGACTCGCCCACCAGCGCCACCGCTTCGCCGCGGCGCACGTTGAACGAAACGTTGTCGACCGCGTGCACGGAGCCAAACGAGGTGCGGAGGTTTTTCACCTCGAGCAGCGCCTCGGCGGGATTCACGTCGATGTCCGCGACGCGCGCACCGGTCATGCCCACCGGTTGCCGGACCGGGATTTCCGTCACGGCGCGGATGGTAGCAAGAAGCCGGCCCGGCCGCTCTCGTCCTCGAGGTCCGCGAGCAACGCGCGCGCCTGTTCCGCATCGTCGGCGCGCACCCAGAACTCGACAGGGCCGACGATCTGATTCATGCCCAGGAGCCGCCCGGCCGCGAAGAAATCCTGCACGCCGTCGAACTTCTTCATGAACGCGATCTCCGCATCATCGAGCAGCGACTCGATGAGCGGCACGATGGCCGGATTGGAACCGCTGTAGACGCGCACGAGCTCGACGTCCGGTTCGCCCGCGATCGCCTCGACGAGATCGACATCGCAGTCGCTGCAGCGCGTGAAGCCCTCGCGATACTCGCTGTTGCACGTGGGGCAGATCATGCGCGCAGTATAGGCAGAACACCCCTATCTCTTCACGAACCGTCCCATGAACGCGCGCACCTCGCCGACCCCGAGCATCGCCGCGATCGCAAAGTAGACGACGCCGAACACGCCACACACGAGGATCGCTTCGCTGATCCGCGGTAGCGGTAGGTTCGCGGCGAAGCCGCGCGCGAAGTAAACATCCATGGCGAGCGACGTGACGCCGGCGATGACGGCGGCAATCCACAGCCGGAGCATGAAACCGAGCTTGGAGTCGCCTGTGCCGACGCGTTGTTGCATGCGATACCGCAGCAGCAGGAACTCGACCCACGCCGCGAGCCCCGACGCCAGCGAAATGCCAACCGCACCCAACGCCGCCGCACCTCCGGCGGTGTCCGGGATCGGCAAAAGCAGCGCCTCCGCCGCGCCGATGATCAGCGGCCGCAAGGGAAACGCGAACAGCAACGCCAGCGCG
>CAMPKJ010000007.1 GCA_946887105.1 uncultured Acidobacteriota bacterium | reverse complement strand
ACCTTGACGAGCAGCGACGCGGCGTTGCCGGCGCCTTCCACGATGCCGAGGTTCGTGCGGTAGCGATCGGATTGCGCGATCTGCTGGAGCGAGAGGACGGAAGCTGGCGCAACGCCGGTCGAGCCGCCGATGAAGTTCGCGAACGGAATGGCAGGGATGTACTGCCCGAACGTGCCGTTCGACGTCACGTTGAACGTGCGCGACGAGGCGAACGTGACCAGGTCGGCGAGGCCGGAGAGCGGCAGGTTCGACGTCGAGGTCTCGGTCTGCGTGAGCGGGCGGATCTCCAGCGTGCCGGTCACGTTGTCGCCGCCGGTACCGAACCAGCCGCGGAGGACGTCATCGAGCGCGATGGTGCGGCCGGGATCGATCGAGAACGTGGTCTGGCGTCCGTTGGCCAGTCCCTGGCTGCCGGTGGGCGTGAACGTGGCCTGGTATTGCAGGAGCTGCGGGGAACTGTTGGTCACGCGCACATCCGACTGGAACAGCGAGTTGATGCCGCCGGCGTGGGCGACGGCGGGGATGATCAGCGCATCCGGCGGCGGCGTCGACTTCGCGGCCGGCGTGACCGGCGTGACCTTGCTGACGGTCATGGTCGGCAGCTTGAACGTGGTGGCGTTCGTGCTGACGCCGCCGCGCGCGTTGGAGGTGAGCTGGATCTGCACCGATCCGAGGCTCGTGCCGAGCGGGAGGTCGTTCGTATCGGCCGAAACGGTCAACGTCGTGCCCGCGGCGCCGACCACTCCGGACGACGGCTGGACGCTGAGCCACGGCTCCTTGATGTTGACGATGAATGACTGACCGGCGAGCGCCGGCTCGAGGAAGATGCTGTGCAGCACCGTGCCGCCATTCACCGGCGCCGCGGCTTCGACGCCGGCCGTGGGGAGGATGAAGACCGCCGCGGTGGGACCGTACGGAGTGATGGCCGGCGGCTGGCAGCCGGTGTCGAGCGCGCGCACGCGAGCGTACAGCGCGAGCGGCGTGCTGCCGCCGTTCGTGCGCGTGAAGGTCTGCTGCGTTTCCTGCGTGGTGATGAGCTGCGCGTCGCTGAATCCGGCATCGGACGCGGTCTGGAGCTGATACGCGGTCGCGCCCGGGATGGCATCCCACTGCACGTCGAACGGAATGCCGCTGGAGATCTGGCCGGGCACGGTGATGCGCGGCGCCACGAGCTCGGCGCAGCCCAGCGGCTCTGCAACGATTTCGAGCGGACGCTCGGCCGATTGCAGCGGTCCGCAGTCGCCTGCATTCGCGCGCACGAACCAACGCAGCTTGCCGGTCTGGAGCGCGACGCCGTTGGCGAAGGGGTTCGGCGTAGTGGCGATGAGTTGCGGCTCATCGTTGCCACGAATGATGAAGAGCTCGTACGACGTCGCGCCGGAGCGCGGCGACCACTCGAAGTCGACCGGCGAGGTGAGGCTCGCGTTCGGCAGCGGCGCGATCGCATGCGGCGGCTGGTGATCGAGGCATGCCGGCGGCGGGTTGAAGACAATGACGCCTGTCGTCGAATCGACCGACGGGCAGCGATCGATGATGGCGCGGACGAACCACTGCAGCACTCCTCGGGGAACCGCACGCCGCAGCGACGTCTGCTGCGTCGTCCCGATCAGCGTCGGCGTGCCGTTGCCGATGGACAGCCAGAGCTCGTAGCTCACGGCGTTGGCGACGCTGGTCCACTGGAACACCACGCTCGCGTTGGGGACGTTGCCGTCGGCAGGCGCGATGCGCTCCGGCGGGGTGATCGGGCAGCCCTGGCGCGGCGGAATGGTGAAGTGCGCGTGCTGCGAATCGATCGAGCCGCAGCCGTCGTACAGATTCTCCACCCACCACTCGACCGCGCCGCTGCCGATGGTGGTCTGCATCGAGGTTTCGATGGTGGTGCCGGCCACTTCGGCGGGCGCGCCGTCGAGGGAGATCCAGAGGCGATAGCCGTCGGCATTCGCATCCGTCCACGTGAAATCGAGCAGCGATGTATTGACGACGGAATTGTTCGCAGGCGCGAGCAGCGTCGCGGCAGTGCGGTTCGCGCACGGATCGGGACGCGGCACGTTGAACGACACCTTCGGCGAGGCGGTGTCGGGGCAGCCGCTGAAAAGCGCGGTCACAAACGCGGAGATCGCGCCCGGCGGGACGTCCGCGGTCAGCGTGATCGCGCCGTCGGTGGTGCCGAGGTCCTGCGGCGCCGTGCCGTTGGCTTCGATCCAGACGCGATAGCCGATGGCCTGCGGGACCGGAGTCCATGCGAAGGTGACCGGTGACGTGACGGTTCCGTTTGCGGACGGGGCGGTGAGCTGAGGTGCGCCGAGCGTGGCACAGCCGCTCGCCAGACGAATGGTGACGGTGCGCTGGCTGGAGGTGAGCGGCGAGCAGCCGGCGGTGAGGCGCGCGACGACGAACCACTCGATCGTGCCCGGTGCGAGCGGAACGGTGATGGAGGTGGAAGCCGTCGCGCCGACGAGATGCGTGCCGTTCGCCGTGACGATCCAGAGCTCGTATTCGAGCGCACCGCCGACGGACGTCCAGCTGAACGCCGCCGGCGAATCGACGGTCGCGCCGGAAGCGGGGGAGAGCAGCGACGGCGGAACGTTCGAGCAGTTCGGCTGCGCGGACTCGATCGCGGTCGTCGCGGACGCGCTGTTGTTGCCCGCGATCGGATCGTCGATACCGGCATCGACGCTGGCGGTATTCGTGATCGCTCCCGCCTGCGACGGCGCGTTCACGGTGATGCTGATGTTGCGCGTCGCGCCCGAGGCCAGCGGCCCGCTGCAGACGACGCTGCCGCCGATGAGCGCGCACGACAACGTGCCGCCGTTGAGCGACACCAGCGACGTGCCGGCGGGGAGCGGATCGGTGACGGTGATGTACGGCGAATTCGACGGACCGGCGTTGTGGACGGAGATCGTGTAGACCAGGGTCGCGCCCGCGGTGACGGACGCCGGTGCGGTCTTGGTGATCGAGACGTCGGCCTGCGACGGTCCCGGGCCGTTGATGTTGACGGCGTGGGTGCCGTTCGCGGTGCAGCCGCTGAGCGTGATCTGCACGGCGAGCGTCGTTGCGCCCGCACCGGCAGCGCCGGCGTCGAACGTGATCGCGTTCGTGCCGTGTCCGGCGGTGATGGCGCCGTTGTCGATGCTCCAGACATACGCGGCGCCCGGCTGCGCGGGCACGCTCGCGGAGAGTCCGGTGGCGTGCTCGGATGCCGATGCCGGTGCGGTGATGGTCGCGTTCGGACCGGAGGCGGTGACGACGTGCGTATCGCTCGCGGTGCAGCTGCCGTTCGAGACGGTCACGCTGTACGTGTGCGAGGCGGTGGTCTGCGTCACGGTGATGGTTTGCGAGGTCGCGCCTGTCGACCAGAGATACGACGAGAAGCCGCTGCCGGCGTTCAGCGTGAACGGCGTGTTCGCGCAGACGCTGGTGGGGCCGGTGATGGTGACGGACGGCGCCGGCGTGATCGGCACGGTGGCATTGCCGGTGGACGTGCAACTGCCGAGCGTGACGCTCACCGACAGCGCGACGTTGCCCGTTGCGCCGGCGGTGAAGGTGATGCTCGCACCGTTCGCCGCGCCGGCGATCGTGCCGTTGGTGATCGACCACGCGTACGTCGCGCCCGGCTGTGAGGCGACGGAGGCGTTGCCGTTCGTATTGGCGCAGACCGCGGCAGGCGCCGTGATCGTGGCGGTGGGAGTCGCGGAGATCGTGACCGCGTGCGAGTCGGTGGTGGTGCAGCCGTTGGCGTCGGTGACGGTGACGCTGTACGTCGTCGCCACCGCCGGCGAGACGGTGATGGTCTGCGTCGTCGCGCCGGTGCTCCAGGCGTACGACGCGAAGCTGCCGGCGTCGAGCGTGACCGGCGATCCGGGGCACGTGGCAGCCGGTCCGGCGATGTTGACGATCGGCGTCGGCGTGATCGGGAACGTGTTGCTGACGGTGTTCGTGCAGCCGTTGGCATCTTCGACGGTCACGGACAGCATCACCGTGCCGGATGCGGCGGCGCTGAACGTGATCGCGTTCGTGCCCTGTCCGGCCAGGATGGTCGCGTTCGTCGCCGACCAGTTGAAGGATGTCGCGGTGGGCGCGTTCACGCTCGCCGCGGCGGTGGCGCTCTCGCACACCGACGGAGGCGTGGTCAGCGTGGCCGGAGGCGCGGTGCAGAGCGTGACCACGACGATGTTCGAGAACTCCGACGTGCCGTCCGCGACGGTGCCGCAGGCGAGGTCGGAGTATGCCGTGGCAGTGGCGACGATCGAGTCTCCGGCGGTGATGCTGCCGGCCGGGAAGCTCGTGCCGGTTGAGAATGCATTTCCGGCAGTACAGACGCGCGTGAGCAGCGTCTCGCCTTCGCCGGAGAGGTCCGCTTCGTAGAACTCGAACAAGATGCTCGCGGCGGACGTCGCCGAGGAGTCGATGCTCGCGTTGATGGTCAGTCCGCCGACGCCGTCGAGCACCGCGGACGTGAGCGTGGGCGAGTTCTGCAGATTGTTCGCGCCGGTGTCGGCGTCGCCGGCGACGTTCGGCGTCGGACCGTCGTCGCCGAGGTCGATGCCGAGCAGACCGTTGTCATGGATGTTGTTGTTGACGATCGCGTTGCCTGTTCCGGTCGGCATCACGATCACACCTTCGGTGGTGTTGTGCGAGATGACGTTGCCGTCGAACACGTTGATCGCGCCGATCTCGTTGTCGTCTCCCGCGATCGAGACGCCGATCGCGTTCGCGGCGACGCCCTGGAAGGGATCGATGCCGATGAAGTTCTGCACGACGGCGTTGTTGTCGCCGGTGATCGAGATCGCGGGGCTGGTGCCGTTCGCGCCGGTGATGGAGAGGCCGCGGATCGTCGCGCCGGTACCGCTCATCACGAACGTGCCGGGCGAGGTGTTGAGCAGTCCGCCGTCGATCTGCACGATCGGCGTTCCACCGAAGCCGGCCTGCGTCGTTCCGTCGATGGTGACGTCGCTGGCCACAGCCGGGAGATCCGTGGCCGGGCTGATGAGATACGGCGTGGTGGTGAGATTGAACGAGATCGTGCACGGCGCGGTGCAGACGCTGCTCTGCGCGTCGAGCAGCGCCTGACGCAGCGAGCCGGGGCCGGAGTCATTCAGGTTCGTCACGACGATCCCGGCCCCGCTGACCTGCACGGCCGGCGTGATGCTGTCGTTCGCCGGAAGCGGATCGCCTTCGGTCGCGTCGCCGGTGCCGGTCACGGTGTGCGTGCCGGCGGTGGTCGTGGTGGTGAGATCGACGAGCACGTGCACGGTGCCGGCGCTCGCAATCGTGCCGAGGTTGCAGGTGATGGTGCTCGCGGCGAAGTTGCACGAGCCGGTGTCGGGCGTGGCCAGCACGTACGTCAGCGCGGCCGGAACCGGCGCGGAGAACGTCACGTTGGTCGCGGCCTGCGGACCGTTGTTCGCGATCGCGAAATCGAACTGGAACGACGTGTTCTGTGCGACCGGCGCGCCCGGGCTGGTCGCCGAAACTTCGATATCGGCGGACGGCGGATCGACGGTCACGATGACGGACGCCGAGTTGTTGCCGGCGGCTGGATCGGGATTGGCCGAAGACACCGTGGCGGTGTTGTTCATGGCCTGCGGCGTCGGCGGCGCGTTCGCGTTGATGACGATGACCGGCGCGGTGCCGGTCGCGAGCGAGGCGACGGTGCACGTCACGGTGTCGCCGAGCACGTTGCAGGTCCAGCCGGTGCCGCTCGCAGAGATGGTCGTGTGTCCCGGCGGCAGCGTGTCGCTGACCTGCACGTTCGACGCGGTGTCGGGACCGGCGTTGTTGACCGTGAGCGTGTAGCTGATCGCTTCACCGGTGACGACGTTCGCGAGCGACGCGGTCTTGGCGATCGAGAGGTCGGCATCGCCGGCGTTCACGATCAGATGCAGCCCGCCGGCGTCGAATGCGTTCGACCAGGTGCGGCCGTTCGTCAGCGCCGGGAGGTTGTACGGCGCGAAGTCGCCCGTGTGCGCATCGCCCGGCCAGGAGATGACGGTGAAGTCGTCGTTGACGAGCGGCTGATACGGACCGCTGAACGTGACGTTCAGCGCGCCCGCCAGCGACGGATTGGAGTTCGTCACCAGCTGGCCGTGCTGCGTGCCGGGGACGACGCCGTTGAGCAGGATGTCCAGCGAGCCGGTGGCGCCCTGCTGGTACGAGCCGGTGACGTCGACCTTGCCGAGGTCGATGTCGACGATGCCGTTGTTGAAGAGATTGATGCCGGTCAGCGTGAGGCTGCCCGCGGTGGTCGACTTGCGCAGCGTGCCGCCGTTGTTATTCGTGAACGGACCGGCCGTGCCGGAGTTGTTGATGTTGCCGTCGAACGCAACGTGGAACAGGCCGCTGTTGTCGATGTTGCCGCCCGCGTTCACGTCCAGCGTGCCCAGGCTCCAGTTCACCGTCGCGCCGGAGAGTGTGCGGAGCGTGCGCTGGTTCAGCGCCTTCGCAACACCGTTCATGGCCAGCGTCGCGCCGGTGGCCAGCTCGGTGACGCCGCTGCCCTGCATCGTGCCGCCGGACCAGGTGGGCGCGCCGGTGAGCGTCAGCGTCGCGGTGCCATCGATGACGCCGCTGGTGAAGTTGAACGCCGGGATCGTGGCGTTGTTGCTCACCATCAGCGTGCCGCCCTGCACGTCGACCAGGCCGCTGTCGGGGAACGTGATCGCGCCGGCGATGGTGGTGACGTTGCCGTCGACGATCAGCTTCGTGCCGGGGTCGAGATCGACCGTGCCGCTGAGCGACGCGTTGGAGGGATCGAGGTTGCCGGACTGGATCTCGATGGTGTTGCTGCTGTTGAGATCGACGTTGACGAAGCTGGTCATGCCGGCGCCGCCGGATTTACGGAACGTGCCGGTGTTGGTGACCGACGGCGTGCCGCCGGCGCTCTTGTTGAACGTGTTGTCGGCGGCGGCGTCGAATGTGCCGGCGTTGGCGATGCTGCCGCTGGTGCCGATGTTGATCGTGCCGCCGCTCCAGATCGCGGTCTGACCGAAGCCGATGCTGAGCGCGCGGTCGAGTGTCTTCGCGGAGCCGCTGCTGAGGGTCAGCGAGCCGCCGGCACCGATCGAGCTCGTGCCCGTTCCGGCGAGCGTGCCACCGTTCCAGACGAACGGTCCGGTGTGCGTGACCGCGCCGCTGCCGTCGAGCGTGCCGTTGTCGAACTGCAGATTCGGCAGCGGGAACGTGCCGTCCATCGTCAGCGTGCCGAACGCCACTTTCAGGAGGCCGCTGTCGATGAAGGAAGGCGCGTTGAGCGTGACGACGTCGCTGTCGACGAGCAGAGTGGCGGCCGGGTCGAGATCGATGGTGCCGCTGAGCGTCGCGTTGGCGAGGTTCAGCGTGCCGGAGGCCACCCACAGCAGACCCGAGCTCACCAGGTTCACGTTGAGGAAGTCGGTCGCGAGGGCACCGCCGGTTTTCTTGAGCGTGCCGGTGTTCGTGAACGCCGGCGTTCCGACGCCGCTGTTGTTGAGCGTCGTGTCGGCCGTCGACTCGAACGTGCCGCTGTTGGAGATCGAGCCGCCGGTGCCGATGTTGATCGTGCCGCCGCCCCAGAGCACGCTGCCGCCGCTGACGTCGAGCGTGCGCGTGAGCGTCTTCGCGCTGGCCGTGTTGATCTGCAGGACGCCTGACGCGAGCACCTGCAGGTCGCCGCCGCCGGTGCCGAACGTCCCGCCGTCCCAGACGATGAGCTGCGATGCGGCGGCGGCGACATCGCCGGAGCCGTCCACGACGCCGCCCGCGAGGTGCAACGCCGGGAAGTTCACCGCCGTGTTGACGGTGAGCGTGCCGCCGGCCGCGACGTGCACCTTGCCCGTGCCGGTGAGCGAAGTGCCGGCGCCGAAGACGTACGTGTCGGAGTTGATCGTCAGCGTCTTCCCCGCGGTGATGTCGATGGCCGCGAACGCGGAGCCGCCGGCGAGATCGAGCGTGCCGTCCTGCACTTGGACCGTACCGCTGTTGTGATTCAGCGCGATGCCGCTGAAGACGGTGCTCCCCGCGCCGGCCGATTTGCGGAACGTGCCGACGTTGGTGAACGCGCCGCCGCTGCCGGCGTTGTTGAACGTGCCGTCGAAGTTGGTCTGGAACAGGCCCGCGTTGGAGATCGAGCCGCCGGTGAGGAGGTTGATGACGCCGCCGGTCCAGAAGATCGATGCGGCGGGGCCGTTCGTGAGCAGCGTGCCGGTGAGCGTCTTCGCGCTGCCGGTGCCGATGGTCATGTTGGCGGTGTTGTTCGTGACGCCCGCCAGCGAGATCGTGCCGGCGTTCCAGTTGAACGTGCCGTCGTTCGCGAGCGTGCCGCTGCCCTGGATGTCGTGGCTGAGATCGAGCACGCCCGTGGTGGTGATGCTGCTGGTGCCGTTGAGCGTGAGCGGCCCGACATTGACCTGCAGCGTCTGCACGCCGGAGATCCCGCTGCCGATGGTCAGGCTCTTCACGGTCTGGCCGCTGCTGAGCGTGACCGTGTACGTTCCGGGAGCGTCGATGATGGCGTTGTCGCCGGATGCCGGGAGCATGCCGGTGTTCCAGTTCGCGGCGTTTTCCCACGGTCCGCCCGCGCCGTTGATCCAGAACACGTCGCCGTTGACGGTGAAGCCGGGCGACAGCTCGGACGTTCCTTCACTCGTGCCGGTGCACGCGGCGCCGCTATACGCGGTGGCGGTGGCGACGATCTTGGAGCCGACGGTCAGCGATCCGACTGGCACCGATACCACCTGATTGGTGAGCACGCCGGCGAGGCATCCGGACGCGCCGAGATACTCCGCGGCCTGCGAGGGCGACGACGCGTCGGCCTTGTAGATGTCGATGACGAAGAAGTTCGCGTTCACGCCGGCCGACGAATCGAGCGACAGCGTCACGTCGACGTTGGCGCCGTTCACCTGCGCGGAGGAGATGTCGGGATAGTTCTGCAGATTGTTCGCGCCGGTGTCGGCGTCGCCGGCCGTGTTTGCGGTCGGACCGTCGGTGCCGAGATCGATGGCGATGCCGGCGTTGGAGTAGATCTCGTTTTCGCGGATCAGATTGCCGATGCCGGTGGTGTTGACCTCGACGCCTTTGAGTGTGTTGAAGGCAATGCGGTTCGCGCTCAGGCCGATCTTGGAGTTGCTCGTGCTGCCGGTCAGGCTGATGCCGTGTCCGCCGTTGCCGAGCGGCGAGATGCCGTCCGCCGCGGTGCCGATGAAGTTGTTGCTGACCTCGTTCGAGCTGGCGTTGCTGATCACGATGCCGTTCAGCACATTGCCGCTGATCAGATTGCGATCGGCCGGATTGTTGCCGCCGATGATGTTCCCGGCCGCGCCCGCGCCGTTGATGACCACGCCAAAATAATTCGCGGCAGCGGTCGCGCCGCCGTTGTCGGTGCCGATGGAGTTGCCGGCGATCGAGCAGCCGCTGACGCCGTCGATCTTGATGGCCTCGCCGGTCGCGGCGAAGTTGAAGTTGCGGAAGCCGAGACCCTTGATGGTGGTATTCGCGGACTGGATGATCAGTCCGAAGGGAACGGTGTTGTTGCCGTCGAGCGAGACGGTGATCACGGAGTTCAGCGGCTGGTTGAAGGCATTCGTGTTCGGCTGCGCGCCGTTGCCGGTGAATCCGTCGATGGTGAGCTGCCCGCCGGTGAGCGCAGGGAGCTGCGAGCTGAGGACGATGTTGCCGGTGCCGCCCGAGTCGAAGGTGATGGTGCAGGGGATCGTGCATCCGCTGCTGTTGTAGGTGGTGATCGCTTCGCGCAGCGAGCCGGGTCCGCTGTCGGCGATGGTGGTGACGGTGAGCGTCGATGGAATGGCGACGACGTCGAACAGCGCGCTGTTTCCGGAGTCGAGAGAATCGCCCGCCGATGATGAAGCGTTCAGCTGCACGTTCGACTCGACGAGGTCGTACGTGAGTCCGGTCGCGGTGCCGGAGCTCGTGCCCGCGTTGATGCTCGCGCTCGAGCCGAGGAGCGTGCCGGTACCTGCCGCGAGAAGAACGTCGATGGTGGTGTTCAAGGTGACGTTCGCGGGCGTGCCGTCGTCGTGCTGCGTCTCGACGTCGACGTCGAAGGGATCGTTGACGACCGGATCGGCGCCGCCGTTGACGCTGGTGATCGCTACCTTGCCGGCGAAACCGGTGCTGCCCTTCTGTCCGATCACCCAGTCGCCGATCGATCCGGCCACGGCGATCGCGGAGGCGGTGTTCGCGACATCGTTTGCGGCGCCGTAGTCAGTCCAGATCCCGCCGTTGTATCGCGCGAGGCGGTACTTGGTCTCATCGCCGTTGGTGACGTCGGACTGGTTGTACGTGAACTGAACGCTGTCCAGTCCCGTGACGGTCGCCGGCGCGCCGAAGGTCCAGAAGCGATCGAGCGTGTTGATGCCGGTGACGTTCGCCTGCGGCCCATCCACCGCCTTGACGGTGAGCGTGCCGGGGATGTCGGATTCGGCGTCGACGGGGAGGTACGACGCGGCGGTGCCGACTTCGAAGCGCTGCGCTGACGTCCCGTCGAGCTCCATGGTCAACGGTCCGATGAAGTGGCCGGAGGTGCGCGCGACCGTTGCGGTGCCGTCGATCGTGAACGAGCCGCTGCTGATCACGACGTTGCCGCTGTTCAGACTGAGGTTGCCCTCCACCGAGGCGATGCCGGTCAGGGTGACGTCGCCGCCGGTGTTGTTGATGACCAGGTTCTGGTACGTGGCCGGACGCATCACCTGCCCGGCGGTGCCGTCGTACGTCACGGTGGTGTCGGCCACCGCATTGAGCGTTCCGCCGCTCCAGTTGCCGCCGACGCTCATCGCTCCGCCGACCACGGTCTTGCTGAGCTGGATGGTGCCGTTGCCGTTGATGTTGCCATCGACGTCGAGGATGTCGTTGTCGAAGTCGACGGTCACGCTCGCGTCGACGAACAGCTCCTGGAGGACCTTCAGCAGCGAGCCGGAGATGCTCTTGAATGCCGCCGCCGCGCCGATCTTCTGCAGGAACAGGCGCTGGTACTGGATGCCGTCGTCGATGACCTGCCCGGCGTTGGACTGATAGACCACCGCGCTGCCGGTGTTGAGCGTGACGTTGGCGGGCGTGTACGGCGTCGGAAACGTCGTGGCCACGAACTCGCTGCCGAGTTTCAGCACGCCGTTCGCGCCGATGTTGACCTGCGATGCGAGGCCGCTGTCGAGCGAGATCGTGAAGCCGCCGTCGTCGAGGACGCCGTTCGGAATCGAGAGATTGCCGTTGATGGTGATCGCGCCGTTGAGCGTCGCGGTGGTGCCCGACTTATCGATGGTGAGATTCTGAAAGGTATACGGGTTGATGGTCTGCCCGGCCGTGCCGTTGAAGAGGATTGTCGACGAGGAGGCGGTGGTGATGATGTTGCCGCCGCTGGCGAGATCGCCGCCGATCTTCAGCGTGCCGGCGCTGCCCGCATCCCACTGCACCTGCGCGTTGACAGGGTTGCCCGCGAAGAGGAGGTCGTCGCCGATGGTGAGCGTGCCGCCGAGCGAGGTGAACCGGATGCGCGCGAGACCGAGTCCGGACTGGCCGACGTTCATCGATCCGTTCGCCACCGACATCACGCCGCCGTCGATGACCAGCAGGTTCGCGCCGTCGGTGGAGGGATTGAGCTGCGCCGACGTGAGCGGGTTCAGAACGGTGAGATCGCCGCCGGTGACGATGTGCAGTTCTTTGTTGCCGCTGTTCTGGCTCCAGGTGAGGGAGTCGATGCCTTGTGTGTCCGAGACCGTGATCACGTGACTGCCCGTGATCGTGACGCTGTCGCCGATGGTCGGGACGCCCGCCGGCGACCATGTGGCCGCGAGGTTCCAATCGCCGCTCTGATTGCTGGTGTACGCGGTGGCGAACGCCGGAATGCTGATGAACATCGCCAGCGCGGCGACGACGCCGCACACAAATCTCTGTCGACTCATGAACTCTCCCTGGACGAGGTTTGACCCGAGACGAAGTGTAACTGTTATTGGAAAGAAGACCCACGGCTACTCTACGGCCGCCAACCGGATTCGGGCGTGAGGAGCATCACGGCGTGCCCGGGCCGGTTTCTTCTTCCGGGCGAGTTCCGTCTAAGCCGGCATGCAGTCACTGGCACGCTCGCTCTCGCTCACCGCCGCCCTGACGTTCGCCATCGTCATCGGTCTGTTCCTGGCCGCGGCTCCGCAGGAGAAGCCGCGCGCGTTCACGCTCGCGCCGGCGGAGCCGCCCGCGAAGCGAACCGCCGCAACGACAGCGCCGCCCGCGCCGATCGCGTTTGCCGATCCCGATGGGCAGGAGCTGATCCTCGAAGACCTCTCCGTCCGCACCGCCATCCACGGGATGCTGTCGCTGACGGAGTTGGAGCTGCGCTTCCGCAATCCGCAGGCGCGGCGCATCGAGGGACGCTTCTCCTGCACGCTCCCGCCGAACGCCGCCATCAGCCGTTTCGCGAAGGAAGTGAACGGGCATCTGATGGAAGGCGAAGTCGTGGAGCGGCTGCGCGCGAATCAGGTGTACGAGCAGTTCCTGCATCAGATGCGCGATCCGGCGCTGCTCGAGCAGGACCAGGGCAATCGCTTCTCGGCGCGCATTTTCCCGATCGAGGCGAACGCACCGGTGCGCCTGGTGCTGTCGTACACGACGCTGCTGCCGTTGCGCGACGGCGTGCGCACGTACACGCTGCCGCTGCGCGGGATGTCGAAGGTCAACAAGTTGACGTTCCGGGCGTTCGTCACTCCGATTCCCGGCGAGTCGACGTCGGGCCAGCTGACCACCAGTACCGCCGAGGTGACGAGCTTCGACCAGCAGGACTGGACGCCCGATCGCGACATCGTGCTGACCTCGCGCGGCGAGTCGGCCGGTCCGATGTTGCTGCGCGCCGGCGATTTCTATCTCGCTGCGTTGCGTCCGAATGTGGCGGTCGCGCGCCAGGAGAAGAGCAATCGCTGGCTGTTCTACGTCGATACGTCCGCGTCGTCCGCGGAAGGCGCGCCGCATCGCATCCGCGCGCTGGAGCAGCTGCTCGGCGCGCTTCCGGCTTCCGATGACGTCGAGCTGGTCGCGTTCGACAATGAGGTCGTGCCGCTCGCACGCGGCAGCGCATCGGAGCTGTCGCGTTCCATCGAGTCGCTCCTGAGCAAGCGTCTGTTCCTCGGCGGCACGGATCTCGGCGCGGTGCTGCGCGATCTGACCGCGCGCACGCAGAAAGATCCATCGCGCACCGCCGTCATCGCCAGCGATCTCGTGGCCACGCTCGGCACGACCGCCGCGCACGATCTGCAGAACGCGATGGCCAATCTTCCCGCCAACGCCCGCATTCACGCGCTCATCCTCGGCAGCCGCGAAGATGCCGCCATCGCGAAGGCACTGACCGCGAAACACGGCCGCGTCGTGCGCGTGCCGTTCAACGACGCTCTGCCGACGCGCGCCGCTGCCGCGGCCGAGGAGTTGCACCGTCCCCTCGGCGGCTCGGTCGATGTCACCGACGCCGGCGCGGAGTGGATCTATCCCACGCACTTCGACGATGTCGCGCCCGGCGACGAGGTGCTCGTCCTCGGCAAGGTGAAAGCGGGGCAGGAGCCGCGCATCGTCGCCGCGAATGCGAAGCGCCTCAGCGCCTCGACGTTCGCGCCGCTGCTCGAGCGCGAGGCGTACCGCGCCTATCTCGAATACCTCGCCGAGCGCGAAGCGTCCGAGCCGTCCGAGGCGCTGCGCCGCGCGATCGCGGCCGAGCAGGTGAAGATCAGCATCGAGCAGCGCGTGGTCATTCCGCGCACGACCATGCTGGTGCTCGAAAGCGAATGGGATTACCAGCGCTTCGGACTCGACCGCCGCGCGCTCGCGCAGATTCTGACCATTGACGCGGGCGGGATCGGGCGGCTCGATCGCCCGCAGATCGCATTCACGACGCCACCTCCGGTGCGCCAGAAGTTGGCCGCGGACACTGCTGCGCGCGCGCGTGTGAGCGCGGTCGAAAACGCGGTGGCTCAGGCCGAGAGTGGGCTCGCGGCGCCGCCGGCCGAACGTGACGCCATGGGGCTCGAGGAGGGCGTGCAGGGCGGCGTGGTCGAAGGCGTTGCCGGTGGAGTCGCCGGAGGCGTGCCCGGTGGGGTGGTCGGTGGCGTGGTGGGTGGCGTTCCGGAAGTCCCGGCGCCGCCCGCGGCTCTCGGGCGCGGCGTCAGCGCGCGGCTCGAAAGTGCGGACGAACCGGCGCGCATCGCGCCCCCGCCACAAGCCGCGCCCGCAGCGCGGCCCGTGCAGAGTGCAGCTCCGCGCAATCCGTGGACGGAGCAACAGAAGCCGTCGCGTTCGCGCATCGCCGAGCTCGAAAAGCAGCTCGACGCCAATCCGCGCGATCGCGAGCTGTACAACCAGCTCAGCGAGACCCTGGCCGCACACGACCAGTGGACCGCGTTGCGCGAGCTCGCGCTGCGCTGGCAGCCGTACGATCCGGAGAATCCGCAGGTCTACGAAGTGCTCGGCATGGCCGCGGACGAATTGGGCCACGACAGCGAGGCGGCGCGCGCGTTCGCGTCGCTGATCGAGATCGCGCCGGCCAAGACCGAGCTGCTGCAGCGCGCCGGACTCCTGCTGCTGCGCACGCGCAGCGCGCGTCTGGCCGAGGCGCCGTTGCGCAAGGCGCTGGAGGTGCGTCCCGATCGCGCGAACGGGTATCGCCATCTCGCGCTGATGCTCTGGCAGGAAGGACGCGTCGAGGAAGCGGCGCGCGTGCTGGAATCCGCGACGCGGCAGACGTTCCCGGGATGGTACGGCAGCGTGCAGCGCGTGATCCGCGAAGAGCTGGGAAGCGTATATCGCGCCTGGATGCGCAAGGATCCGTCGCAGCGGACCGAGATCGCCAACCGCGCGCGTGAATACGGTGTCGATCTCGACCGCCGCGACGCGCTGCGCATCACCCTGGCGTGGGAGACGGATGCGAACGACGTCGATCTGCACGTCGTCGATCCGTTCGGCGAAGAGTGCTACTACTCGCACAAAGCGACCCAGCGCGGGCTCTCGCTCTACGAGGACATCACGCAGGGTCTCGGGCCGGAAGTGGTCCGCGCCGGCGAGCTCGATCGCGGCACGTACCACATCGGCGTGCGCTACTTCTCGGCAGGTCCGATGGGCATCAGCCGCGGCATCGTGGTGGTGCTGCGCGAAGACGAGCAGCTCGAGATTCACCCGTTCCGTCTGACGCAGGGCGGGGGAGCGATCCGGTACGTGGGAAGCGTCGTGGCGAAGTGAGGATGGGGGCGTTCCTCGGGTTACTCGGGGGTTCCTCGGGGGTGGGTCGATCCCTCCGAGGAACTCCGAGGCACCGAGGAACTCCGAGGAACCGCATCTCGCCCTACGAGTCCCCCATCCGCTTCAGATACTCCACGTCGATCTTGTGAATGCGCATCGACACGAGCTTCTCGACCGGCACGTTGCTGTAGCCGGCCGCTTTGAGCTCGCGGATGAACTCGGGCGTGACTTTGTGGATGCGCATCGACACGAGGTCGTCGGCGCTGACGCGGGTGTAGCCGAGCTCGCGCAGCTCGCCGATGAACTCCGGCGTGACCTTGTGGATGCGGAACGAAACGAGATCGTCGAAGTCGAGCGCGTAGCCGAGCTTCTTCATCTCCGCGGCGAAGGCCGGCGTGGCGCCGTGAATCGCGCTCGACTGGAGCTCGTCGAGTGTGAGGTCCCAACCCGCCGCGCGCATCTCGCGCACGTACTGCGGCGTGACTTTGTGGATCTTGGAGGAGACCAGCTCTTCGTCATCGAGGTCCTTGAATCCGAGGGAGCGCATCTCGCGGATGTACTCCGGGGTGATGTCGAAGATGCGCATGGTCAGGTATTTCTCCAGCGACACCTTGAACCCCTCGGCCTGCATCTGCTTGATGAACGCGGTCGAGACATCGTGCAGCGCGAGCGAGAACAGCTCCTCTTCCTCGCTGCGGTCGCGATGCTTCCTCTTGCCGTCCAGGTCGAACGGCACGCCCAGTGCCTGAACGGCACTGATGTAGTTGCGGTTGCCGGTGAACGTGAACTGTCCCGCGCCCTTGCCGTTGCGGAATGTCCCTTCGAAGACCGTGTTCCCCGCCTCGCGGCGCAGCTCGAATCGCACCGGAGTCATGGTGGCCGCGTCCATCTGCGCCCGCGTCAGCGCCGTGAAGTCGCTGATGCGCATGGTCGTGCCCATGTTGTGATGGCGGCCCTGGGTCATGTTCATGTAGATGCGGTCGGGCCGCTTCGTTTCGGTCGAGGCCGTCCACGCGCCGTCGATGTCGGCATAGGCGGCCGTGGCGAGCAGACACACTGCGAGCGTGAGCGTCAGGATGCGCTTCATGGTCGTTCCTCCGAAATCAGTTCAGATCACTTCTTCTCGCGGTACTGCTCCATCTCGCGAATGAAGTCGTCGTCGATTCCCGCGGCCGCGAGACGGGAAAGCTCGCGCGGGGAGAGGTTCTTGTAGCCGGCATCGGAGAGCTTCTTCACGAACTTCGGGGTCACGCCGACGGCGCGCAGGCTGGTGGCATCACGCGCGGTCTTGATCTCCACGCCCGCGGCACGCATGTCGCGGAGGTACTCGGGCGTGACGCCGACCGCCTTGAGGCTGGTGGCATCGCGCTCCGTCTTCACGTCGAAGCCGGCGCTGCGCATGTCGCGGATGAACTCGGGTGTGACGCCAACGGCCTTGAGACTGGTGGCGTCGCGCTCCGTCTTCACGTCCATTCCGGCGCTGCGCATCTCGCGGATGAAGGCCGGCGTGACGCCGACCGCGGACAGGCTCGTCGCGGCGCGGGCGGTGGTCACCTGCAATCCGGCCGAGCGCATTTCGCTGATGAACTCGGGCGTGACGCCGACCGCCTTGAGGCTGGTCACCTGGCGCACGGTGAGGTCGGGGAAGTGGCCGCGCATGGTGTTGATGTAGCCGGGCGTGACGCCGACCGCGCGCAGCGAGATCAGTTCGTCGACGGTCAGCTTTCCGCCGCCCGCGAGCTTGCGATCGGGCTGGCCGTCATCGGCATCGTCATCGTTATCGCTGTCGTGTTCGTCATCGAAATCAAAATCGAAATCCATCGCCGCCATCGGGGCGAGCGGCGGATGCGGCGCGATGGCAGGCCTCGGCATCGGCGACGGAACCGCCATCGGTGCGAGAGGCGCAGGCATCACCGGGTGCGGCGTCAACACCGCCCTCGGGGGCATCGGCGGCATCGGTGCGATGGCGGGAATGTCGTCGATGTCGATGTCGACATCCGGAACTTCGGGAACGTCGACGTCGACGTCCGGAACATCGACGTCGATATCGATGTCCACCGGCAAGTCCATGTCGAAGTCTTCGCCGGCGTCGCTGGCGTCTTCGTCGTCTTCCGCTGCTTCGACGACCTCGACGTTCGCGTTCGCGGCCTGCGGCGCGTCGGTTTTGTTCTCGCGCTGCGCGAGCGCGGGCATCGAGGGCACAGCCAGCGCGATGGCCAGAATCGAGAGCATGGCCACGGCGGCGGCCCAGCGCGAGCTGAGGCCGGTCGACTCGGCACGCCCGCCGGCGATGCGGCGGATGCGGTCGAGCAGCGAGCCGCCGTTCGCGGCCACGACCAACGTCGCGCCGGCGCGGAGCTCTTCGAGGCGCGTCAGCGCGCGGGCGTACTGGATCGGATTGCCGCACACCGCAACGGCGAGATCGTCGC
Organism: uncultured Acidobacteriota bacterium; assembly: GCA_946887105.1. Next base: position 30,786 of record CAMPKJ010000007.1, on the reverse strand, counting down.
AGCAGTTCTCGCGCTCGATGCGCACGCGGCTCGACATCCACCAGACCGCCGGGTGATAGAACATCAGCGTCTCGACGAATGCCTGCAGGAGATTGATCGCGAAATCGTGGCGGCGGATGTGCGCGAGCTCGTGCGCGAGCACCATCTCGATCTGCTCCGGCGTCATGCCGGTGAGCGTGCTGGCGGGGAGCAGGATCACCGGACGCAGCGAGCCGAGTACGGACGGCACTTCGACCGCCGCCGACTCGAGGAGCTGCACCGCGCGGCGCAGGCCGAGACGTTCGGAGATGCGCGCGGCGACGCGCTGCCATTCGATGCTCGCCTCCCGCACGCCGCGCGTGGCCAGCGAGCGCACGCGCAGGAAGCTGACCAGAAGACGGGAAGAGAGAAGGACCACGCCGAGAAACCAGATCGCCACCACCGAGGGCAGCGACTGGCGCGCGCGCGTGACGGCGTCCATCGCGCGGTCACGCCACCCTTCAGTGGCGGTGGCGACGATGACGCTGGGGATCTTCGAGAGCGGGACGGCGATGGTCTCATCGACGTCAGCGGCGAGCGTCGACGTTGCGATCGGCGCGGCCGCGGGATCGTAGGCGCGGATGGCCGTCGCCACGAACATGCCGAACACGAGCGCGAGCGCGCCGCATGCGGCGGCGTAACGCGCATTCGCATTGCGGCGCGGCAGCAGCGCAAGCACGGCGGCGAGGATTCCGGCGACGATGGTGGCCTGCCACAGCAGGTGCAGCAGCGCCCAGCCGATGGCCTGGGCAATGGATCCCGTCAACATCTGCATCGCATTCATTTCGCATCTCTCCCGAGCTCGGTCTGACTGTCGATCTGCTGATCGAGCAGCCTGCGGATGGCATTCAGTTCGTCAGGGCTCGCTTTGCTGGCCGACAGCGCCTGCATGACCAGCTTCGACGGCGAGCCGCCGAACGCGCGGTCCATGAGGTCGCCGATCAATTTCCGTTGCGTGCGCTGTTCGCTCTCGCTCGACGAGTAGACGTGCGCGCGCTGCGACTCGTCGCGGACGACCAGGCCCTTGTCGGTCATGATCTGCAGAAGCTTGAGAACGGTGGTGTAGCCCGTTTCCTGCGAGCTGCTCAGCGCGTCGTGCACTTCGCGCACCGTGCTGGGACCGCGCTGCCAGAGCACGCGCAGAATCGCGAGCTCGGCGTCGGTCGGTCTGGGTGTCGGTTTGTCAGCCATTCGCCTGCCTCCGTCTGTCGATACGAGAGACTATACGAAAGGTTTCGTATCGTCAACGAAAGATTTCGTAGAACATCCAGATGGACAGGCAGCGCCGTAGTTCGTGCGCATGAAAGCACTCGCCATCTGCCTGTTCGCCGTCACGATCTCCACTCTCTACGAGCGCATCGAAACCCGGATTGCGGCGCAACCCGAGCTGGCACAATCACTTGGACGTCCGAGCCGCGAGCTGGAAGACCTGCGCTGGCTCATCGGTGAGTGGCGTGTCTCGGCCCGGGTCTTCTCCGCTCCCGATCAGGTCGATCGCGGCGAAGGCACAGTCACCGCGATTCTCGGCGGCACGTGGCTGCAGTTTCAGGATCGCTACTCCGGCCAGCCCGAGGATCTTGGATTCCTGACCTGGAACGTGGCCACGAAGCGCTGGATCTCGATCGGCATCGACAAAAGCGGCAACGCGATCACGGCGGCCGGCGAGCGATGGGAAGGGAACCGCCTGGTGTTGATCGCGGAGAACGCGGAGATCATCGGCGAACGCGTGACGCTGCGGCAGACCATCGAGAAACGCTCGGCGCGCGAGTACCGCGTGCTGAATGAAGAACGGCTGGCCGATGGAACGTGGGCGGCGATCGACGAGTACGTCTACACGAAGAAGTGATCGGGCATGACGAACGACGCGCGCGCCAGCTCCGACGCGAGCGTCTCCGGGCGATAGTAGCGTTGCAGGATCGGTCCGAAGAGGTCGGCGTTCGCGTTTGCGAATGCGTCGAACGTCTCCGCCGCGCCGCGTTGCACGCGCTCGTGGATGAGGAACATGAACGCGTAGGTGATGGTCTCGTGGTACTTGCCGCTCGCGCCGATGCTGCCGGCGTAACGCCGCAGCGAGGCGATGAAGCGGGGGAGCGCTTCGAGCAGCGGCTGTTCGCGCAGATAGAGCCAGGCCAGCCGCACGTGCTCGCGATGATCGAACAGCTCCGCGGGCAGCGTGCACGCTTCGAAGGCCTCGACGAATGCGCGATCGCTCATGACCGCGGTGGTCATCGCTTCCCCTTTCTCGCTTCCGTTAGCCGATGGCTGGCGGTGGCGTCGAGATCGAGTCCGTAGATCTTCTTCAGCTCCGCGATCTTCTGCAGCGACTCCTTGCCGAACGGCGCCTTCCCCTCGAACGCATGCAGGACGATCCCCTCCAGCAGGTCGCCGAGGGTCATGTCGTGCACCTCGGCCAGTCCCTTGAGGACCTTCACGATCCGCTTCTCCATGCGCACGCCGGTCTGGATGCGCTCGACGGGAATCTCTTTCGTCGTTGCCATGGTCACATGGTACATATGTACCAAAACCACGTCAACCGAGCACGCGCGCGATCTGCTGGTCCTTCTCCCGCCAGATGCTCTCCACCCAGGCCTTGAAGTGCTCGCGGGCCGGTCCGGGCTCGGTGATGGCATCGGAGCGGAACTCGTCCGGCACCTCCACGCGGCGGACGATCATCCGGACCCAGGGGACTTTGTTGCTGATGAAGTCGAGCATGGACACGTCGCGGGTGGGATAGATGATGGTGACGTCGTACAGCGCGTCGATCTGTTCCGCGAGCGAGGCCAGCACGAAGCCGATGCCGCCGACGCGCGGGCGCAGGAGATAGCGGTACGGCGAGTCCTGCTCTTCGTGCTTTTCGCGCGAGAAGCGCGTGCCTTCGACGAAGTTGAGGATCGTGACCGGCAGGTGCTTGAAGCGGCGGCAGGCGATGCGCGTGGTCTCGAGATCGCGTCCGCGTTTCTCGGGATGCGCCGCCAGGTACTCGGGCGTGTAGCGCCGCATGAACGGAAAGCCGAGCGCCCACGCCGCCTGACCGGCAAACGGAGCCCACATCAACGTGTGCTTGAGGAAGAAGCGGATGAACGGCGCCCGCCCGTGAAAGGCGCGCACGACCGCGAAGATGTCGATCCAGGAGATGTGGTTGCTGATGACCAGGTAGTGCTCGTCGCGGCGGAGATCGTCGATGCCTTCGATCTCCCATCGCGTGCTGAGGAAGAAGTCGAAGATGCGGTCGTTTCCTCCGGCCCAGCGCTCGGCCAACCACGGCAGCGCGCGGATCACGCGATGGCGCAGTCGGCCGAAGGTCAATAGCTTGACCAATCCGCCGAGAAGGACCAGCGATCCCCAGACCGCCAGATTGACGACCAGGCCGATGGCGATTGCCACTGCGCGAAACACGCGCGGCAGTCTAACGCCTGTGCCGAGTCCGCTACCGCGCCTGGAATCGCACCGTCGCGTTGTTCTCGCCGGTCAGCACGTTCACGGAGATCGGCGCGGCGAACTCCGTCGCCGTCTCGTAGATCATCTGTCCCTCGGCTGACGTGCGGTACGGCCAGAACTCGTAGGTGCCGGCCGGGATGCGCTGCAGGGCGATGCTCCCTTCGTCGTTCGTCACGAGCGAGAAGCCGCGGCTGCCGAGGAGCCGGGCGATCTCCGGCGGGACCACCTCGCCGTCGATGCGCATGAGCAGCCTCATGCCCGAGAACGCCTCGCCGCCGTCGGTTTTCAACGTCAGCTGCAGCGACGACGAGCTCTCCGGGACGCGGATGAGCAGCGGCTCCGGCCCGTTCACGGGCGCGATCGCGATCGAGCCTTCTTTCGGCAGCACGTAGATCGCGCAGGCAGCGGCGGCCGGTAACGCGGCTTCCGTGATCCCATCGGCGTTCGTGATGGCGGTGGACTTCACGTGGCCGTCGCAGGACGTGATCAGCATCGCGCCGGCGATCGGTGTGTCGCGCGTGTCGACGACCCGTACGGCTCGCGATTCGCCGCGCGTCAGTTCGAAGTCGATGGAATGCTGCGCGGGCGTGCCGCGGAGGTCGATCGCGACCGCGTCGCTGTCGAGATACGAAGGCGCGCGGGCGGTGAGCGTCAGCGCGCCTTCGCGGACGCCGAAGAACTCGAACCGGCCATCCGCGGCGGAGTGCGTGCGCACGTTCAGGATCGACTCACTGGTTTCGGATCGAAGCATGACCACGGCGTTGGCGAGCGGCTTTCCGCCGGCGAGCACGCGGCCGCGGACGTGACGATCGGGAACGTCGATCGTGACCGGTTGGTGCGACAGCCGGACATCGACGCTGTGCGGCGCGGAACCGCGATCGCGGATCACGCTCACGCTGTACAGGCCCGGCTCCCACAACTCGCCGGCGTAGCGGCCGTCCTGGCCGGTCTCGACATCCGTGCGCCAGCGCAACTCGTCATGGGTGAGGGCGATGGCGACGCCGCCGAGCGGCTTCTCCGCCATCGTGGCGCGCAGCACGGTCTTCGCTCGCAGAATGACCAGGCGAAGCGTGCTGCCATCCTTGCCGACGTTCGCCTTCGCGCTGAGACGCTGCAGCGGTTGCGGTCCGCTCAGCAGGACGACATACAGCCCCTCCGGCACGTCGTCGAACGTCAGCGCGGATTTGCGGGCTGCAAGCGAGTTCGTCGTCGACCACGCAGGCGGCCTGCCGTCGGCGCGCGGGGCCAGGGCCACCTGAATCGGTCCGGTGAAGCCCTGGCGATCCACCTCGATTTTGAGAGGGGCGGCGGCAGCGGTGACATCGAGCAGCAGGATGGACGCGAGGACGAAGAACGTGCGCATGTCATGACCTCCGGAAAAGTTGGCGATCTCTCCCGCGGCCGGTGATGGCGAATTTGAGTTACTTCAGCTCGATGGTCTGGGGCGTCGCCGTCGCGACTTCGGTCACCTGGACCGGAGCCGGGGCGGTGATGGCGTCCAGCGAAGGACGGCTGATTTCGATGGAGGCGACCTTCCAGTCGGTGAGCACCGTGGTCTGGGCGCGGCTGGTGATGCAGAACTCGAACGTCGTGTAGCAGTTGCCGAGTTGGTCGTACCGGCAGCGTTCGATGCTCCAGTCGCCGACCTCGCACTCGTTCCAGAAGTTACAGTCCATGCATTGGGGCGCGGCAAAGGCCGGGACAGCAGCGACGAGCAACAGCGTACAGATCAGCATGACTCTGAGTTTCATCATCTTCTCCTTGATGCAGGAAAGATCGCCTGACGGCATTCTGCATCAGCGGCAGAGAGGATGGAAGGAGAGTCTTCCGGTCGATCGTCTACTCTTGAACGAATGCTGCCGCCGCTCGAAGAGGACCCGCGATTTTTCGAGGCGCTGCGTCACTTCGACGCCGGCGACTGGCTCGAGGCGAGCGATCTCTTCGAGGAGCTGTACTTCGAAGCCGTGCGCGATGAGTTGCCGCTCGTGCGCGTGCTGCTGCAGATCAGCACCGGCATGCACCACCTCGCGCGGGGACAACGACGGGCCGCGCGCGAGCGGCTGGCCGAGGGATTGCGGGTGATCGGGGAGGTCACGAACGCGCGCGGCGTGGATCTCGAGCGGGTGCGGGAGATCGCGAGCGCCGCGCTCGGCGCCGCCTACTGATCCTTCCTCTGCCCCGGCGCCGCGATTCCCTCCGGCGTTTTCTTCTCGTACAGCTCGCGGACGCAGCCGAGGTGGGCGAGGACCTGTTCGCGGTCCACGCCTTCCGTGTTGCCGCGCCCTTCCACCCACGACTGCGTACATTCGCCGCAACATGGACCGTTGGCGTCGATGACGCGGCGGCAGTGGCATTCACCGGCGGTGATCGCGCACTGGCGGCAGGCCGGTTTCACGCAGCAGTCATAGAGACCGTTCGCCTTCAGCTCTTCCTGAAACTTGTCGATCTCGGAGATGAGCACCGCTTGCCGCGCCAGGATTGGTTCGGCCACGACTGGCTGCTGCGCAACGACCGGCGCGGGCGCCGCCTCGGCCTTGGCCGTGGATGCGATTGCGTCGGCGGACGGCGACGGGCGAGACGGCGTTGCGTCGGCAGTCGCGTGCTGCGCTTTGTAGGCGGCGCACGACGAGAAGAACACGGCAGCGGATACGGCGAGCAGCAGTGATTTCATGAGGGATCCCCCGGAATTCGCACGAATTGTAAGGCGGAACGCCCCCGCCGTTGCCAGTGCGCCGAGGCAGACGAAGAGGCCGGCACGCCAATCGGGCTCGTTCCAGCCGCCGAAGTCGAGTGCCGTTGCGAGCACTCCGAGCGCCAGTCCAACCACAACCGATACCGAAAGCTCACCGGCCCACGCCGATCGGCGGCGCCACGGAAGCATCCTTGCAAGGAAGAACGCGGCGGCGGAGGAAACGACCCAGAGCGCGATACCCATGCAGGGATTATCGCGGCTCAGCAGTTAGCACGGAACTCGCAAGAGGCCGGTACCCGAGGAGAGACCACGATGTTGGAGAGGCAATCGAACAGCCAGCAGCAGAACAAGATCCTCGCCATCGAAGACGATCCCGAGGTGCTCGCGCTCTACAAATCGTACCTGCAGAAACGCGGCTACGAAGTTCTCTCCGCGAGCGGCGCCGTCGAAGGGATGCATCTCCTCAGCGCAAATCCCGACACGCGTCTGATCCTGCTCGACCTCAACCTGCCCGGCATGAGCGGCGAGGAGTGGATCGACTGGTATCAGCAGCAGGGGAAGCGCACGCCGGTCGTGGTCGCGTCAGGCAAAGGTGACATCCTCACCATCACCAAAGGGAACGCCATGACCGCCGCACTGACCAAGCCATTCCACATGGAGGAGTTGCAGGAACTGATCGAAGTGCTGCTCGCCGACGACTGGCACGAACAGGTGAGCGTGGATAAGAAGCTGCATTGACGCGGCTACGACGCGCCGTCCTGTCCGATCGCCTCGACCGGGCAGTTGTCCATCGCGTCTTTGCAGAGCGTCTCTTCCTCCGGCGTCTCCGGCTGCTTGAACACGTACGAGAAACACTCCTCGTCGTTTCGGGTGAAGTTGGCAGGCGCGGTCTCGCGGCAGAGATCGCAGTCGATGCATTGCGTATCGACGTAGTAACGACCCTGCGCTTGTCCGGGAACTTTGTCGTGGGGATCGGCCATGATTTTGAAGGGCGACGCGGATTCTATGCAAATCCGGGTCAGCCGCAAGAAAACCAGGAGGTTGCATGAAAAGATTTCTCACCGGTCTCATTCTCGTCACCACCGCAACGGCGGCGCTCGCGCAGACGCCGTCCATTCCGATCCCGCGGCCGGAGAGCGTCAGCGTCAGCGGCATCGGCCGCACTACCGTCACGCCCGACCGCTTCTCGTTCAACGTGGGCGTGCACACGGTCGGACTGACCGTCGATGACGCGGTTGCCGAGAACAACAAGCGCGTGGCCGCGGTGATCGCCGCGTTGAAGGCGGCGGGCGCGCAGGACAAGGACATCCAGACGTCGAACTTCAACATCTGGCCCCAGCAGGATCATCAGGAGGGACGCCAGCCGCGCATCACCGGCTATCAGGTGACGAACAACGTCAACGTGCGCAGCACGAAAGTCGCCGACGCCGGACGTCTCCTCGGTATCGCCATCGGTGCAGGCGTGAACACCTCCTCCGGCATCAACTTCGAGGTCACCGATCCCGCGCGCGGACGCGATCAGGGTCTTCGCTCCGCGTTCGACGACGCCAAGGCCAAAGCCACGCTGCTCGCTCAGGCCGCCGGCCGCGCGCTCGGCCGCGTGCTGATGATCAGCGAGGGCGTGCAGAGCGTTCCGCCTCAGCCGTATCCGTATCAACGCACCATGGCCATGGAGGCGCGCGTCGGGAACGCGGACGTGCCGGTCGAGGCGGGCACGCAGGAACAGACCTACACCGTCTCCGTCACGTTCGAATTGCGCTGATCCGGCACCTTCGTTGCTACAAATAACCTGCGAAGGAGGCTGCATGGAAAATCGCGAAAGAGATCGCGTGAGTCAGCGTACTTCTCCGACGGATGCGGGCGAGCTGAACCGCCGCGTCGAAGAGGAGAAGGGACGCGAGCACAACAGCGGTACGAGCGCCGAGTTCGGCCAGAAGTTCGGACGCTCTGAGAATCTCGAAGGAGGAAACATGCGCAACCGTAAAGACGAACCGATGACGAATATCGGCAGCAGCACCGGCAGCGGCCGCGAAGTTCGCGAGGACGAGAATCGCAGCAGCGGCAGCAGCGGGTACGGATCTTCGACCGGACGCTCCGGCTCCGGCAGCCTGGGCCAGACCGGCAGCAACAAGAGCCGTTCCGACCAGTCCAGCGAGAGCAACATCGGCTCGCGGAGGGACAAATCCGAAGGCCGTCACTGAGCATCGGCAGCACGCGCAGTAGGGGAGGGGCCGCACGAACGTGCGGCCTTTTCCTTTATGATCTCGCCATCCCATGACTGAGATCACCATCACTCCCGCGACGGCCGCGGATCTGGAATCGATCAAGGCGCTGCTCGTCGCCAGCGGGCTGCCGACGGCCGGCGTCGACGATCACTGGAAGACGTTCATCGTGGCGAAGGACGGCGCGAACGTCGTGGCCTGCGGTGGCGCCGAGGCGTATCAATTCGCGGCGCTGATCCGCTCGGTCGCCGTCGAGCCGCAGTACCGCAGCCACGGATTGGGACGGCGCATCGTGCGCCAGCTGCTCGATCGCCTGGCATCGCGCGGACTGCGCGAGTTCTATCTGCTGACCACCACGGCCGAGGAGTACTTCCGCAAGCGCGGCTTCAAGACCATCGACCGCGATGAAGTGCATCCGCAGCTCCTGTCCTCGCGCGAGTTCGGCGATGCCTGTCCGGACACGGCCATTTGCATGCGGCTCGTGATGCAGACGTGAAGATCTTCGACGCGCACATTCACGTCCAGCCGTGGCAGATGGTCAAGCCGGAAGTATTGGCCATGATCGATGACCCTTCGCACGCCAACGCGAAGGACGTCCTGTCCTCGCCCGACAACCTGCTGCGCTTCCTCGATGCCGAAGGCGTCGATCGCGCGTGCTGCATCAACTACGTCTCGCCCGACGTCATGGGCTTCACGTGCGAGGTCAACGACTGGATCGCGAACTTCACGCGCGAGCATCGCGACCGTCTCGTGCCGGTCGGCTCGGTCAATCCTCTGCACGAGATGGACGTCCGTGCCGAGATCTCCCGCGTCCTCGACCTCGGCATCGGGATGATCAAGATCCATCCGCCGCATCAGCTCTTCTCGCCGAATGCCTATCGCGGCGAGCTGTGGCAGCTCGCGGAGATCTATCGCGAATGCGAGCTGCGCGGCGTGCCGGTGATGTTCCACACCGGGACCTCGGTCTTTCCGCGCGCGCGCAACGTCTTCGCCGATCCGATGCCGATCGACGACGTGGCCATCGACTTCCCGCGCCTGCGCATCATCCTCGCGCACGCCGGACGCCCGCTGCACGGCGAGACCGCGCTGTTCCTCGCCCGGCGGCATGCGAACGTGCATCTGGAGATCTCCGGCATCCCGCCGAAACACCTTCCGCGCTACGTGCCGAGGCTCGCATCGATGGCGGACAAAGTGCTGTGGGGGACCGATTGGCCGTCGCCGGGCGTGGTGTCGATGCGCCGGAACGTCGAGGATTTTCGCGCGCTGGGGTTGGGGGAAGAGGTGGAGCGGAAGGTGTTGTGGGAGAACGCGTCACGCCTCTTTGGCTGACAGCAGCGCGTCGACGTCGACGCCCACCTTCCGCAGCGCGTCGAACGACCCCACATCCGACCAGTCGAAGTCGCCGCGAATCGCCGCGACGTGCGCGGAGTTTTCCATCAGCGCGTAATCGATCGAGATCGACGGCATGTCGCTGTAGTTCGCGAGCGAGACGCCCGCGATTTCCGGCGCGTGCAGCGCGAGCTCGCGACGGAACACATCCGAGCGCCACACGAACATCCCCGCGTTCCAGGTGTAGTTCCCGGCCCGCAAAAACTCCTCGGCGCGCGCGCGGTCGGGTTTCTCCTCGAACGACTGCACGCGCAGCACGTCGCGCTCGAGCACGTCGCCGATCTCGAGGTAGCCGTAGCCGGTGTTCGGCTCCGTCGGCTCGATGCCGATGGTCACCAGCTCCTCGTGCGACTCCGCGAACGCATAGGCACGATCGAGCACGCGCAGGAACTCGGTCTCGTCGCCGATGAAGTGATCCGAGGCCAGAAACGCAACCGTGCACGGACCGACGCGCTGCTCGATCGCAAACGTGCAGAGCGCGATGGCCGGCGCGGTGTTGCGGCGCGCGGGCTCGGTCAGCACGTTCCCCGGCGGCATCTCCGGGAGGTGTTCTCGGCACTTTGCCGCGTACCGTTCATTGGTCGAAACATAGATCGACCGCGCCGGCAGCAACCGCGCGATGCGTGCGAACGTGAGCTGCAGCAGCGATCGTCCATCGAACAGCTTCAGGAACTGCTTCGGGTTCTCGTCCGAGCTGAGCGGGCGCAGGCGCGTGCCCGCACCGCCGGCAAGGATCACGGCGGTCCGCGTCATTTCTTCCGTCCGACCGCGAGGATGCTGAGGCCGGAGCCCGGCTCCGCGCCTTCCATCGCGCGCAGCAGCGGCACGAAGAAGTCGAAGATCCGCGACTGGCCGCTCGGCAGCGCGCGGCGCGCGAAGACTTTCGCGTTGAGCCACCACGCCAAACGCGCCAGCCGGTTCTGGAAGCCGACGTACTCCACCTCGAACCCCGCCTGCTGCAGTTTCTCGACCAGTTCTTCTTTCTCGTAGCGACGCTTGTGGCCGATGGCGCGATCCATCGTCCCGTACAGCGAGCGGCCCGCGGGCGCGAAGATCACCACCCGTCCTCCATCGACGAGCAAGGCACGCGCGCGGCGCAACGCCCCCACGTCATCCTCGGTCTGCTCGAGCACGTTGATGCACGTGACGGTGTCGAAGCGATAGCGCGCCAGCTCGAGCACCGCGTCCGATTCGAGATCGACGCGTTCGACGGCAATGCCCGGACGCCTGCGGAACGCGTTCGTCAATCGATCGACGTACGCGGTTTCACGATCGCCGGCCACGATCAGCTCGCGCCCGTAGAAGAAGCGCGTCATCGTGCCGCTGCCCGCGCCCGCCTCCAGCACGCGCTGCCCGATGAACGGCTGCAGGCGCTCCCATACCCAGCGGTTGTAGCGCCGCAGACGCGCGCGGCGGCGCAGCTCCTTGAACGTGGCCGGCTCGCTGGAGCCTTTGTCGAAGATGCCGTAGCGCAGGATCGTCCAGAGCGCGGCGAAGCCGTCCTTCCAGTTGATCTTCTTCCCTTCCCAGTAGTCGCGGCCGTAGTACGAGATCGGCACTTCGAAGATGCGGTAGCCGCGATGCGCGACTTTGGCCGTGATCTCCGGCTCGATGCCGAAGCGGTTCGAAGCCAGCGGAATGGACTGGATGATCTCGCGCCGGAAGACTTTGTAGCAGGTCTCCATGTCCGTGAGATCGAGGTTGGTGGTCATGTTGGAGAGGAAGGTGAGGAAGGTGTTCCCCATGCGATGCCAGAACAGCATCACCCGCCGCGGATAGCCTTCGAAGCGCGAGCCGAACACGACGTCCGCATGACCATCGACGATCGGCTGGATCAGCTTCGGATACTCCTCGGGGTCGTACTCGAGATCCGCGTCCTGAATCAGCACGATCTCGCCGCGCGCCTCCGCGATGCCGCGCCGGATGGCCGCACCCTTGCCCATGTTCACCGGCTGCAGGAACTGGCGGATCTCGGGATGTTCCTTCGCCAGCGCCGCGACCACGTCGCGCGAGCCGTCGGTGGACTGGTCGTCGATGACCACGATCTCCTTGTCGACCGGCACCTCGCGCACGCGCCGCAACAGCTCGGCCACCGTCGCCCGCTCGTTGTAGCAGGGGACGATCACGCTCAGAAGTGGGGGATGCGTTTCGCTCAAGGCGGGCGCATTGTAGAGCGAACGATGAACGATGATCGATGATCGATGAGATGCGCCCCGACTTGCGCGTTCATCGTTCATCGTTCATCGTTCATCGTTCGATGCCGCCAGACTCGCGCCAGCACACGACGAACGAGCTCCTCAGAAAGTCCCTGCACATCGCCTTCGGCCTGGTGGCGTTCACGCTGAAGTGGTTGACGTGGGAAGCGGCGGCCGCGGTCTGCGTCGTGGCGATCGCCGGGAACTGGCTGTTGCTGCATCGGCTGGTGGGACGGGGAGTTGCCAGGCACGAGCGCGGCTACGACGCCGGGATCGTGCTGTATCCGGTGGCGGTGCTGTTGCTGATCCTCACGTTCCGGCATCAGCTGCACTTCGCGGCCATCGGATGGACGCTGCTCGCCTTCGGCGATGGCTTCGCCACGCTGGCGGGACGACGCTTTCCGGCAAAGCTGCCGTGGAACCGCGATAAATCATGGGCGGGATTGCTCGCGTTCTTCATCGCCGGCAGCGTTGCGTCGATCGCCGTCGGGGAATGGCTCGGTTACGACAATCTCTACGTGATCCTGATCGCCGCACTGGCCGCGGCCATCACCGAATCCCTGCCACTGCGCATCGACGACAACCTGACCGTGCCCTTCGCCGCGGCGATCGCGTTGATCGTGGCGGACATCCCGGTGATGTCGGCGTACGGCGTCTGGCCACACACGCCCATCTGGCTGATCGTCAACGGAGCCCTGGCGGTGACCGGCTACTTCACGCGCAGCGTCAGTTTCTCCGGCGCGCTCGGCGGGTGGGTTCTCGGCGCGATCCTGATCCTCGGCGCGGGCTGGCCGATGTACGTCGCCCTGCTGGCGTTCTTCGTCATCGGCACCGCCGCCACGAAGCTCGGCTACGCACGCAAGGCACGCGCGGGTCTGGCGCAGGAAGGCGGCGGACGGCGCGGATTCAGCCACGCGTTCTCGAACGTCGGCGTGGCCGCAGTCTGCGCGATCGCGGTGTCGCGCCTCGCCCGCACCGTGCAGAGCTCGATGTCGGAAGCGGAACTGCTGCCGATGTTCATGGGCATCGCCGCGCTGGCCACCGCGGCGGCGGATACGACCGCGTCGGAAATCGGGCAACTCATCGGCCGGCGCGCGTTTCTGCCGCTGACGCTGCGGCGCGTGCCGGTCGGTACCGAGGGCGCGATCTCGCTCGAAGGGACGGTGGCCGGACTGCTGGCCGGATTTCTCGTCGCGCTCGCCGGCAGCGCGTCGGTCGAACGGCTGTTCGGTGACGTGTTCGCGTTTTCCTGGGATATCGTGCTGCTCGTGACGCTCTGCGCGTTTGTCGGCTCGTATCTCGAAAGCATCGCCGGAAGTTGGAACCGGAAGCGCATAGTGCCGGTGCCGAATGGCGTCCTGAACTTCTGCAACACGGCAGCCGGCGCGCTGTTGATGTACTTCGCATGGCAAATCAACCACTGAAAAAAGTCGTCATCGTCGGGCGGCCGAACGTCGGCAAGTCGACACTCTTCAATCGCCTGGCCGGCAAGCGCCGCGCGCTCACGCACGATCTGCCGGGCATGACCCGGGACCGGCTCACCGACATCGTCGAGCTCGACGACGGCCGGAAGTACGAGCTCACCGACACGGGCGGGCTGGAGTACGGCGACTCGCCGATGTCGGCGTTCGCGGGTGAGATTCGCGACCAGGCGCAGCGCGCGTTGCGCGACGCGGACTTCATCCTCTTCGTCGTCGACGGCGCGGCCGGATTGCTGTCCGAGGATCGCGACATCGCGCAGGACTTGCGGTCGGAGGCGTCGAAGACGGTGCTGATCGTGAACAAGACCGATCGCAAGGATGCCGAAGAGGCGGCGCCGGAGTTCTGGGCGCTCGGCTTCGAACGGATGATGCCGATGTCGGCCGAGCACGGGTACGGCGTCGATGACGTGATCGACGCGATCGCTGAGATCGTGCCGCCGCAGGACGAAAGCGAAGAAACCGATGAGCTGGCGCCGACGCGCGTGGCCATCATCGGGCGTCCGAACGTCGGCAAGTCCTCGCTGCTCAACAAGCTCACGCAGGACGAGCGTGCGGTGGTCTCGCCGATCTCCGGCACGACGCGCGATGCCATCGACTCCGAGATCGTGCGCGGCGGCCGGCGCTACACGCTCATCGACACAGCGGGCATCCGAAGAAAAGGAAAGACGCACGACGAAGCGGAGAAACTGGCCGTGATCTCCGCGCGCAAGGCCATCGAGCGCTGCGAGATCGCGCTGGTGATGATCGACGCCACGGAAGGCGTCACGGCGCAGGATGCGACCGTGGCCGGATACGCGGAGGACGCCGGCAAGGCGGCCATGATCCTGGTCAACAAATGGGACGCCGGCGAGCACGATCAGGACGACTACAAACGCTTCGAGGAAAAAGCGCGCTTCATGCTGAAGTTCCTCTCGTACGCGCCGCTGCTGTTCATCTCCGCGAAGACGGGGCGCAACGTGGAGAAGATCTTCCCGAAGATCGACTCGATCATCGAGGGTTACCGCCGCAAGTTCCGCACCTCGGAACTGAATGCCGTGCTCGAGCGCGCCGTGACCGCGCACCATTCGCCCGTCGTGCGCGGCAAGCAGCGGCGCTTCTACTACGTCACGCAGCTCAAGTCGGGGCCGCCGACATTCGCGCTCTTTTCGAACATGGACGACCCGATTCACTTTTCCTACCGGCGCTATCTCGAGAACCAGTTCCGCGACGCCTTCGACCTCGCCGGCTGCCCGATCCATTTCGTGATCCGGGCCCGGAAGGGGATGAAGAAGCAGTCCCGGAATCGTTGAAGAGGAAACGATGAAACCACCGTCGATCGTGACGCTCACGCCCGGCAAGCGCGTGCTCTTCCTGACCAAGGATCCCGAGCTCATCCGTAAGCAGCTCGCCGGCGAGCTCGACCTGCAGATGAACGATCTGCGCGTCGAGGATCTGCTCGACGACATCAACACGGATGCGATGACCCCGGCGTGGGTGTGCTTCGACTACAAGCCGGAAGACATCGCGCGCAACGCGTACGCCGGCCTGATCGTCAATGGCGAGCGGCTCTTTCCGCCGGATGCGCTGCGCAACGGCAACTTCGAGGTGATCGTCTCCGGCTATCGGAAAGGCGTGGGCAGCTCGCGTGAGACCGCCACGCAGTGCGAGGTCTTCAGCGGCATCAGGATCGCGATCGCGGTTTCGTTTGCGCCGATCCACGCCGGCAACAACATCAATCAGGGTCTGCTGATGGGCACGCATGACATGCTGGCGCGCCTGCAGGCGGGCGAAGGCGTGCCGCTGCGCGAGTTCTACGAGTCGCACGATCCGATCACGCGGCTGATCATCCAGCAGGGCGGACTGTTCCCGTTCTCGAAGGCGGTGGCACGCGGCGAAGTGCAGCTGCCGGTACCGCACAACGCGCCGCGTCCGATGACCATGGGCGAGAAGATCCTGGCGCGGCACATGCGCGGCGTCGCCGATCACGAGCGCTACGTGAAGCCGGGCGACGCGGTGGTGGTGGACGTCGACGGCGGCTACACGCACGAGTTCACGACCGCGCAGGTGCACTACTTCCTGCAGCAGGAGTACGGTCCCGATTACCAGATCACGAATCCGCAGAAGTTCGCGGTGTTCGAGGATCACCTGATCTACGCCGACGACGTGCCGCGCATGGTGCCGTTCCTGGACAAGATCCAGACGCTGCGCGACATGCAGCGCGCGTATCAGCAGCACACCTCGTGTCGCGATTTCTCGGCCACGGGCAACGTCTCGCCCGGCATCTGCCACGAGGTGGCGCGCGAGTTCATCATCGATCCGGGCGATTTCATTCAAGCCACCGACAGCCACACCTGCATGGGCGGCGTGAATAACGCGCTGGCGTGGGGCGTCGGCGCGACCGAGTACGCGAACCTCGTGCATTCGGGGTTCACGACCGTGGAAGTGTCGGAGTCGATCCGCTTCGAGCTCACCGGCACGCTGCAGCCGAACGTCACCGCCAAGGACGTGATGCTGTACATCCTCCTGCACTACGCGAAGCCGCAGCTGACGCTCGACCGGATCATGGAGTTCACCGGGCCGGGACTGCGCACGTTGTCTCTCGATGAACGCGCGACGCTCGCCAACATGGCCACGGAGTGCTCGGCGCGTACGTCCATCGTCGAGGCGGACGAGCAGACGCTGGAGTGGATCGCGTCGATGCGTCCGGGCGTGGACGTCGCGTCGCTGCGCGCGCGCGTGGTCTCGCCCGACCCCGACGCCGATTACGCCGGCGGCGTGCACACGATCGATCTGTCCGCGATCCGGCCGATGGTCGCGCATCCGGGCGATCCCGATCACGGCATCCCCTCCGATCCGACCAACGGCGCGCTGATCGACGACGTCGGCGACGTGAAGATCGACATCGCCTACGCCGGCTCCTGCACCGCCGGCAAGATCGACGACTTTCTCTTCTATCACCAGGTGGCGAAGGAAGCCGTCGACGCCGGCCTGCGCGTTCGGGAAGGCGTGAAGTTCTTCATCCAGTTCGGCTCCCAGGCCGTCGAAACATTCGCCCGCGAAAACGGGCTCCTCGACACCTTCGAGCGCGCCGGCGCAATCGTCCTCAATCCCGGCTGCGGCGCCTGCATCGGCTGCGGCCCCGGCGTCTCCGAGACCGGCGAGCAGGTGACCGTGAGCGCCATCAACCGCAACTACAAAGGCCGCTCCGGCCCCGGAAAGTTGTGGCTCGCCTCACCGCTGACCGTGGCCGCTTCGGCGTTCACGGGACAGATCACCGCGTACACGCCGGGGATGTTCGCCAAGAAAAAGGAACTGGCGCGGGTGTAGCCGGATCACCAGATCGTTTCGACGACGCCTGCCGCGTGACTATTTGCGTCCGCGGTGATCAGCGGAACGCGCAGATCGAGGGCCGTCGCAGTAATCAGACGATCTGCCGGATCGCGAATCGGATCGCCCAGTGCTCCCGCCGCGACCGCGATGTCGAGCGTAATCGGCGCGAGCGTGACGTTCGGAAGGTGGAACACGGCATCGAGCCACTGGACCGCTGGTCGCGGTAACGTGATCCGCCCGCGGCGGGCAAGATTCGTAATCTCGAAGCACGAAATGACCGATAGATGCACTTGGTCATCGAAAGCGGCGCGGGCAGCAAGCGACAGCCGCGAGGGCGACAGAATCCACCACACGATCGCGTGAGTATCAGCAACGGTCACTTCGCCGCGTCCCACTCGTCGAGCGGCTCGATCAAGTCGCCATGAATCTGCCCGCCGAGGCTGCGCAGTTCCTCGAGGGTCATCGGACGCCGTGGCTCGATCGGGACCACGCGCGCGAGCGGCTTCCCATCCTTCAAGATCACGACTTCTTCCTGTTTCGCCGCAACCTCCTCGAGCAACTCGAGCGAGTGCGCCTGAAACTCCGCTGCGGCAACGGTCTTCGACATGGCCTTCAGATGGTACCTCGGAACTTCACGCGCTGCTGGCGCGGCGCGCGGGCGCGATCACGCGCGCGAGATCCTCCGCGAAGCGGGCGGCGTCGCGCGGTTCGAGGGTGGCGATGGTCACGCGGATCGCGGGCGCGGAGGCGATGCGGTAGCGCTCGCCCGCTTTCACCGCCCAGCCGGCGTGGAGCAGCGCCTGCACGGTCGCGCTCTCTTCGGAGACGGGGATCCAGACGTTGAGCCCCGAGGCGCCGTGTGCGCGGATGCCGCGATCGGCGAGGGCGCGGAGGAGTGCCGTGCGGCGCTCGGTGTAGACGCGGCCGGCGCGGGCGGGGGTGCGGTCGCGCCAGAGCGCGGCGACGAGGCGCTGCAGGATGTGGCTCACCCAGCGGATGCCGAGGGTCTGGCGGCCTTCGACGCGCGCATGACTGCGGGGGTCGGAGGCGAGCAGGGCCACGCGCAGGTCGGGGCCGAGCGACTTCGACACCGAGCGGACCACGGCCCACGTCGCGCGCGTGCGGTCGACGAGCGTGACGTAATCCGCGCCTGCCACCGCGCCGGCGTGATCGTCTTCGATGAGCACGACGTCGGGCCGCGTGGCCAGCACCGCGCGCAGCTCGCGTGCACGCCGCGGAGAGAGCGCGGCGCCGGCCGGATTCTGGGCGCGCGGCGTGACGATCAGCGCCTCGCACGCGCGGATCGCCTTCTTCAACTCCGAGGGCAGCAGTCCCTGATCGTCGACGGCGACCGGAACCGGCGTGAGTGAGAGCGCATTCAAGAGATCGAGCACACCGGTGAACGACGGATCTTCGACGGCCACGCGATCGCCGGCGCGCAGGTGCTCGCGCAACACGCGCTCGATGCCGTCCAGCGCGCCGCTGACGACGGCGACGTGATCGGAAGGGATGCCGTCGGCGCGGAACTGTTCGCGCGCGAGCGCCAGCAGCCGCGGATCGTTGAGGTCTTCCCCATAGAGGCGCGGCGTCGAGCGGAGGCGTCGCAGCGCGGCGTCTGCATCCGGGAGCAGCGCGGGATCGGGATTGCCGTCGGACAGATCGCGGACGCCCGCGGGCAGCGGCACTTCGCGCGGGACGGCGATCGGCGGCGCCGGACGCACGCGCGTGCCGCGTCGTCCGTCCGCGGCCACCACCCCGCGATCCTGCAGCAGCCGATATGCGGCCGCGACGGTGGCCGGACTGACGCCGAGTTGCGCGGCCGCGCTCCGCACCGGCGGCAGCAGCGCCCCGGCCGGGAGCCTGCCGCTCGTCACCGCTCCCTCGACGGACGCGGCGATATTGACGGAGGTGGAGCCATTGAGGTAGGTTTGTACTGCCATCGCGGCATCATTGTACTAGCACATATGATCGAATACAAACATACCGACGATCTCGACGCCGGCACCGCCTACGATCTCTACGTGGCCTCGACGCTCGGCGAGCGGCGGCCGGTCGACGACCGCCAGCGCTTCACGGCCATGCTCCGCAACGCCAATCTCACCATCACCGCGTGGGACGGCGAGCTGCTGGTGGGCATCTCCCGCTGCGTCACCGACTGGGTGTGGACCACCTACCTCGCCGACCTGGCCGTGCGCCGCACGCATCAGCGGCAGGGCATCGGCAAGGAGCTGATGCGCCGCACGCAGGAGGCGGCGCCACAGGCGAAATTGCTTCTGCTCGCCGCGCCGGCCGCGCGCGAGTATTACCCGCACGTCGGGTTCCAGCACATGCCGCACGCGTGGTGGCTGCTGCCCGAAGACAGGATCACGCCATGACCGTCACGGTACCCGCCTCCGGCCGCACGCGCGTGCGCCGCCTCTCCGAACGCGGCCGCTACGACGCCGAGACCATTCACGCGATCCTCGACGAGGCGTTGATCTGCCACGTCGGATTCGTCATCGACCACATGCCGGTGGTCATCCCGACCATCCATTGGCGTGAAGGCGACACGCTCTACTTCCACGGCTCGGCCGCGAGTCGCATGCTGCGCTCGCTGAAGGGCGGCGTCGACGCGTGCGTGACGGTGACGCTGCTCGACGGCCTCGTGCTCGCGCGCTCGGCCTTCCATCACTCGATGAACTACCGCTCCGTGGTCGTGTTCGGAAAGGCGCACGAGGTGGGGGAGGACGAGAAGGTGCGCGTGCTCGAGTCGCTCGTCGAGCATGTCGTGCGCGGACGCTCGAAGGAGATCCGTCCGCCGAATCAGAAGGAGCTGCGCCAGACGCTGGTGCTGGCGATGTCGATCGATGAGGCGTCAGCGAAGATTCGCACGGGCGGCCCGGTCGATGATGAAGAGGACTACGCGCTGCCGATCTGGGCGGGCGTCTTGCCGCTCGCGCTCACGCCGGGCGAGGCGATCGTCGATCAGCGCGTGACAGTCGACGTGCCGGAGTATGTGAGGGAGTACCGGCGGTAGGCGTATTAGGCGGTAGGCGTTTGGGATGTCTCGCGACATGGTGCGCTGTGGCGAGAACTCCCGAACGCCCAACGCCCAACGCCAGCTCTCACCCGATCAACGCCGCCATCTTCTTCCGCGTGGCCGCATCCGGCATCGGGCCGCGGGCGGCGCCGAGGTTGTCCTTCAGATAGGCGAGCTTCGCCGTCCCAGGAATGGCCGACGTCACGGCCGGATGGGACACGACCCACTTCAGCGCGAACTGCGCCCACGTCTCGATGCCCAACTCTCGGGCCCAATCCGGAATGTCCTTCGCCTGGAACGCCGACAGCACGCGTCCGCGGCCGAACGGAAGATTGGTCAACACGGCCATCCCGCGATCGGCGGCCAGCGGCAGGATGCGTTCGTCCGCCGCACGATTGTCGATGGCGTAGTCGATCTGGATGAAGTCGAGCGTCTCGCGCTTCATGATCGCTTCCAGCGCTTCGTACTGCTGATCGGACGACGTGGAGATGCCGTGATAGCGGATGCGCTTTGCGTCCTTCCACTCGCGCAGAATGGGCAGCATCGCGTCGACGCCCGCGAGATTGTGAATCTGCATCAGATCGATGCGCTTCAGCCGCGCCAGCGATGCGTTCATCTCGGCGACTCCCGCCTCCGCACCGTTGCGTCCCGCGCCGACTTTCGTGGCGATGAACAGCGCATCGCGATTGCCAAGCTCGGCGAGGAGCTCGCCGACCACCGCTTCCGCGACGCCATACGAAGGCGCCGTGTCGACGAGCTTTCCGCCGAGGTTCGGCAGCTCGCGCAGCACCTCCCGTAGCGGCGCCTTCTCCTCGGCACTCTTGACGTCGAACCGGCGGGCCGTGCCGATGCCGATCAGCGGCAGCTTCTCGCCGGACGACGGAATCGGCCGGGTGTGCATCGCGTACGACTTCGCGCGCAGTGGATTGGCGATCAGCGCCGCGGCGGTGGCGCCGAGTCCGAGCTGCAGTGCGACGCGGCGGGTGATCATCAGCGACTCGTTCTCAGCGAGACCACGGCGGCACGACGCCGTTGATGCGCGCGTACGCGACCGATTGCCCGAGGTGCTCGTGCAGATGACTGAGGACCGTCACCAGCACGCCGCGATGCGTGGTCTGCGTGCCGAACATCTTCACCGGCTTCTCCAGATCGGAGGTCGCGTTCACGGCGTTGCGCAGATGTTCGAACGAGCGCTTCAGCTCCGCGATCACGTCCGCCTTCTTCGTGATCACCTTCTCGATGTCGCCGTTCATCTTGGGCGGATCCATGCCCAGGAACGTCGACAGAAAGTAATTGCCGCCGGCGACGTGCATGAACACTTCGCTGATCGAGCGGATGCCGGGACCGGGGCGCCAGCTGTACTTATCGGCCGGCACCGACTCGGCGAGATCGAGGATCTTCTCCTGCACGTCGTCGAGATTGGTGAGGAACTCGGTGCGGAAGCCGTTGACGGCCGGAGCCTGGGTCCGGGCAGCCGGCTTCGGTGCGTTCTGCGGCGCTTTCGCGAGCGCCAGTGATGGAATCGCGAGCGCGAGGAGGATGGACGGGATGAGTTTCATGTGCCTTTCGATTCTAGTCGCGGCGGATGTGCGCCAGCAGTGAAAAATCGGGAGCGAACGAGATGTCTTTCGGCCGCGTGGCGACTTTCTGGGTGATGCTCTGTTGCGGCTTCGTATTGGTCATGTAGAAGAACGCGCTTTTGCCGCCTTCGAATTCGACGCGGATCGGAATGATGGTCTTGAAGTCGTCCGCCACGCCGCGGCGATCGACGTGTACGGTCACGCTGTACACGCCGTCGGCCTGCGTGATCTCGGACTTCCAGCGGTAAGTCGGAATCTCGCCGCTGTTGATCCACGAGTCGAAGAACCAGCTCCAGTCACCGCCGAGGTTGCGCTCCATTACCCGCTGCAGATCGGCGGCCGAGGCGGACTTCCCGCTGTTCTCCTGCACGTATTCGCGCAAAATCTTCGCGAACATGTCTTCGCTCTGGGTCCGGTAGAACAGCAGCATGCGCAGCATGTGCAGCACCAGCGGCGCCTTGTGATAGGCCTGGATGGTGTAGGCGGCCGGGATCTCGTTCGTCATGGCCCGCCAGCCGTGGCCGATCGGACCCATGCGATTGCGGTCGGCGGAGCTGAACTCGATCAGCCAGGGGCGGTTGAATTTCGAGAAGCCGCCCGAGAAGTTGCCTTTCACGATGCCGTCGTACGAACGCAGCATCTCTTCGAAGTATCCCTTGCCGCCTTTGACGGTGGACTGGACGAAGAGCATCGCCGCGTACTCGGCCAGCGCCTCGCTCAGCCACTGATCGCGATAGGTGCGCCAGCCGACGCGGTGGCCGAACCATTCGTGCGCCACCTCGTGCGCGCGGAACAGCTCCGACGCGCCGGGATGCTCGGCGGTGAAGGTCCACTCGCTCATGTGCAGGAAGCCGTCGAAGGCCTGTCCGTGACCGGCCGCGATGTTGGTCACGTAGAAATTGCCCTCGGGCAGCTTCTCGCCGAGGATGTTCTGGAAGAACTGCATGCTGTTGGCGACGTCGGCGCCGACGTTGCGCACCTTGTTCGTATTGCCGAACTGGAACATCGGGCCGAACGAGTAGATGGTGGGGATGTTGGGCACGTCCAGCTTCACTTCCTGGAAGCGCGTGGCCGTGGAGAACGTGATCATCTTGGCCGGACGATCGACGATCCAGACGCTCGTCTCCGTCTTCTCGTTTTCCTTGCGGCTCTCCATCCGTCCCATGGAGCGCAGCTCGTTCTTCTTGTGTACCGTGAGCTCGAGCCGCGCGGTGTGACGCTGCTCGAAGCTGTCGGAGAGCGTCGGATACCAGGTGCGGCCCGGCGCGTAGTTCGCGGTCTCGAAGATGTACTCGAAGCGGATCTGCCGCTTCTCGCCCTGCTTCAGCGGCGTCGGAAGGACCACCACCATCGAGCCGTCGTGGACCTTGTTGTCGACGTGCACGGACCGTTTGCCGACGTGATCGCGGTAGACGGTCAGCGGCTCGCCCTCCGCGGAGAAGACCTTCAGCTCGCGTGCGGTGCCCGCCAGATCGAGGTCCAGCGCGGACGTCGACGGCGCCAGTCCGACGAACGTCGCGGTGATGGCGTAGTCGCCGTCGAGAGAGCGTTGGCGGCTCTCGCCGACGTCGCCGAAGCTTCCGTGTCTGGTCAGGTCCGCCTTGACGTCGATGTGTTCGAGCGCGACCGGCGCGCTGTGCCGCGTGCCGGGCCGGCCGTTCGGATCGCGGTCCTCGGCGCGGTCGAGGCTGATCCACATCTCCGGAACGCGCGGCATGAAGCGGATCAGCGAGATCTCTTCGTTGCTCGCGGCGTCGTAGTCATAGCGGAGCCAGTTGAAGTCCGCTGTGTTCATGTCCGCGATGACGCGCTCTCCGCCGTTGAGCCGCGCTGAGAGAATGCTGGAGTCAGGATCGTCGCGAAGCTCCACCAGCCATTGCTCGTGACGCTTCTCCGCGAGCGGCAAACGCGCGTACGCAGCGTCCGCGGGCGCGGCCGGGAAGAGGTCGAGGATGGCCAGCTCGGTGGTGCGCAGCACCATCTGCGTGATCGGCTGGTCGATCGACGTCAGCTCGTCCTTCTTCGCGAAACGCCGCAGCTGCGCGAGCTCGAAACGATCGGGGATGGTCATCGTGAAGCGTCCCTGACCTTCGAAGACGGCTCCGGTGACCGTGCCGTCGGCGAGCGGTTCCATCAGCCGGACCGTGCCGGAGTCGAGCTTCCACGTGGCGGTGTCGCGGGTGATGGTGACGCCGCCGGCCGGCAGCGGAACCGGTTGCGAGAACTGCCAGCGCTGCAGCCGCTCGTAGTCGGACGCCGCTTGTGGCGCTGGCGCGCCGGGATCGATGGCGGCGAGCGCAGACAGCGAGAATGCCGCCAGCACGAGCAGCAGCGCGGAGCGTTTCAACATGAGGTCCCCCGGGAATGTTATTCGGACGCCGGGCGAGGTTAACACAGGCGTGTGATCCGGGAGTGGGGCGTGAGATAGAATCCGCCGCCTGGCGCCGGTGCCGATTCGTGGCCCACCTTCCGCGCCCGATACATTCGCAGGAGCAAGTCGAAAATGGATTTCCGTCTCAGTGACGAGCAGTTGCAGATCCAGCAAATGGTCCGCGATTTCGCGGAGAGCGAGATCAAGCCGAACCTCGCCGAATGGGACGAGGCGCAGCACTTTCCGGTCGATACATTCAAGCGCGCGGGCGAGCTGGGAATGCTCGGCGTCACGATGCCCGAGCAGTACGGCGGCGCGGGACTGTCGTACGTCGACTACGTGAACGTGATCGAAGAGCTCGGTGTGGTCGACAGCGGGTTCGCGCTCAGCGTCGCCGCCCACAACTCGCTCGGCAGCGGCCACATCTATCTTGCCGGCAACGAAGAACAGAAAAAGAAGTGGCTGCCGAAACTCACCTCCGGTGAATGGATCGGCGCGTGGGGCCTCACCGAGCCCGGCTCCGGAAGCGACGCCGGCGGCCTTCGCACCATGGCGGTGAAGGACGGCAACGACTGGGTGCTGAACGGTACCAAGAACTTCATCACCAACGCCACCTACGCCGACATCTCCGTCGTGCTCGCGGTCACCGATCGCGAGGCGAAGAAAGGCGTGACGGCGTTTGCGATCGAGATGGATCGCAAAGGCATCCGTCCCGGGAAGAAAGAGAACAAGCTCGGCATGCGCGTCTCCGACACGGCCGAGCTGATCCTCGAGGATTGCCGCGTGCCCTCGGAGAACATCCTCGGCGAGATCGGCTACGGATTCGTCGACGCCATGAAAGTGCTCGATGGCGGCCGCATCTCCATCGGCGCGCTGGCGGTGGGCATCGCGCGCGGCGCGTACGAGGCGGCGCGCGATTACTCGAAGCAGCGCCAGGCCTTCGGCAAACCGATCTCCGACTTCCAGGCCATCCAGTTCATGCTCGCCGACATGGCCACGGAGATCGAGGCGGCGCGGCTGCTCTGCCATCGCGCGGCCACGGTCAAGGACGCGGGCGAGAAGGTCACGCAGTTCTCGGCGATGGCCAAGCTCTATGCGTCCGAAGTGGCGGTGCGCGCCACGGAGAAGGGCGTGCAGATCTTCGGCGGCTATGGATTCATCAAAGAGTTCCCGGCCGAGAAGTACTACCGCGACGTGAAGCTCTGCACGATCGGCGAAGGAACGTCGGAGATCCAGCGCGTGGTGATCGCGCGCAATCTGCTCGCCGAGAAGTAACGGACAAGTGATGGCTGATCTCGCCGAAATCACGGCCGGCGTCGCTGCCGGACGTTCACGCGCCCTGGCGCAGGCCATCACGCTGGTGGAATCGCACCATCCCGGCTCCGCGCGATTGCTGGCCGAGCTCTATCCGAAGACCGGGCGCGCGCGCATCATCGGCATCACCGGCTCGCCGGGCGCCGGGAAGTCGACGCTGGTCGCGGCGATGGCCAAACATTATCGCGCGCAGCAGAAGCGCGTGGGCATCATCGCCGTCGATCCGACCTCGCCCTTCACCGGCGGCGCGATCCTCGGCGACCGCATCCGCATGACCGAGCTCTACACCGACCGCGGCGTCTTCATCCGCTCCATGGCCACGCGCGGATTCCTGGGCGGTCTTGCGAAGGCGACCAACGACGTCGTCGACATCCTCGATGCAGCCGGCTTCGACGTGGTGCTCGTCGAGACGGTCGGCGTCGGACAGGACGAAGTGGAAGTCGTGCGCACCGTGCAGACCAACCTGGTCGTGCTCGTGCCGGGCATGGGCGACGACATCCAGGCCATCAAGGCGGGGATCATGGAGATCGGCGACATCTTCGTGGTCAACAAGGCCGATCGTCCCGGCGCCGACAAGACCGTCACGGAAGTGACCATGATGATGTCGCTGGTCGAAGAGCACGGCGACTGGGTTCCGCCGATCGTGAAGACGGTCGCTTCGCGCGCGCAGGGGATCGACGAGCTCGATGCCGCGATCGTGAAGCACTACGACTACCTCGGCGAATCGGGCGAGCTCGACCGCCGCAATCGCGATCGCGTGCGCATCCGCATCGAGACGCAGCTCAAGGAGCGGTTCATGGAGCAGCTCATCGGCGGTACGATCGCGCGCGCCGAATACGAGGACCTGCTCGAAGACGTGCTGCGCAAGAAAAACAATCCGCACGATGCAGCGGAAGGTGTGCTTTCGCGCGTGACCTTCTGAGTACAATCCGCGCGCGATGAAAAAGACCAGGGACAACGATCAAATGGCACTCGCCGGAACCGAAGAAGCCGAGATCCTCGCACGCCTCTCCGAGCGGGTCGAGAAAGCAGTGGGAACGATTCAGGAGCTCCGCCGCGAACGCGAGCAGCTGCGCGCGCGCGTCGAGGAGCTGGAAGCGCTCGTCGAAGACAACAAGAGCGTCGAGGAAGAGCAGGACCGGCTGAAGAAGGAGCGCGGCGAGATCAGGAACCGGATCGAGTCGATTCTGTCGAGCCTCGAAGCGCTCGAGACCGACTAGCTCTTACGCTCTAATGCCTCACCGCCCGACGCTTGCCACTGGCGCACGGCGCGTCCCCGCAATTCACGACCACCCGCACGGATGACGTGATCGTCACCTCTCCCGCCTGCGCGGTGAGCGTGTACGTCGTCGACTGCGACGGCGTGACCGTCATCGATCCTTGCGCGGCAACGGGACCGGTACCGGAGAGGGTCACGGTCGTGGCGCCTTCGGTGTCCCACGTCAGCGTCACCGGCTGGCCGGACTCGATCTCGGTGCGGTCTGCCGAGAAGCTTCGGAGCAGGACGACCGGCACGGCAGCCTCGCGGAAGCTGGCCATGATGGGCATGGTCTGTTCGAGCGCGAGCGCGTTGTTCGCGGCCTGCGGATCCGACTCATCGAGGCCCATCGGCTGGCCGTCGAGCGTCTTGCCGGGATTCGAGAAATACGAGATCCGCTTGCATCGCTGCGCGCACGCAACCTCGGTGGCCATGATGGTCCGGAACTGGTCGTCCGGATGGCGGTAGCCGAACGCATACGGAAACGCGGGCTCGAATCCGGGAACGCGGCCGGGGCGGTCGTGCTCGAGTCCCATCAGGTGCCCGAGCTCGTGCGCGAGCGTGAGCTCGCGTGCCGCGCATTGAATCGCCACCAGCGCGAACGACTCCGGCGCGAAGCTCCTCGACGGCGGCGCGGTCATCAACGTCGCGTAGCCGCACGCGTCATTGCGTCCGATCATGAGCACCACCGCGTCCGCATGCAGCGCGTCGCGGCGCGTGTGCATCTCGTCCATGAAGCCGTCCGCCGGGTCGACCATCCGTGCCCGCGCCGCCTCCCACGAAGCGAGACCCGCAATCAGCGACTCGTCGTAGCTGGTCTCCTCCAGTCCGACCATGCGGATGCGATGCGCGACGCCGCTTCGTTCGTACGCCAGGTTCGCTTCTTCGACCGCGGCGGCAGCCTGCGTCTGGATGTCGGCCTCGGGGACGAGCGAGCGCAGACGCGAGGTATAGAACTCAGCACATCGACGACGACCGGTTCCGCTTCGGCAACCGCTGTGGCCGCGTCGGCGCGGATGTCCCGGATCGCCGCGGCGCGGCGCGACGGCGCCGGCGGAAGATCGACCGGCGCTCGTTCATCGGCGTTCCGCTCGACGATTTCATGCGCGCCGTTACCGGCATGACGGATTTCATACGAGCGCGTTCCGGTGCGCACGTTGCCGTACCAGTGTCCGCTCGACTGCCCGAGCACCGCCCAGCCGTCGCGCTCGGCGACGCCGGCGGGCCGCGCGCGTACGATCAGGTCGCCGTCCGCCGTACGCGTGGTCCGTTCGATGTCGAGTGCGATCGTGACCTCACCGGCGGGAATGCTCACGCGCAGCGCGCCGCGCTCGAGCTGCGCCTGCAGGGCGGCCGGATCGAACGGAGCAGCGAGGAGCGGGAGCGAACAGAGAAGGGACAGAAGCACGAGGGTTTCCGGGACACGACGCATGGCGGGATATACGTAGGGAAGGCCGAATGGTTCCGTCACATCTCGGCGATCAGGCGCTCGCGGCACTTCTCCAGCCTGCGCCAGGCCAGTCCCTCATTGAACGACGTATCCGCGAGCAGGACCACGTAGTAGCCGTCCTTGACGTCGTAGCTCAGCACCGCGTGCTGGGTCAGCTCGATCTTGAAGCGGCGAGGGGCGCCGGCGTCGACTTTCGCGCAGAGCTCGCGCAGCCGCGAGAGGAAGATGCCCTGGTAGGCGCCGATGATGCGCAGTTCGTGGTCGCTCAGATCGTGATCGCACGCCAGCTCGACCGTCTCGCCTTCCCAGTCCAGGAAAAGCGCGGCCTGCGCGCCGGCGGTGGTGGCCAGGAGCTCGTCCAAGATCAATCGGAACACGCCATCACTCCCACATCACCAGGAACTTTCGCGCTTCCATCGCCTCGTCGGACCGCGGTGCCGCGGCGATGACGCGTTGCAGGTATTGCCTGGCCACGTCGATGCGTCCCGCCTTCTGCGCGGAGATGCCGAAGCGCAGCAAGGCAGGCGCCGATTGCGGATGGCGCTCCAGATAGTCGAGATACGCGCGCCCCGCGCCCTGCAGATCGCCGCGACGCTCGCGCAGCAGGCCGGCATAGAGCTGAGCCGCGTCGAGGGTCACGTCGAGCTTCAGCGCGCGCTCGAGCCACGACTCGGCGTCGGCGGCGCGGCCGAGACGATCGTTGGCGATGCCGAGGTGATAGGCAGCGTCGGCCCGGAGCGCGGAGTGCTCGTCGGCGTAGACCGTTTCGAGATCGGCCGCCGCCTTCGCGTATTCGCGATTGCGCATCAGGGCCAGCGCGCGATTGAAACGCGCCGGCTGCAGACCGGGCTGCAGCGCCAGCGCCTTCTCGAAGCTCGCCAGCGCTTTGGCGATGTCGCCCTCGAGCAGGAGCGCCAGTCCGCGCACGTTTTCCACCTCGGCAGGCGCGGCGCCGGCGGTCTTCGCGCCCTCCAGCTGCCGCAATGCCCCGTCGTAGTTGCCGCGCAGGATCTGCTGCACGCTGCGCTCGCATGCGGCCGACGACGCCGCGAAGACGGGAAGAGAGAGCATCGAAACGAGAAGCAGGGAAGCCAGCCGGCTCAGGCGGCGCCTCGCACTTGCTCTTCGATCTGGATGTCGCCGCGCTTCACCGCGTTCACGAACGCATCGACCACGCGCGGATCGAAGCGCGTGCCGGCGAAGCTCTTGATCTTCTCGACCACGTAGCCGATCTCCATCGCCTTCTGGTACGGGCGATTGGTGGTCATGGCGTCGAACGTATCGGCGATGGCCACGATGCGCGCCTGCATCGGGATCTGTTCGCCTTCCAGACCGTCCGGATATCCGCCGCCGCTCCATTTCTCATGGTGATACTTCATCCCGGGGATGATGTCGATGAGCTGGGCCACACCGCTCATGATGGCCGCGCCTTTGGCGGGATGTCCCTTCATCACCTCGAACTCGTCGTCCGAGAGCGCGCCCGGCTTGCGCAGGATGCGGTCGTCGATGCCGATCTTGCCGACGTCGTGCAGGAGGGCGCTGATGCGCAGGTTGCGCATCTCTTTTTCGGGAAGCTGCAGGTTCTTGCCGATGCCGATCGAGTAACGCGCTACGCGCTCGGAGTGGCCGCGCGTGTAGGGATCCTTCGCGTCGATGGCCGCCGCGAGCATGCGCACGGAGTTGAGGAAGAGCAGCGAGTTTTCGTGTGCGGCTTTCTTGAGCTGCTCGATGGCGCGCTCGATCGAGCCGGACATGGCGTTGAAGTTCTGCGCCAGCTCGCCGATCTCGTTGTGCGTCTTCAGCTCGACGCGCTGGTTGTAGTTCCCTTCCGCGATCTCGCGCGTGCGCTCCGCGAGCAGGCGGATGGGGCGGGCGATGCCGGACGCGAACAGCACCGCCGCGACGATGGCCAGTCCGAGCGCGACCGCCACCCAGTACACCGTGGCGCGGATCATCTCGTCGACCGAGGCGAAGGCGCGCTTCTCCGGTTTCTGCACGATCACGGCGACGTTCGACGCGGCCGGTGCGACCGTGCCGAGGACCTTCACGCCGCGATCGTCGTACGACTCGACCAGGCGCAGCGGCACGCGCGCACTGGCGAACTCCTTGACCAGTTTCAGATGAGAAAAATTGGGATGCTGCACGTCGATCGCGGGCTCGCTGTGGATGAGCACGCGGCCATCGCGATCGACCAGGAACGCGGTGACGTCCGCTTTCCCTTCGTCGCGGATGCGGTCGACGATCCGCCGGAGCGTGATCAGTCCCACCACCGTGCCGATGGTGGCGTTGCCGTCGCGGACCGGCACGGCCATGACCATGACCGGCTCATTGCGTGCGGTGAGGTGCTGGATGCGGCCGCTCGATTCCGTACCGGCCAGCGCCACTTTCTGGGCGATGGCCATCTCGGCGATCACCACCGAATCGAGTTGCGCTGGCACCGCCTCCGCGCCTTCGCCCTGAGCGTTGAGCGCGCGGATGGCGATCAGGTCGCCGTCCGGCGTGATGGAGTCAGCGATCCAGCCGCTCTGCGCGGCGTACGTGAACGGATCGCTGCCCGGCGGTAAGGCCTTGCCCATCATCAGGATGCTGCTGGCGATCTTGTTCATCTGCTGGCGGTTGCTGACCAGCAGGTTCTGGAGGTCGTTGGAGATCTGCACCGCGGAACGGGTCAGGTACTGCTTCTCGAGCGTCTGGAGGGAATCGCGATTGATGCCGATCAGGATGAGGTGCGAGACGACCAGCGGCACGAGCGCGACCAGCGCCATGGCGCCGAGGAGTTTCCAGAGCAGGCGAGGGCGGCGAAGCCCTCGCGCCCGTTGCGGCGTGGATTCGGGGTCAGCGGACATTGCGGGAAATTATATTCTGCGTTTGCCCGCATGCCCCTCGGCCTCTACCTGCACCTCCCGTTCTGCAGCACGCACTGCACCTACTGCCCGTTCGCGATCTCGACGGACCTCGCGCTGCAGGACCGCTACACGGATGCGCTGGTCCGGGAAGTAGCCTTCTCCCCTCCGCAGAGGGGAGAAGGTGCGCGAAGCGCGGATGAGGGG
>CAMPKJ010000006.1 GCA_946887105.1 uncultured Acidobacteriota bacterium | reverse complement strand
CGGATCGGGGCGCAGGGTCACCGCCTGTGCAAAGAACACCCAGTGGTCCCCGCGTTGCCCGAAGATCCCGCCCTCGCCGCCCCCCCCGACGTCGCCGGTCGCCAGACGAAAGACGCTCGATGCCTGAATCGGGGCGCGATAGGAAAAGACCCGGTCGTGACTGATGTGATTGATCGAAGGCCGCAATGCGCTGGCGGCCCAGACGGTGCCTTTCTCGCCGGCCAGCAGGGTCAAAACGAGATGCCCGTCAGGGAGAGCCACCGGAGCGATGTGCGCGTCCCGGAATCGATCCAGGCCCTTCTGGGTGCCGACCCACACGTTCCCCTCACGGTCCTCGAGCACCACCGTCGTGAAATTCGACGTCAGACCGTCGGCGGCGGTGAACCTGTCGATCGACCGCTCGGCTCCCGGAGAGGAGGTCCTGACCACTCCGCCGTCGTCATTGTCCATGATCCAGAGAACGCCATCCCGATCGACGAGAAGGTCCTTTGCAGAGACCTCGACGTCTCTGCGCGGCCCCTTCGTGATGAGCGGGCGGGCGGAATCCCGATCGCCGATCCAGAGCTCACCGTCGCGCGACTGCCTGATCGTTCGAACGCCGTCGCCTCGCGCGCCGGTGTGCTCGAATCTCGTCCATCCGCGCCGCAGGAATGCGATGCTGCTCGTCGTCGCAACCCACAGCGTTCCCGCGCGGTCGACGTACAAGTGCCAGACCCGCTCCGGGCGGAGGTTCCACTCCGCGCCGATGTCGATCCACTTCGATCCGGAGCGCATCCACAAGCCACTGTGCGTGCCCGCCCAGATCCGTCCGTCCCGATCGCTGGCAAGAGTAAAGATCTCGATGTCCGGCAGGTCTTCGGGACGGGTCCACACCGTGATTTTTCCGTCCTTCAGAAATCCAAGGCCGGTTGGGCGGAAAGAGATCCAGAGGCCGTTGTCCGGAGTGGCGGCCAGGGCATAGATGTTGTGCGACGGCAGAGGGACGTCGCGCGGCGCGAATCGTTCGAACTGCACGCCGTCGAATCGATAGAGCCCGTGCGCGGCACCGATCCACAGATATCCGTCCGTGGTCTGTGCGAGGCAGGAGATCTGGCTCGGCGCACCATCCCTGGCCGTCCACGCGGTGTGATGGAGCTGCCGGATGGTGCGATCGCGCGGCAGCGCGAGCGCCGCACCGCAGGCGACGAGGAGGCCGGCCATCACGCAAAGGGCTCGCCGCAACATCAATGGATCCTCGATCCATCACTCTACCTCGTGCGTCGCCTGATACGTCACTCGTTCGATGACCGTAGCGCTCATGCGGGTCGCGAGACGACCGGTTGACTGAGCCAGTCGTCGAAGCGTGTCTCGGCCAGTCGCGCGCCGGCGCCGGGGACGAGCGTGCGCTCTTGCAGCATTGCGCCGAAGTAGAGCGCGTGCGGATCGGCGATCACCTCACGTGGATCGTTGCCTGCGCTGAGGCCATGCCGGATGAGCTCATCCAGGCGAAATTGCTGCGGCCCCGCGATCTCGACGATCCCCTTGACCGGCAATCCCTCGGCGATTCTGCAAACCGCACTGGCGACATCCTCGGCCGCCATCGGCTGGATCAGCACGGGTGCGAGTCGCACGGTATTGCCCTCGGTCGCGGCGGCGGCGATGCTCTTCACGAATTCGAAAAACTGCGTCGCGTGCACGATCGTGTACGGGATCGCCGATTCCCTGATCAGTTTCTCCTGCGCGATCTTGGCGCGGAAGTAGCCGCTCTCCGTGAGACGTTCGGTTCCCACGACCGACAGCGCCACATGATGCCGCACCCCTGCTTTCGCTTCAGCCGCAAGGAGATTGCGCGTCGAGGTCTCGAAGAAGTGCAGCACGGCCTCGTCCTCGAAGGACGGCGAGTTCGACACGTCGACGACCACCGTGGCGCCCTGAAGGACTTCCGCCAGTCCTTCGCCGGTGAGCGTGTTGACGCCTGTATTGGGTGCCGCGGCGACCGCCTCGTGGCCGTGCGCCTGAAGCTTCTTGACCAGTAATGAACCGATCAGTCCCGTGCCGCCGATGACTACGATCTTCATTGTGTGCCTCCATTGACGATGTGTAGGTGATTAGAAAACTCGCGCCTGCCGCGCACGGAGATCGGCCGCGAGAAATCCGTTGATCTCCGCATACGGTGTCAGGCCGGCGAAAGCTGAGAAGCTGCCGTCCGATCTCAACGACTGTGCGGCGCGCGTGAAGGCGGTCCAGCCCGCGAGGGCCAGTGCACCACCCACGCTGATCCGGCGGACGCCGAGCGCCGCGATGTCGTCGACGTGGAGTCCGATGTCGCGGACGACGAGAAGGTTGAATGGTCTGGGATGGATGGCCTGCACGAGCGCCTTGATTTCATCGGCCTTCTGCGGACCTGGTGCAAAGAGCACATCGGCGCCCACCTCGGCGTACGCCTGGAGCCGGCGGATCGATTCGCGGAGCGCATCGGGATGGCCAACGTGGTAACACTCCGCTCTTGCCGTCAGCAGCACTCCGCTGCCCGACCGGTCAATCGCCTCCCGCGCCGCCTGGACGCGCTCGACCGCAACCGGCAGCTCGTACAGTGGATTGGCCGGATCTCCGGTGGCATCTTCGATCGACAGTCCGGCGACGCCGGTTGCGACACATCGGGTGACGCTGTCCGCCACGTCCTCCGGCGTCGTGCCATAACCCGAAGAAAAGTCCGCATTGACCGGCAGATCGACCGCGGCGGAAATCTCGGCGATATTCGACAGTGTCCGCTCGCGCGAGACCGCGACGTCGGAATCCGGCAATCCCTGAGAGAAGGCATAGCCCGCGCTGGTCGTCGCCAGCGCCGCGAAGCCGAGGTGCTGGAGATACCGCGCCGAGCCGACGTCCCACGGATTCGGGATGACGAAGCAGCCCCGTTCGTGAAGCGTACGGAACGCCTGGCGGCGCGCGCGGATCACGTCGCGCAGGTCCGAGAGCGCTGGATCGTTCGCGGTCGTAATCGAGTCTTCGATGGGCAGTTGGAGACTGTGCATTGCTCCCTCCTTACGGTCGATCAACTCAGTCGCGGAACGGTGCGTTCCACAGGAAATCCACGGTCGACGGCCGCGTGTAGCCCGGCACGAAACGCTCGCCGAAGTCGCGCGCGAAATTGTCGTACGTCGTCTCCGGCTTGGCTTTGACGAGGCCACAGATCGACTCGGTGAAGCACCGTTTCATGTCGAGGCGCGGAAATGCGGCGAGGATGCTCTTCATCTCGTCTGGCGGGATGCGGTCGTATTGAGGTCCGCCGAAATCGAGCACGATGCCGGCCGTGCAGAGCGCGACTTCCGGCTGCTTGTACATCCCGATCGAAGGTGTGGAGTTCAGGGCAACGCTGTCCCAGATCAACTGCACCCGGCGATCGTCGAGACCGTGCTCGCGCGCGAACGTCCGCGCTGCGTCGGCGCCTTCGATCTCGAAGCGCTTCGGACCGGCGAAGCTGTTCGTGAGCCCGAGGTCGTGAAGCAGCGAGCCGACCGCGACGACTTCCGCGTCGCAGGTCACGCCCTGCAGTTCTCCGAGCCGCACCGCGAAGAGCCAGGATCGAACCGCGTGGTTGAAAAGATACGGTTCGGAATGAGCCCGGGCATAGTCCATGGCCCGGGTGACCAGCGGCGTGTCGATCACCGTGATGCCTCCGAAGACTCGGGTACTTGCGTTCATGATCATTACCTCCTTCACTCCGAGATGCGCTGAAAGACACCGTCGAAGTACATCTGCCACGTTTGCCCGTCATCGATCGACGTCTGCCACGACTGCTCGACGGATCCGTCGCTCGCCGGTGTCCATCGGACGCGATGCATCCGCGTCACCCCTCGGCCGGGATAGTCCTTGCCGGTCATCACCATGCTGGCGCCGTCCATCCCGCCATCGAGCGAGAGCACGAACCCGACGTGGATCATCAGGTCCTGGTGCCACGCGCCGTTCTCCGGCCGATAGCCAATGACGCCGAGGCCCTCTCGCCCGTTGCCGGCTTCCCGCCACAGTTCGATCAACGAGCAGCCACCGTGTTCCTTCGAAACGGAATGGATCCCCTGAACGCGGCCGGACCGGTCTCGAACGACCCAGTTGCCGACCAGAAAGTCGAACTGCTGATGTTTGGCCGTCGAGCACGACCCGGTGAGCGGGAGCGCCGGGCCGAGGAGCGATGCAACCGTGAGGATGATCGGAATCAGAGGAAGGTTTTTCATCGGCGTCACTCCCACGGTTGCAATCTGCGGTTTAGCGGGCGGTCGCGCTTGCCGCCGCCGCGCTGCGGATGACTGCCTTGTTCGCGGCGTCGAGGATGACCGCGGCCACTTCCTTCGGCTTCGACAGCATCGGCACGTGGCCGGCCGTGAGTGTGGTCGTCGTTGCGTTCATCTTCTTTGCGATCGCGATCTCGAACTCCTTCGGAACCATCCGGTCGTCCACGACGATGTACCAGGACGGCTTGCTCTTCCAGGCGGGCGACGCCACTTTGTCGGCCAGGGCCGCCGAGTTCCACGGTCCCTGCGTCGCGTACACGATCGCTCTCTCGGCTTTCGGAAGATCGGGAACGAAAGCATCCTCGATCCCCGCGCGCGTGAGCGTCAGGTACCCGGATGCATCCGCGCTGATCGCGGAGAGGCCGGGTGTCGGCGGATAGGGCTTCAACACGTCATTGGTGGCCTGCCCGTCATCCGGAACGAGCGCGGCGATGTACACGAGCGCGGCCACTTTCGGATCGTTGCCCGCTTCGCTGATGACCATGCCGCCCCAGGAATGACCGACCAGGATCACCGGCCCATCCTGCATGGCGATGGCGCGTTTGGCCGCGGCCACATCGTCCGCGAGGGACGTGAGCGGATTCTGCACGGCCACGACATTGAGACCCCTGGCCTCCAGCAGCGGGATGACCTTCGCGTAGCTCGAGCCGTCGGCAAACGCGCCGTGGACGAGCACGACGTTCTTGACTGCCGGCGGTTCGGCATAGGACGGGAAGGAAAGCGCAAGAACGGCGACGACGATGGCTGAAATGTGGATACCGGAACTTTTTCTCATGGCTCAATCTCCTTGAGCGCAATGTGCAGCCTCATTCGCCCGAACGAATCACCACGGGGAGGGGTTTTGTCGTACCTCGCTCGGGGGATGCGGGTTTGCGCGCGCGGAGCGATGCTTCTCATATGGATGCCGATGCGATTCTCGACCGCTGGAAAGGTGAGCTCGGCAATGACGCGCCGGCATACCGCAATCACGTTCATCGCGTGATCGACTTCTGTTCCGCGCTGCACGAGGGCGATCGCGAGAAGATCGTGATCGCGGCGTGCTTCCACGACCTCGGCATCTGGACGGCGCGGACCTGGGATTATCTCGACCCGTCGGTCGCGCTGGCGACGAACTATCTGCGCGAGCAGGGATTGGCACAATGGACAGACGAGATCGCGCTCGTGATCGGAATGCATCACCGCATCCGGCGGCATGACGATCCGCTCGTCGAAGCCTTTCGCAGAAGCGATCTGGTCGACGTATCGCTCGGACTGGTGAGGTTCGGATTGCCGTGTGCGCTGGTGCGTGACGTGCGGGCGCGCCATGCGAACGCGGGATTTCACAAACGGCTCGTCCAACTGGCGTGCGGATGGTGGGTGCGGCATCCGCTGCACCCGCTGCCCGTATTGAAGTGGTGAGGCGCTCACGCGCCGCGCGGCACCAACTTGGTCAACTCGCGCAGCCAGAGCACGGAGCTTCCGGCCACTGCGCAGCGGCCCCAGTCGACGACTGTGAGCGGGACCGTGGAAAACGCCCTCTGCAGCGGCGGGGCATAGATCACGGCCACCTGCAGCAACAGCGAGAGGACGACCGCGCCCCACAGCCATCGGTTCGAGAAAAGGCCTGCGAACGCGCTTTTGTCGTCGGAGCGCGCATTGAAGATGTTGAACAGCGAGAAGAACACGAGCGTGGTGAAGGCCATCGTCTGCGCGTAGCGGATATCGCCCGTCCCTTCGATCAGTCCGCCCGGGAGACTGGCGTCGATGACCAGCAGCGTGCCGGCCGAGACGACAATACCGACGAAGAAAATGCCGGCCCACATGCGCGGCGTGATGACGCTCTCGCCGCGCGGCCGCGGCGGGAACTTCATCAGATCGGGGTCGGCGGGATCGAGGCCGAGGGCCAACGCAGGCGCGCCGTCGGTCACCAGGTTCACCCACAACAGATGCGTGGCCAGGAGCGGCAGGACGATGCCGCTGCCGCCCGCCGCCGTCAGTCCGATCACGTCCGCCAGAATCACGCCGAAGAACATCGTCATCACCTCGCCGATGTTCGAGGAGAGCAGGTAGCGCAGGAACTTGCGGATGTTCGCGTAGATGGCCCGCCCTTCCTCCACCGCCGCGACGATCGTGGCGAAGTTGTCGTCGGCGAGGATCATGTCCGCGGCCTCTTTCGACACGTCCGTGCCGGTGATTCCCATGGCGATGCCGATGTCGGCGGTCTTGAGGGCGGGAGCATCGTTGACGCCGTCGCCGGTCATGGCCACGACTTGTCCCCCGCGCTGCAGCGCTTTGACGATCCGCAGCTTGTGCTCGGGATTCACGCGCGCGTAGACCGAGACCTGCTTCACGGTCTGCTCCAGTTCCGCCTCGGACATCCGTTCGAGCTCGGCACCGGCGACGGCGCGCGATTCGTCCGCGATTCCAAGCTCGCGCGCGATCACGGCCGCGGTGATCGGGTGGTCGCCGGTGATCATCACCGGCCGGATGCCGGCCGCGCGCGCTCGCGCGACGGCGTCGTTCGCTTCGTCGCGCGGCGGATCGAGCATGCCGATCAATCCGAGAAAAATGAGGTCGCGCTCGATGCTCTCGTCGACGTTCTCCGCGGCGAAGTCTTCGCGCGGCAGCGGGCGTCCCGCCACCGCCAGCGTACGCAGCGCCTCGGCCGCGAGCTCCTGATTGGCCTTTTCGATCGCCGCGCGACGCTCGGCTGTCAACGGATGGCTCTCGCCGCCGATCAGGATGTGCCGGCATCGCGACAGCAGCACATCGGGCGCACCCTTGGTCATGAGCACGACGCGCTCCTCGATCTCAGCATCGCCGTGCACGGTGCTCATCATCTTCCGCTCGGAAGAGAACGGCACTTCCGCCAGGCGCTGGAAGCGCGCGCTCAGCTCTTCTTTCTTCAAGCCGATCTTCGTCGCGGCCACGATCAGCGCTCCCTCGGTCGGATCCCCCTGCACGCCCCACTGTCCGTCGCGCTGCTGGAGCACGGCGTTGTTGACACAATCCGCAACGACCAGCGTCCTCTCGAGCTCGATGCGAAGAGGGCCGTCGAGCGGGCCGCCGCCGTCACGCTGCACGTCGCCTTCCGGCGCGTATCCCGTCCCGGCGAATCGTGTCCGCCCGCTCGCCGTCACGACCACGCGCACCGTCATCGCGTTTTTGGTCAGCGTCCCGGTCTTGTCGGAGGCGATGACGTTGGCCGATCCGAGAGCCTCGACCGCGGAGAGATGACGCACGATCGCGTTTCGTTTCGCCGCGCGCTGCACGCCGATCGACAGCACGGCCGTCACCACCGCGGGCAAGCCCTCCGGCACGGCG
This sequence comes from uncultured Acidobacteriota bacterium, assembly GCA_946887105.1. The sequence goes on along the minus strand of CAMPKJ010000006.1, from coordinate 42,756 downwards.
GCCACCGCCAGTGCCACGCCCAGAATCAGAACGTCGAACAGCTGCGAGAAGCCGCGCACCTCCTCGAAGAGGAGGATGGTCGCAATCATCACCACGGCGATGATCAAGACCACGATGCCCAGGAGCTTGCCGACGCGCTCGAGCTCCTTCTGCAGAGGTGTGGTCTCTTCCGCCGTTCGTTTCAGCAGGCCGGCGATCGTCCCCATCTCGGTGTTCATGCCGGTGGCGGTGATGACCGCGCGCCCTCGGCCGTACGTAACGATGGTTCCGCTGAAGATCGAGTTGCGGCGGTCGCCGAGCGGAACCTCCTCCGCGATCGGAGCGGTGTCCTTCGAAACGGGCAGACTCTCGCCGGTCAAGGCGCTCTCCGACGTCTGCAGCGCCGCCGAGTGCGTGAGCCGTCCGTCGGCGGGAATCGTGTCGCCTTCCTCGATCAGGATGACGTCGCCCGGGACGAGATCGGCAGCGTCGACGCTTTGCTGTTCGCCATCGCGGATGACGCGTGCACGGGCGGCCGACAACTTCCGCAGCGCGGCCACGGCCGTCTCCGCGCGCTGCTCCTGGATGTAGCCGAGGATCGCGTTGAGCAGGACCACACCGAAGATGGCCATCGCCTCGTACGGCAGGTCCGACTCACGCTCGATGAACCAGAGGATCGCCGAGATGGCTGTCGCGACCAGGAGCAGAACGACCAGCACGTCCTGGAACTGCGCCAGGAACTTCCGCCAGGAGGGAGCTCCCTTTTCCGCCCGCAGTTCGTTCGGACCGTAGCGTTCGAGCCGCGCCGTCGCTTCTGCACGGCTCAGGCCGCGCTGCGGATCTGCGGCGAAAGCCGCGAGGACGTCCTCGATCGGGCCGCGGTACGAAGCGTTCGCGTTGCTGCTCATCGGCCGCTCAGTATTTCAGCAGTGGCGCGCGCAATCGTCACTTCCTCGTCCGTCGGAATGACCCAGACCTCGATCGGACCGGCGCTGATGCGTCGCTCGTCCTGCCGCGGTTCGGCGTTCCGGCGCTCATCGAGAGTGATCCCGAGAAACGTCAGACCACTGCAGATCCGTGCGCGCATCGACGCGGAGTGTTCGCCGATCCCTGCGGTGAACACGAGCGCGTCCAGCCCGTTCAATACCGCCGCGTACGCGCCGATGTACTTGGACACGCGATACGCAAAGACGTCCAGGGCGAGCGCGGCGCGTTCGTTACCGCGATCCGCGTGACGCTCGATCTCGCGTACATCGCTGCTGATCTGCGACAGGCCGAGAAGGCCGGAACGGTGATTGAGGAGATCCGCCACTTCCTGTGCACTGCTGCCCTTTCGTAACAGGTAAAGAATCGCGCCCGGATCGAGGTCGCCGCTCCGCGTTCCCATCACCAGCCCCTCGAGCGGCGTCAGTCCCATGCTCGTGTCCACGCTCTTTCCATCGGCGACCGCGCAGACGCTCGAGCCATTGCCGAGGTGGCAGAGGATGACGCGGCTCGCGGCGGGAGCGCGCTCGGACAGGCGGCGCGAGACGTAAGAGTACGAGATGCCGTGAAAACCATAGCGGCGAATGCCCGTCGACTCCGGAACCGCGTAGGTTGAGGCGACCGCGGGAATGGTGTGATGAAAGGACGTATCGAAAACCGCCACAATGGGGATTGGTCCGAGCTCGCGTTGCACCGACTCCATCACTGTGATCGCCGATGCATTGTGCAGCGGTGCGAGCTCGGACAGACCGCGAATCTCGTCCAGCACGGATGCGTCGACCTGGGCCGGGACGAGAAACGCCGCTCCTCCGTGAACGACCCGGCATCCGACGCCATCGATCGCGGATGGGCGCAGCCGCAAAACGGCATCGCGTACGGCTTCGTCCATTCCGCCAGCGGAGACATTCTCGATCACACCGCCTGCAATCCGGTTCGACTCCGGAAATCGGAACAAACCGAACTTCAACGACGAGCTGCCGGGATTCAGGACCAGGATGTTCATTTCGCTCAATAGGGCCAGGTCCAGTCACGGATTCGAGGAAGGTCTTCCCCGTGCTCGCGGATGTACTGCCGGTGCTCGACGAGCAGGTCGAGCATTTCCTGCTGGACGTGCGCGTAAGTCGTACGAAGAGCGGGAACGCGATCGATCACGTCCATCACGAGGTGGCAGCGATCGAGCTCGTTCAACACGGTCATGTCGAACGGCGTCGTGGTGGTTCCTTCTTCCTTGTAACCGCGCACGTGCAGGTTGTCGTGATTCGTGCGCCGGTACGTGAGCCGGTGGATGAGCCACGGGTAGCCATGAAAGGCAAAGATGACCGGCTTGTTCGTGGTGAAGAGCGAATCGAAGTCTTCGTCCGAGAGCCCATGAGGATGCTCTGTTTGCGGCTGCAGGGTCATGAGGTCGACGACGTTCACGACGCGGATTTTCAGGTCCGGAATGCGCTGCCGGAGAATGTCCACCGCGGCCAGCGTCTCCAGCGTCGGGACGTCTCCCGCGCAAGCCATGACCACGTCGGGCTCGGATCCATCGTCATTGCTGGCCCACTTCCAGACGCCGGCACCGGCCGTACAGTGCTCGATGGCCGCGGCCATGTCCAGATACTGCAGAGCGGGCTGCTTGCCGGCGATGATCACGTTCACGTAATTGCGGCTGCGCAGGCAGTGGTCGACGACCGACAGCAGTGTATTGGCGTCGGGCGGCAGATAAACCCGCACCACCTCGGCCTTCTTATTGACCACGTGATCGATGAAGCCCGGATCCTGGTGGCTGAATCCATTGTGATCCTGCCGCCAGACGTGCGACGTGAGCAGATAGTTGAGCGACGCGATCGGCCGGCGCCAGCCGATGGAGCGTGTTGTCTTCAACCATTTCGCGTGCTGGTTGAACATCGAGTCGACGATGTGAATGAACGCTTCGTAGCAGGAGAAGAACCCATGACGGCCCGTGAGGAGATAGCCCTCCAGCCAACCCTGACAAACGTGCTCGCTGAGGATCTCCATGACCCGTCCATCGGGTGACAGGTGCTCGTCCGTCGGAAGAATCGCGCCGGTGAAGACGCGATCGGTTTCCTCGAAGACGGCGTTCAGGCGGTTGGAGGTGGTTTCGTCCGGACCGACGAGGCGAAAGTTGTCGGGATTTCCCTTGACCACGTCCCGAAGAAAGTTGCCCGCGATGCGCGTCGCTTCCGCCATTTCCGTTGCCGGATGACGGACGGCGATTCCGTAAATGGAGAAGTCGGGCATCCGCAGATCCCGAAGGAGCAATCCCCCATTCGCGTGCGGATTCGCTCCCATGCGCGCTTTGCCTTGCGGAGCAAGCCGCGCCAGCTCCGGCTTCAAGCGGCCTTCGTCATCGAACAGCTCCTCGGGCTTGTAGCTCTTCATCCACCTCTCGAGCAGGTCGAGGTGCGCGGGCTTCTTCGCGAGATCGGCGAGCGGGACCTGATGCGACCGCCACGAGCTCTCCGTCGGCTGTCCGTCGACTTCCTTCGGACCGGTCCAACCTTTCGGCGAGCGCAACACGATCATCGGCCACATCGGCCGAGCAGCACGGGCATGCGTCCGGGCAGCGCTCTGGATCGCCGCGATGGAGTCGAACACTCTGTCGAGCGCCTCTGCCATCGACCGGTGCATGACGCCCGGGTCGTCGCCCTCGACGAAAAGCGGCTCGTAGCCATAGCCCGTCAGGAGCTGAGCGAGCTCATTGCGGCTGATTCTCGCGAGCACGGCCGGATTGGCGATCTTGTAGCCGTTGAGATGAAGGATCGGAACCACTGCGCCGTCGCGTGCCGCATTGAGGAACTTGTTCGAATGCCAGCTCGCGGCGAGAGGGCCCGTCTCTGCTTCACCATCGCCGATGACGCACGCGGCAATCAGGTCCGGATTGTCGAAGACCGCACCGTACGCATGTGCGAGCGCATAGCCGAGCTCACCGCCTTCGTGGATCGAGCCGGGCGTCTCCGGTGCGACATGACTGGGGATGCCGCCCGGAAACGAAAACTGTTTGAACAGCTTGCGCATCCCCGCTTCATCGCGCGAGATGTCCGGATAAATCTCGCTGTACGTTCCCTCCAGATATGTATTTGCAACCAGTCCGGGACCGCCATGACCCGGGCCGGCGATGTAGAAGATGTTCAGGCTTCGCTCGGTGATGATCCGGTTGAGATGTGCGTAGATGAAGTTGAGACCGGGCGTCGTCCCCCAGTGTCCGAGCAGCCGAGGTTTCGTATGGTCGATTCGCAGAGGCTCTCGGAGGAGCGGATTTTCGAGAAGGTAGATCTGGCCGACGGAGAGATAGTTCGCCGCCCGCCACCACCCGTCGATGCACCGCAGATCTTCTTCCGAAAGCGTTCCCGTCATGGCGCCGGCCTCAGCGATCGGAATGCAGCACGAAGTTCGCCAGCCAGGAGCTGGGGCTGTTCCCACGCGGCGAAGTGGCCGCCCTTTTCGACTTCGTTGAAGTAGACCAGGTTGCGATACGCGCGCCGCGCCCACGTTTCCGGCGCGCGATAGACCTCGTCCGGAAAGACCGTAATGGCCACGGGCAGCGAGATTTCGGAGGTCTTCTGTGCGGCCGCGAGAAGAACGCTCTGGCCACTGGTTTCCCAGTACAGCCGCGCCGACGAGGCAGCGCTGTTCGTCAGCCAGTACAGGGTGACGTTGTCCAGGAAATCGTCTCTTGCGAGCAGGCGCTCGGGCTCGCCATCATTGTAGTCATACATGAAGGCCGCAAGCCCCGCTGGCGAGTCCGTCAAGGCCTGACCGATGACCTGCGGGCGCGTGCCCATCATTGCGGCGTAAGCCCGGCGCTTCTTGTAGAAGGTGTCGAGCGAGTCGAATGCCGCGCGTTCCTCGCCGGACAGCCCTGCCGGCGCAGGCCCGCCGCTCGCGAGCACCGCCGCCACGTCAGGGGGTACGGTGGCAGGCAGGTTGATGTGGATTCCGAGCAGTCCTGATGGCATCTGCCGCGCCATCGCGCTCGAGACCGGCGATCCCCAGTCGCCTCCGTGCGCGACGTAGCGGGTATATCCGAGGCGGCGCATCAGCTCGGCCCAGGCTCGGGCGATGCGATCCGGGTTCCAACCCGGGCTGGCCGGCTTGCCGGAGAAACCGTAACCAGGCATCGACGGGATGACCACGTCGAACGCGTCCCGCGCGTTTCCGCCATGCGCTGTTGGATCGGTGAGGGGACCGATGATGCCGAGCTGCTCCGTGATGGATCCGGGCCAGCCATGAGTAATGATCACGGGCAGGGCGTTGGGATGACGGGAGCGGACGTGGATGAAGTGAATGTCCAATCCGTCAATGGTGGTCATGAACTGCGGCAGGGCGTTGAGCTTCGCTTCCACCTTTCGCCAGTCGTATTCGGTGCTCCAGTAGCGAACGAGCTGCTGGAGGCTCGCGAGCTGCACGCCCTGCGATCGATCGCCGACGTTTCCTTCTCAGCCCACCGCGTTGCCAGGAGGCGCCTGCGAAGATCGGCGAGCGCCTCGTCCGCGACGTTGACACGGAACGGACGGATGGCAGTGTGGCTGCCGGCGGACAGCGTCGGATATGCCAGATAGGTCATCGCGCCGGTGACGGCGAGCCAGGTCAGTCGTGCAAATGGCCTCATGCTGTTTTCCTCGAGCGCATGAAACCAGAATGACGAGGCGCGATCCATTGCACCAAAGTGTCGAAAAGAAATAACACGATCGTGTAATTGTCCGGACGCGCAGCACGTGCTCCAATCGCGTGTGCGACATGGAGGCAGCAGGATGATCACGCGCGGCTTTCAAGGCAGACGGTTGCAATCGGATTCGAAACGGCTCCCGCCCGGACAGCACCCGACTGCGGATTTTCCGGTGTTGTCGGCTGAGCCCACGCCGCACACGCCGCTGCACGACTGGACCTTCACGCTCGAAGCGGAGAACGGCGCGCGGATCGCGTCGTGGAACTGGGACGAGTTTCGCGCGCTTGGCGCGACGGACGTCACCGTCGACATTCACTGCGTGACGCGCTGGTCGAAGTTCGACACAGACTGGCGCGGCGTCTCCGTCGATCGCATCCTGGCAGCCGCGGGTCTCGACGAGCCGCCTTCGCCATTCGTGACGGCGTTCTGCGATGGCGGTTACACGACCAACCTCCCCTCGGAGGATCTGTTGGAAGGAAAGGCGCTGGTGGTATGGGAGTACGACGGCGAGCCGCTCGCGCCCGAACACGGCGGGCCGGCGCGCCTTCTCGTACCGCACCTCTATTTCTGGAAGTCCGCCAAGTGGATCCGCGGCTTGCGGTTCATGGAAGAAGACGAGCCCGGTTTCTGGGAAGTGAACGGGTACCACAATCACGGAGATCCGTGGCGCGAACAACGGTACGACGGTGACTAGAGCGTTCAAGCCGGCCGCGTGGCAGCCCGCGACGGTCCTATCGATCCGAGAAGAGACGCCGCGGGTGAAGACCATCCGGTTCGCCGTCGACGGCTGGCCCGGGCACCTGGCGGGCCAACACGCCGATGTACGCCTGACGGCCGAAGACGGATATCGCGCGGAACGCAGTTACTCGATTGCGTCGCCGCCGGAAGAGTCCGCGGTGGAGCTCACCGTCGAGCGCCTCGAGGACGGCGAGGTCTCTCCGTTCCTCACCGGGCAACTGCAGCCCGGCGAAACCATCGAACTGCGCGGGCCGATCGGAGGCCATTTCGTATGGTCTGCGCTCGAACGGCGGAATCCGCTCCTGCTGGTCGGCGGCGGGAGCGGCATTGTGCCGCTCATGTGCATGCTGCGGCACCGCCGATTGTCACGGAGCGCCGTGCCGGCAGCACTTCTGTATTCGGCGCGCACCCGCCAGGATGTGATCTACCACGACGAGCTCACGGATCTCGCCGTCAACGATCCTCGCTTGACGCTTCGGATCACGCTGACGCGCGACGTGCAGTCGGGCTGGCCCGGCGCGATCGGCCGTATCGACTTGCCCGCCGTGCGGTCGCTGTTGAACGAAATCGACGGAGTCGCGGATGCATTCGTCTGTGGCTCTGCCGGTTTCGTGGAGGCGGCCGCTGCGTTGCTGTTGCAAGCGGGCCAACCGCGCAACACGATCCGCACCGAGCGCTTTGGACCCATCGCGCAATAGCGCCCGCCCTTATGGAGTGCGGCGGCCACAGCCGCCGCACTCCAGTCAGCGCTCACCGTACGGATCGGAACGCCGCGCGCAGTTCGGCCGCGAAGAGCTCGGGGTACTCCCACATGGCGAAGTGACCGCCGCGGTCGACCTCGCGGAAGTACATGAGCGTGGGAAAGGCGCGGCGGGCCCACGCTTCCTGCGCCCGAATCACTTCGTCGGGGAACACCGTGATGGCCACCGGCACCGAGATCTCAGCGGTCTTCTGCGCACCCGCACTGATGAGGTCCCGACCGCGGTTCTCCCAGTAGATCCTCGCGGACGAGGCGGCGGTGTTCGTCAGCCAGTACAGCGAGAAGTTGTCCAGTACGTCATCGAGTGTCGGAGACTGCTGCGGATCTTTTCCAAACGTCCATTTCGTGAACCCCGAGTGCACGAGCATCCAGCCCGCGAGTCCCGCGGGGGAATCCGTCAGGCCATAGCCGACCGCCTGCGGCCGCGCGCCCATCATCACCAGATAGCTCAGGCCTCCGTTCTGGACGTACGCACCGAGGTCCCTGACTGCGGAGCGTTCCTTCTCAGAGAGCGCGGCCAGCGCGGCCGGGTCTCCTCCGAGTGCCGCTCCCACTTCGGGTGTAATCACCGCCGGGAGGTTGGTGTGGATGCCGCGCAGGCCGTTCGGCGCCTGCCGCCCCATCGCCTCCACAACGCCCGCACCCCAGTCGCCGCCCTGGGCGACGTACCGCGAGTATCCCAGCCGCTTCATGAGCACGGCCCAGGCGCTGCCGATGCGTTCCAGTCCCCAGCCGGCCGCGGTCGGACGCTCGGAGAAGCCGAAGCCCGGCAGCGATGGAATCACGACGTCGAACGCATCCTCGGCTCGGCCGCCGTACTGCGTCGGGTCGGTGAGCGGGCCAATGAGCTTGATCTGTTCGAAGACTGAGCCCGGCCAGCCGTGAGTGATGATGATCGGCATCGCGTTCGCGTGCCGGGAGCGGACGTGGATGAAGTGGATGTCGACTCCGTCGATCTTCGTGACGAACTGCGGGAACGCATTGAGTTTCGCCTCCGCCTTTCGCCAGTCGTAGTCCGTCCCCCAGTAGCGAACGAGCTCCTGGAGTTTCGCGAGCTGAGCTCCTTGCGAGTCATCCGCGACCGTCTCTTTGTCCGGCCAGCGGGTCGCGACGAGGCGCCGGCGAAGGTCGGCCAGCGCCGCTTCGGGAACTTTGACGTTGAAGGGGCGGATTGCCGCTTCTCCGTGTTCCACTCTCGCCGGACGCGCGGTCCTGGTTGCCACTTGTTCGACCTGGGTCATGGTTGATTCCTTTCCGTCGGTGTTCGTAATGAGCATCGTTGCCATCGCCACACTGATTGCCGTCATCTGAAAAAGTCGAGTCATGAGAATTCCTTTCTTTGTGTTACGCGTCTGCACGGACTGAGAGCCACGCCGAGAAGCGGATCGATGACGATCGCTGATCGATCGAAGTCCATCGATCAGCGAAGCGTTCTGAAGGAGGCGCGGAGCTCCGACACGAAAATCTCCGGCTGCTCCCACGACGCAAAGTGACCGCCTTTTTCGAGGCGGTTGTAATGCATGAGCTTGGGAAAGGCCCGTTCCGTCCAGCTCCGCGGGGCCTGGTAGAGCTCATCCGGAAACGCGCTCACAGCGACCGGCGTCGTTACTCCCTGAGGGGCAAAGAACGGAATTCGGTTTTCCCAGTACAGGCGAGCCGAAGACACCGCCGTAGTGGTGAGCCAATAAAGCGTGATGTTGTCGAGGACGTCGTCCCGGGTCAGGCCCTCGGGCTGACCATCGAACACGCGCGCGATGAGCTCGTAACTGCGGGCGTCGTGATCGAGAATCCACGCCGCCAACCCGACCGGCGAATCCTCCATCGCGTACAGCGTCTGCGGACGGTTGCTCATCTCCTGGGCGTACGCCAGTCCCTTCTTCAGGAAAAACTCCAATTGGCCGTACGCACGCTGCTCGTCAGCCGAGAGTCCTTCCGGAGCGGCCCCGCCGGCACCGAGGGCCTTGAAAATCTCGGGAGGCACGGTCGACGGCAGGTTCAGATGGATACCGAGAACCTCCGAAGGTGCAAGCACCGCCATCTGTTCCGTCACCGGATCGCCCCAATCGCCGCCTGAAGCGACGAAATGCGTGTAGCCGAGGCGCTTCATCAGCACGATCCAGGCGCGGGCGATGCGAACCGGCTCCCATCCGAGCTCGGCCGGCTTGCCGGAAAAGCCGTAGCCGGGTAATGACGGGATCACCACGTCGAACGAATCCTCAGCGTTCCCTCCGTGCGCCGCCGGGTTGGTCAACGGCTCGATGAGCTTCAGCTCCTCGATGATCGAACCGGGCCAGCCGTGCGTGACGATCAGCGGAAGCGCGTTTCGATTTTTCGAGCGGACATGGATGAAGTGGATGTCGACGCCGTCGATATCGGTGACGAACTGCGGCAGCGCGTTGAGCCGCGCCTCGACCTTCCGCCAGTCGTAGCGGTTCGCCCAGTAGTCCGCCAGCTTCTGGATGGCCGCGAGCTGCACGCCCTGCGATCCGTCGTCGACGAGCTCTTTGCCGGGAAACCTCGTCGCTTTGATGCGCCGGCGCAGATCGGTCAGTTCCGCTTCCGGAACGTTCACCCGGAACGGACGCACGGCTTCCTTGCTTGTTGCGCTCATACTGATCTCCTTGCTGGTGGCGACAAGTTTCGAATGTGTCATTGGCATTTCCTTTCTATCGGGCAATATCGCTTCGGTGACGGAGCCGTTCCATTGAACGAAGGTGTCGTCCGACACCTTCGTCTCAATGGCGTCGCTATGACGCGTAGCTGCCAGCCTCCAGCACCGCCTGGACGAAGTCTCGCGGTGCCTCCTGCGGCACGTTGTGACCGATCCCGTTCAGGATGCGGTGCGAATACCGGCCGGAAAAACGGCTCGCGTACGCGTCGCCGTTTGCGGCTGCTCCGTCGAAATCGCTGGCGATCGTGACGGCCGGCACCGTAATGGCCGGCCTGGTGGCGAGTCTCCGTTCCAGGATGGCGTAGCGGCGCTCGCCGTTTGCGAGACGGAGACGCCACCGGTAGTTGTGAATCACGATGTCCACGTGATCCGGATTGGCGAACGACGGCGCCGTACGGGCGAACGTCGCGTCGTCGAAGTCCCACTTCGGCGAGGCGAGTCTCCAGATCAGCTGATTGAACGCATCGCGGTTTTCCGCATAGCCGCGCCTGCCGCGTTCGGTGGCGAAGTAATACTGATACCACCACGCCAGTTCGGCTTCCGGCGGCAACGGCCGTTGATTGGCCTCGCGGTCGACGATGAGGTAGCCGCTGACGGAGACCAGCGCTTTACAGCGTTGTGGCCATAGTGCCGCGACGATGCAAGCGGTGCGCGCTCCCCAATCGAATCCGGCCACGATCGCCTGGTCGATGCGGAGCGCGTCCATCAACTCGACGACGTCGACACCGAGCGCAGACTGCTGGCCATTGCGGAATGTCCCGGCGGACAGAAATCGCGTCGAGCCGAAGCCGCGCAGATACGGCACGATCACCCGATAACCCGCCGAGACCAGCACCGGCACGACGTCCACATACGCGTGAATGTCGTACGGCCACCCGTGCAGAAGAATGACCACCGCACCGTCGACCGGCCCCGCGTCGGCATAGCCGACGTCCAGCACACCAGCGTGCACCTGCTTGATTGAGCCGGGCCACAGACGATGCGCGCCGGCGGCATTCGCGGTGGAACGACTCATCGCGAACTGCGTTGCAGCGAGAGCCATGGCGGCGCTGCCCAGAAAACGGCGGCGTGAATGGTTGATCTCTCCGGACATGGCAATCACCTGTCCCTACGGCACGAGAGTCACGAGCGGCTTGCCCTTGCGCACCACGTACGTCGCCAGCTCCGCACCATTGTCGAGGCCCACGTTTTTGGCCGAGTGCACGGCTCCATCCGGAATGAACAGGACCTGGCCCGCCCTCAAGGTCACCGGCAGTCTTCCCTCGACGTGATATTCGAGCGTGCCCTCGATGACGTAGACGATCTCTTCGCCCGGGTGTTTGTGTCGTTGCGCCACGACTCCCGGAGCGATGTCGACGCGAGCCTGAATGACTTCGTGTCCCGGAGCGCTCAGATCGTGTCGTTGAAGATCGGCGCGCCGCGTCCCCGGAAGCTGTGCCGACGCAATCTGCAGCATCAGACCAATGGCGGCGATCGACAGGAACCTTGTGATGACTCTCATGGACATCTCCTTTTCCCTTAGTGCGCGGTCACGGGGCGCACGCCGAGGCGCGCCGCCATCGTGACCAGATCGGCGAAGGACGCCGCGTTCATCTTGCGCATGGCCTGGCCGCGATGTGCCTTGACGGTGATCTCGCTGATCCCCAGCTCGGCGGCCACTTGCTTGTTCAACAAGCCCGATACGACCAGCCTCATGACCTCGCGCTCGCGAGGAGACAGGGACGCATAGCAGGTCCGCAGCGACTGCATCTCGGAGCTCCGCTCGATGGCGTCGCGGATGACGGAGCGCAACACGTCCACCTCGAGCGGTTTCGTCAGAAAATCGAACGCGCCGGCCTTCATGGCCCGTACGGTCGTTGGGATGTCGCTGTGACCTGTAATGAAAATGATCGGTATGTCGGTGCGGGGCGCCAATTGTTTTTGCAACTCCAGGCTCGCGGGCGAGGCATCGAGAAGCAGGCAACACGGAATCGTGGTGCGGGAGCGTGACGAGAAATCTTCCGGCGAGGCAAACGTCTCTGTCCGCCAGCCTTCGCCGTCGACGAGCAGTTCCATCGATTCGCGCGCGCGAACGTCCTCGTCCACCACGTACACAACCGGTCCCCATGCGACTGGCCCGATCCGCTCCGCGGCACCCGGCATCGATGTTTTCAGTTGAGTCATTGCACGTTGCACGTTAGGCTGAGCGCTGCCGCGCCGCTTCCTCGATTGCGGCAGGTTTCCCCCTGTTGTTTTCTTCAGGAGCGATCGGATGTCCGTAGTCGAGCCGATCCGGATCCTCACCGTCGAAGACCATCCGGTCTTCCGGGAAGGACTGCGGACGATCATCGCCTCGCAGCAGGACATGCTCCTCGTGGCGCAGGCGACGAATGCCGTCGAAGGCATGAGCGAGTTCCGGCGGCATCAGCCGGACATCACCCTCATGGATCTCCGCCTGCCGGGCACCAACGGCACCGATGCGCTCATCGCCATGCGCGGAGAGTTCCCGCGGGCGCGCATCATCATGCTCACCACGACCGATACCGATGGCGAGATCCAGCGGGCCATGCGAGCCGGTGCCGCCGCGTATCTGCTCAAGAGCATGCCGAAGGACGAGTTACTGGCAGTGATGCGGTCCGTTCACGCGGGGCGCCGGCACGTTCCGCCGGAAGTGGCCGCTCGGCTCGCCGAGCACCTCGGCGAAGAAGACCTCACCGCGCGGGAGCTCGACGTGCTGCGGCTCATTCGCGATGGATACCGCAACAAGCAGATCGCCGACGAACTGGCGATCGCGGAGAGCACGGTGAACTTTCACATCAAGAACCTGGTCGACAAACTTCGCGCGAACGACCGCACGCACGCGGTGACGATCGCCATTCGAAGAGGATTGCTGCCGCTCTGACTGCACTGAAGAGAACTGCAGGTCGCACACTGCAGAACCCTGCGGAACATGCGCACTTTGTTTGGCGTCCTGACCGTGATCGTGACCTGCGAGGCGGGATACGCAACGAGTCTCGACCGCACGTTGTCGCAGCTTCATCTGACGGAATGGACTTCGAAAGACGGAGCGCCGAGCCAGATCACTGCGCTCGAACAAACGGCGGACGGGTATCTCTGGATCGGCTCCGCGCGCGGACTCTTTCGCTTTGATGGCGTCACGTTCGAACGGTACATACCGCCAGCCGGCGTGCGGCTTCCCGCACACAACGTCTACGCACTGCTGGCGACCCCCGACGGCGGTTTGTGGATCTCGTTCCGGCCGTCGGGCATCGGCTTTCTGAAGGGCCACTCGCTCACCGTCTTCAGCCGCCCGGAGGAATTGCCTTCTGCGCAGGTCTATGCATTCGCATGGGATGCAACGGGGCGACTATGGGCCGGAACACACAATGGCCTGGAATTGCGGGTCGGATCGCGGTGGGTCGCTGCCGGCGACGATTGGAACATTCCGCGCGAGCGTATCTGGTGTTTATTCATCGATCGTCAGAAAACGTTGTGGGTCGCGGCCGGCCGCACGGTGTTTTTCCTTCCTCATGGCGCTCGACGATTCGAGCCGACTTCGGTCAAGGTCCGCGTAGGAATCAACAAGATCGCGCAAACACGGGACGGGAGGGTCTGGATCGGGGAAATGGAGGGACCACTCCGGCCGGTGCAGGGGAAGCCGCCGCAATGGGTCGGCACCATGGCCACGCTCATGCCGCTCGTCGATCGCGACGGGGCCTTGTGGGCGGTCTCGCGGGAGAAAGGCGGCTTGCTGCGCGTGCGATTTCCCGAGCGCGACTCCGGAGTCGTGGAGATGCATGACGGCCTCCCCAGCAAGACACCGGGTGCGATCTTCGAAGACCGCGAAGGAAATGTGTGGCTCGGGTCCGGCAAGGGACTCATGCGATTTCGCGATAGTCACTTCGTTCCGTTTGCGCTCGCTCCCGACCAACAGTTCCTGACGCTGCATCCCGGAAAAGAAGGCGAATTGTACGTAGCAAGCTCCACGACCTACAGCTTCGCCCGGATTCGCGGAGACGAGGTCACGACCGTCCTGGCTCCCTCCGGAATTGCCAGCGTGTGCCGCGATCTCGACGGCGAGATCTGGTGGGGAGCGGGTGGCGGAGTCATTCGGCAGCGCGGCATGAACTTCGAGATCTTCGAGCAGCCGCCATCGCTGGGCATTCACGATTGGTTGTGGGAAGTCATCCCCGACGCGGAGAACGGCGGATTGTGGCTCAGTGTCGGCGACGTGGGCCTCGTTCACTTCAAAGACGGCGTATGGTCGAGCCGTGCTCCGCCGCCAGGCCTGCTGCAGCGCGGCCCCAGTGCGACCTTTCGCGACAGCCAGGGGCGCATCTGGTTCGGCTATACCGAAAATCGCGCCGCACTCCTGGAAAGCGGCCGCGCCCGGCTCTATACGAGTGCCGATGGAATCGACATCGGCCGCATTCGCGTCATTCGCGGACGCGGCCCGCACACATGGTTCGGCGGTGAGCTGGGACTGGCGCTTTTTCGCAATGGCAGGTTCCGAAGCATCCTCACGAAAAGCGACGAGCCGTTCGGTACGGTGACCGGCATCATCGCCACGGAAGACGGCGCCCTCTGGCTCAATGAAATGCGAGGAATCGTTCGTCTGTCGCCACAGGAAGTGAGACGCATCGTGGAGAATCCCGCCTATCGCCCCAATCCGAAGATCTTCGATTTTCTCGATGGATTGCGCGGATCGCCGCAGATGACCTGGACCGCTTCCACGGCAACTCAAACGACGGACGGCCGACTGTGGTTCGCAACCGACAATGGTCTGGTATGGACCGATCCGGCGCGGATGCGATGGAACAGAATGCCGCCCACGGTCATCATTCGGACGCTCGAAGCCGATCGCGTGTATCGGCCGGCGCCGGGCATCGCCCTCCCGCCGAAAACGGACAAAGTGCATTTCCGCTATACCGCGACCAGCCTGTCGATTCCCGAGCGCGTCAGGTTTCGCTACAAGCTGGAGGGCGTCGACGAGCAATGGCAAGACGCTGGTACGCGGCGCGAGGCGTTCTACAACCGTCTCGATCCCGGCGATTACACGTTTCGGGTCATTGCGAGCAACGAGGACGGCGTGTGGAACGATCGAGGCGCAACGCTGCGCTTTCGCGTGCAGCCGGCCTGGTATCAAACCAACGCCTTTCGCGCAGCGTGTGCGATTCTCGCGTTCTTCATCGTGTGGGCGCTGTACCGGCTTCGCGTGAGACAGATCGAGGCGGCGGCGGCCGTTCGCTTCGATGAACGGCTGGCGGAACGGACCCGTCTCGCGAGAGAGATGCACGACACGCTGCTCCAGACCATCCAGGGCAGCAAGATGGTTGCGGATGACGCGCTCGACTCGCCGGCCGATCCCGCGGGCATGCGGCGCGCGATGCAGCAGCTGTCGGCCTGGCTCGGGCGCGCGATGGCGGAAGGACGCGCGGCGCTGCACTCTCTGCGAACGTCTACGACGCAAGGGAACGACCTTCTCGAAGCGATGCAGCGCGCAACCGAAAGTGAAGCGATCCCGCGCTCGATGAATGCGACCTGCACGGCGTCCGGTGTGCGCAGGGAGATGCATCCGATCGTTCGGGACGAGATCTATCGCATCGGCTATGAAGGCATTCTCAATGCGGCGATGCATTCCGGCGCGAGCAGGCTGAGCGTGGAGCTCGAATACGGACACAACGTCACGCTGCGCCTGAAGGACGATGGCGTGGGCATCGAGCCGGAGCTCGTCGACCGAGGGAAGCCGGGGCACTTCGGACTGCTGGGAATGCGCGAGCGCGCCGCCCGCATCGAGGCCACGCTGACCATTGCCAGCGCAAAAGGCGCAGGCACCACCATCACACTCATCGTTCCGGGAGGCATCGCATTCCGGAAAGAGCACGTCCCGATCGAATCATGATCGGTGCTAGTTTGATGCGATGACGCGACGCCGGCGCCTGGTTGCGATGACCATCCTCGCCGCCGCCATCGGCGTCGCGTGGACCGGTCACTGCAACAGGCTCCCTCCCCTCGGCCATCGTCCGATCTCCACGGCGCCGACCGACACCGCCGCTACCACGATCGGAACGGCAATCGCGGCGCGCCTCGCCGCGCATCCCGATCTCTCAGGCATCTATCCGCTGCGGGATGCCCGCGACGCCTTTGCCGCCCGCTACCTGCTGGCGTCGAGGGCCGAGCGCACGCTCGACGTGCAGTACTACATCTGGCGCAGGGACCTGTCGGGCACGCTGTTGTTCAAGTCCCTCTGCGATGCGGCCGACCGCGGCGTCCGCGTGCGCCTGCTGCTCGACGACAACAACACGCCGGGTCTCGATCCCACCCTCGCCGCGCTGGACGCGCATCCGCTCATCGAAGTGCGGCTGTTCAATCCCTTTGTGATTCGCCGGCCTCGTCTCATCGGCTATCTGACGAACTTCTCCCGCCTCAACCGGCGGATGCACAACAAGTCGTTCATGGCCGACAACCAGGCCACCATCGTCGGCGGGCGCAATGTCGGAGACGAGTATTTCGGGGCCACGGACGGGATCCTGTTCACGGACGTCGATGTGATCGCCATCGGGCCGGTCGTGCAGGAGACGTCGCGCGATTTCGACCGCTACTGGGCCAGCCCCATGGCGTATCCGGTCGATCGCCTGCTGCGTCCTGTGCCTGCCGCGCGCATCGCAGAGATCAAAGCAGCCGCGGTGCGCGTCGCGCGCGATCCGGCCGCCGTCGCCTACATGACCGCGCTCCGCGCGTCGCCCTTCGTCCGCGATCTGATCGGAGGCACGCTACCGATGGAATGGGCTCCGGCCCGGCTGGTCAGCGACGACCCTGCCAAAGTCCTGGGGCGCGCGAAGCGTGAAGATCTCTTGCCGGAGAAGATGAGGAGGATCTTCGGCCAGCCCGCGGCCCGAGTCGATCTGGTCTCGCCCTACTTCGTCCCGGGCTCGGGAGGGGTGGACGCCTTCTCGCAGTGGGCGGCCGGAGGAGTGAAGGTCCGGATTCTGACCAACGCGCGCGAGGCGACCGACGTCGCGGCGGTCCATGCCGGTTACGCCAAGCGCCGCAAGCCTCTCCTCGCCGCGGGCATCACGCTGTACGAATTGCGTGTGCGGCCCGAGCACCGGAACGTCACGAACACCGGGATGTTCGGCAGCTCCGGCTCCAGCCTGCACGCGAAGACATTCGCCGTGGATGGCTCGCGCGTATTCGTCGGCTCGTTCAACTTCGATCCCCGCTCCGCGGAGCTCAATACGGAGATGGGCTTCGTGATCGACAGCGCGGCACTGGCCAATCTCATCGCCACCGCATTCGAGACCACCATTCCGATCAACGCCTATCAAGTCCAGCTCTCGCAGTCTGGAGAAATGCAATGGCTCGGCCGCCGCGGAGGCGAGACGGTGCTTTACGACTTAGAGCCGGGCACGAACCTCCGGCAGAGAGCAGCCGTCTCGCTGCTGTCGCTGTTGCCGATCGAGTGGCTGTTGTGAGGTGCGCCAGAGGGGGAAATGGAGCGGAATTGGCGTCCCTAACGGGATTCGAACCCGTGTCGCCGCCGTGAAAGGGCGGTGTCCTAGGCCTCTAGACGATAGGGACGGATGAGCTGGGCTGGTGAGCCCGGTAGGGATCGAACCTACGACCAATTGGTTAAAAGCCAACTGCTCTACCACTGAGCTACGGGCCCAACTTCAACGAACGTGCGAGCGCCGCGCGCTCGCGGAAGGTGGTCACCATACGGACGCGCTGCCACCGTGTCAACCACGGGATCGGATGAACGCCTCGACCGTCCAACTTATTGCGTCGCCGGGCAATCACGGCCGCACAAACCGGCCGTCGTCGCGCTGACGGAAGACTTCCCGCGTCCTCGAATCGACACGCCAGCGGCCCAACATCCGCGAGCCGCCGCCTTCGATGCACGCGTCCCACACGGAGAACGTGTAGCCGGTGTTGCTGTATCCGAGACTGCTGATCTGGAGGCAGCTCGAGGAGACGCCGTACGGATTCGCTCCGGCGAGGTGACCGCGCAGCACCGACGTGGCCTCCGATTCCGTGATCTCGCCTGGCGGTTCGACCGGCTCCGGTTCTTCACGGGGCGCCGGCTGCGGAATCGGCTGAGGCGGCACTGGAACCGGCCGCGGAACCGCGGGCTCTTCGACGATCACCGGCTGCGTCTGCGTGACCGGCGGGACCGTCTGGGTCATCGGCGGGAGCGTCTGCGCCGGTGGAATGGTCGTGGTGGTCGCGAACGGCGGCTCGCCCACGTCCACGATCGTTCCCGGCTCCACCGGCCGCACCGTCGACGTCCCCTCGGCGATCGTTTCCGTGGTCGCGGTCGCGATCACGCGCCGCTCGCGGCCGAATGGCAGTCCCGCGAGCAGCAGCCACGCCACGAGGACCAGCCCGACGATCACCACCGGCACGATCCACCAGGTGCTGCGCCGCGCCGCCGGAATGGGCGCCGGCGAGGTCACGGGCACGCGCGCCGCGACAGGCGTCCCGCAACGCGAACAGAACTGCGCGTCGGGAGCGAGCGGCGCGCCACACTTCACACAATGAGCCACGCGGAACGTGGCAGGCGAAAAGCGTGCCTCACCCCTGCCGGAGCCGCTTCACCAGCTGAACCTGCCCGGTGTGATAGACGTCGTGCGCGGCGACGCCATAGATGAGGCGTTGCTTCTTCGGATCGCGCAGTTCCGCGTCCGTGAGCGAGGCCACCACCTCGCGCAGCAGCCGATGCTGCTCCTCGAGCAACGCGATCAACTCCTGCCATGCGGCCTCGTCGATCCGTTCCGGCGCGGGGATCCAGTTGCTCCCCTTCAGCGGAAACGACCCGCGCTTCGCGCCGCGCAGCCGCCGCCGCGCCACGTACTTCCAATACGCGGCGTGCGCAATCAGCTCCCAGATGTTGTGCCGCGATTTCGCGGGACGCCACGCCACATCATCCGCGGTGAGGCCGCGGATCGCGTTGCGCAGCGTCGTTCCATGCCATCCGTGCTTCGCATACGCCGCCTCGAGATTGGCCAGCAACAGTTCACGCATGCGCGCAAATCTGCCACGCCATCGCGGCGGCGTCCAGCCCCACGATCGAGCCAGCAGTAATACGATGCACGCTCATGAACGACGATGCGAATCAATACGTGCGGCTCGTGCTCGCGATGGGCGAGCACGATGCGGATTACGTCGACGCCTATTACGGTCCCGCGGAATGGCGCGAGGAAGTGCGCGCCGCGCGCCCGCCGCTGACGGAGATCCACGCATCGGCCGCGAACCTGCGCGACCGGCTGGCGGCGATGGATGCGTCGCCGCGCCGCGATTACCTGCTCCGCCAGACCGAGGCGCTGATCGCACGCGCGGAAATGCTCCAGGGACGGCGCTTCACGTTCGACGAGGAATCGAAAGCGCTCTACGACGCCGTGGCACCGTCGCATGGCGAGGATTACTTCCAGGCGCTCAACGCGGCCATCGATCAGGAGTTGCCGGGCCAGGGGTCGCTGTCCTCACGCGTGGAGGCCTTCCGCGCGCAGTTCGTCATCCCGCGCGACAAGCTCGACATCGTGTTCAAGGCCGCGATCGACGTCTGCCGCGCCAAGACGATGGCGCACATGCCGTTGCCGGACGGCGAGACGTTCACCGTCGAATACGTGAACGGCAAATCGTGGAGCGGCTACAACTGGTACCAGGGCGGCTTCCGCAGCCTGATCCAGGTCAACACCGACCTGCCGATCTTCATCGACCGCGCCATCGATCTCGCCTGTCACGAAGGCTACCCCGGCCATCACGTCTACAACGCGCTGCTCGAGAACACGCTCGTGCGCGAGCGCGGCTGGGTGGAGTTCTCGGTGTATGCGCTCTTCTCCGCGCAGTCGCTGATCGCCGAAGGAAGCGCGAACTACGGGATCGACGTCGCCTTTCCGGCCGGCGAGCGCGTGGAGATGGAACGCGAGACGCTCTTCCCGATCGCCGGACTCGATGCCGCGCACGCCGCGCACTATTACCGCGTCTATGAACTGATCTCGCGCACCAGCTACGCCGGCAACGAGGCGGCGCGGCGCTATGTCGACGGAGAGCTCACCGCTCAAGAGGCCGCGGAGTGGCTGACCACCTACGCGCTGATGGAGCCCGCGCGCGCGCAACAGCGCGTGAAGTTCTTCGATCAGTACCGCAGCTACGTCATCAACTACAACCTCGGCAAGGATCTCGTCCGGCACTACGTCGAACGTCACGCGCAGGGCGACGCGCAGAAGCGCTGGGAAGTGTTCGCCGAGCTGCTGGCGTCGCCGCGCTTGCCGTCCGGGCTCTAAGGCCGCCAGTCGTAGAGGCGCAGATTGCAGTAGTCGACGAAGCCCAGTCCGCGATAGACGCGGTAGCCGAGGTCCGACGACTGCAAGGCCGCGTGCGTTGCGCCGCGCGTGCGCGCGAAACGCATCGCCTCGCGCGTCACCGCCGCACCGATCCCGCGCCCGCGCGCCTCGTCCAGCGTGGCCACGAAGTAGATCCCGGCCAGCGCGCCTCCCACCAGCAACGATGTGGTCGCGACCGGTTTGCCGCCCAGCCAGGCCACGAAGTGCGTCCACGGCGCGTCCTCCGCGAGCCCGAGGCGCTCGTACACATCGCGCCAGATCGCCGCTTCGTCCGCGGGCCACGAAAACACGGGCGCGAGCACGTCCAGCCAATCCGTCAGATCGTCGACGCGGCGGATCGCGACGCCGTCCGCGAGCGGCACCTCGAGATCGAGCGCGGTCAGGTCTGCGGCCATGCCCGGCGCGTCATACGCGTGCCGCATCCCGTGCGCTTCGAGCATCTCCGCGAGACCGGCCGGCCGCGTCGACGGCGTCACCCACCAGCGGAACGCGCAACGCTGCTCGCGGAAGCGATCGATCACCGCCGCGACCTCGTCTTCGTTGATGTTCGTCGTCGCGATGCCGCTGAAGAACGGCACCGGCACGTGCGACATCACGCCGAATACGCCGCCGTCATCGAGCAGTTCCGCGCCGGGCAACGCGGCGAAGCTGCGATAGCAGTTGCGCGTGATCTGCTCGATCGCTGCAATCGCTTCCATCACACCTCCCCGATTGCCGCGCGGATGTCCTCGAGCGCCATGTCGACGCGATCGCGGTGGGTGCGGTGCGAGCCGATGGCGATGCGGATCACGAACCGTCCGTCGAGAATGGCCGGCGTGAGCATCACGCGTTTGCGCGCGTTGATCCGTTCCAGCAGGCGGCGGTTCCGCGCGTCGTCATCGCCGTAGCGGAACGCGAGAATGGTCAGCTGCGGCTCCGCGACGATCTCGATGCCGTCGATCGCACGCAGCTCACGCAGCGCGTACTCGATCAGGTCGAGCTTCTCATCGAGCTGCTCGCGGAACGGCTCGATGCCGAACAGCTTCAGCGGAAGCCACACGCGCAGCCCCCGAAAGTCGCGGGAGAGCTCCGGCGAGATCTCGCAGAAGTCGACCAGCTCGTCCTCCTGCTGCATATCGGGCAGGTAATCGGCGTGCGACGAATGCGCGCGGCGCAGCGCACGCGCGTCGCGCACCAGCACGGCGCCGGTGCCGAACGGGAGGAACAGCGTCTTGTGCGGATCGAGGATCACCGAATCGGCTTGTTCGAGTCCGCGCAGCACCGTCCGTCCGCGCCCGGTGAGCATGAACAGCGCGCCGTATGCGCCGTCGACGTGAAACCAGAGCAGCTCCTCGCGCGCGACCTCTGCCATCGCGGCGAGATCGTCGACCGCGCCGGTCGGTGTCGTTCCGGCGCTACCCGCGATCAGGAACGGCGTCCACCCATCGGCTCGATCGCGCGCGATGGCCTCGCGCAGCGCGTCGATGCGGATGCGGAACTTCTCATCGACCGGCAGCTCGCGGATGTTCGCGAACGGGAAGCCGGCCAGGTTGGCCGCCTTCTGGAACGAGTGGTGGATCAGGTTCGAGCAGTACAGCGTGCCGCGCAGGAAGTCGTCCGGCAATTTCGCCTTGCGCGCCGTGACGATGGCGGTGAAGTTCGCCAGCGAACCGCCCGGCGTCAGCACGCCGCCCGCGGACTGCGGGAACTGCAGGATCTCGCAGAACCAGCGGATGACGTTCGCCTCGAGCTGCACCAGAGCCGGCGCGGCGGCGCAGACGCCGATGTAGCGGTTGACCGCGTCGGCGATCAGATCCGCGACGGCGGCGTGGAAGATCCCGCCGCCGGGCACATACGCCAGATAACCGGGGCCGGCGGCGTTGAACGATCGCGGAATGGCGTCCTCGAAAAGAAAGTCCAGCAGCGAATCGAAGGTCTGACCCCGCCGCGGAAGCGGCTCGATGAGGGTGCGCGCGTACTCGGTGGCGCCTTCGACGTTCATCGCCGGCTGCGTGGGCAGCGATTCGATGTGTGCGGTGATGCGCTGCATCGCCTCCTCGACGAGGCG
Source organism: uncultured Acidobacteriota bacterium (assembly GCA_946887105.1). Next base: position 20,577 of record CAMPKJ010000006.1, on the reverse strand, counting down.
ACGCATTTCGCGCGCATCGGGTTCCAGCGGATACGTCACCAGATCCGGCACCGCTCCCCTTCCGCGCGCGTCATCTTCGAGCTCGCCACGCAGTTCCAGGCGTCCTGGAACTCCGGCATATTGCTGACCGTGAGGTTCACGCGAGCCGGACCGGGGGCATGCGGGTCGGTGAGCGCGCGGCGCCGCGCCTCCTCGGGCGCCATGTTCTGGCCCCACACCTGCGCGAACCCGAGGAAGAAACGTTGCTCCGGCGTGTATCCGTCGACGACGACGCGCGGTTTGCCTTCCAGCGATTTCTGATACGCGCGAAGGGCCAGCGTCGCGCCGCCGAGGTCGGCGATCGCTTCGCCGGTGACCAGCTCGCCGTTGAGATTCAGACCTTCTTCGACGTTCCACGCGGCGTACTGCTTGATGATGCATTCGGCGCTGGCGTGGAAGTTCTCGAGATCCTTCGCCGTCCACCAGTTCCGCAGATTGCCCTCCGGATCGAACTTGGCGCCCTGATCGTCGAAGCCGTGCGTCATCTCGTGGCCGATGACCATGCCGATGCCGCCGTAGTTGTAGGCGTCGTCGGCGTTCGGATCGTAGAACGGCGGCTGGAGGATGCCCGCCGGAAAGGTGATGTTGTTGCGCGTGGCACTGTAGCTCGCGTTCACGGTGGCGGGCGTGAAGTTGCCCCACTCGTTCGGATCGTCGGGCTTGCCCACGCGATTCACCGCGCGGCGGAGATTGAACGCGCGCGCGGCCATGACGTTCTTCGCATACGACTCCGGCGTCACTTCGAGCGTGTCGTATTCGATCCACTTGTCCGGATAGCCGATGCGCCGGCGGAACGCCTCGAGCTTCGCCAGCGCGGTCTCTTTCGTCTCCGGACCCATCCAGGTCAGCGTCGGGATGTCCTCGCGCAACGCCGCCACGAGATTGTCGATGAGCTCATTCATCTTCTCCTTCGCCTCGGGGGTGAAGGCGCGCTTCACGTACTCCTGGCCGAGGAGCTCGCCGATGTTCGCGTCGGCAGCGCGGATGCAGCGCTGCCAGCGCGGCTGGTTTTCCTTCGTGCCGGAGAGCGCGGTCTGCCGGAACGCGAAGTCCTGAGTCACGAATGCGGACGAGAGATACGGCGCGGCGGAGTCGATGACGTTCCAGCGCAGGTACGCCTTCCACGTTTCGAGCGGCATCTCGTCGAGCAGCCGGTTCGCCTCGCGGATGTACTCCGGCTGCGCGACGTTGAGCGAGCGGAGGTCACTCAAGCCGAGTGTGGCGAAGAACTCCGGCCACTGGAACTGCGGCGCGGTCGACTGCAGCTCCGAGACCGGCGTGATGTGATACGTGTTCTCCGGCTTGCGCTGATCGGCGCGGGCCATCGACGCGCGCGCCAGCGCCGTCTCCAGCGCCATCACGCGCTCCGCGTCAGTGGCGGCTTTGGTCGCGGGAACGCTGGCGAGCTCGAACATCTTCTGCAGATGCGCGACGTACTCGCGGCGCGTGTTCCGGAACTTCTCGTCATCGCGCAGGTAGTACTCCCGGTCCGGAAGCCCGAGCCCGCCTTGCGAGATCGCAGCGATGATGTTCTTCGAGCTCTTGATGTCGTTCTGCGCCGAGAAGCGGAAGACCGGGGTCACACCTTTCTTTTGCTGCCGGTGCAGTTCGGCGACGAGCGCGGCGCGGCTGGCGATGGCGTCGATGCGATCGAGGTCTTCGCGGATCGGCCCGGCGCCCTGCGCCTCGATGGCCGATTCGTTCATGCAGGCGCCCCAGAACGCGCCGATCTTCGAATCCGCCGGCGCGGTCTCGAGGATCTGCCGCAGCGTCTGCCGGTTGCGCTCGGCGACCTCTTCGAAACGCCCATAGCGGGCGTAGATGGCCGGCAGCGGATTGGCCTTCCGCCATCCCCCGACCGCGTACTGGTAGAAGTCGTCGCACGGAGAGACGGAGCGATCGACCTGGGAGAGCGCGAACCCGTGCTCGCCGAGAAGCGGCTTCGGCCGCGGCGGCGGAACGGCAGCCGGCGGCTTCGACGAGGTGCAGGCGAGCGCGAACGCGATCAGGAGCAGGAGCGTCTTTTTCATTGCGCGCGAATCGTACGGCGCGAGTCGCAAAGTCGCAAAGGGCGGGCGGCGGCGGTCTCGCGAGATGTGCGAGTCTCGCGGTGCGAGTCTCGAAGTCTCAAAGTCTCAAAGTCGCAAAGGTGCGGGAGGCACTCGCAGTCGTGAACCGGCGGCTCTCGCCCCTTTGAGACTTTGCGACTTTGAGACTTTGCGACTTCGAGACCCGACGTCGCGGCGCGAGCGCGCCCTACTCCAGCGCCAGCACCAGCTCGAACAGCCGCAGCAACTCCTCGAACCGGTCGCGCGGCTTGCGCATCACCGGGCCTTCGACGGGCAGGAGCTCGGGCTCGCGATCGGTGAGAAAGATGATCGGCAATCCGGGCGCGAGGATCCGTACCGCGTTGGCGATGTCCAATGCGCGTAGATCGGGCAGGTCGAGATCGAGGATCAGGATGTCGGGGCGGTCTCTACGAACGGTGGCAGGAACGTCGGATTCGGGGCCGAGCAGAGAGCAATCGAGCTCCATCAGACGGAAGAATGTGTGCAGCATTTCCGCAGCCTGGCGATCTCCGTCGACGACCGCGACACGTCGCGTTGTGAAGATTTCGAGCTCAGGACTATGCTTGAGAGGCTGCAATGGCTGCTACTGCTCCTCCTCGTCCAGCTCGAACAGTTGAGAGGCTCGGACGTTCTCTCCCGACAGTCGCCGGCACGCTGCCGTTATCGCCGCGATACAACGGCGGGTCGGCTCCATCCGTCCCATCCGGATCCTCAAGAGGTGCTGCCGGCTGTACCCCGATTCCTTCGCGAGGTGCGCCGGCTTGATGCCACGGCTCTTGATGAATTGCTCCAGGCGTGAGATGGGCATGTGCAGTATGTTGCATACTAGCCGCGAGCAGGATAGATGTCAATCCGGAGATGCCGGAAGCGCGCCCGTTCGGGCAGAATAGTGCGCAACTCCTGTCCGCACTTCTATTTGTAGCGATCTACCGATTTCGCACCCTTCGCCAGGCCCTGTGCAGTAAACGTCATCCACAGGGGGTGGAAAGTCGCTTTGGCGTCACACCGTGTGCGAGAGTGCATCTCAAAAGTAGCTGTTTGAGCGTCCCGCTCGTTCACTACTGAACCATTGTGGCTGTCACGTGTGTTGCGAATTTCCCAAACGATGAGTAACCTAAAAGTTCCTTTTATGCTCGGCGACACAGTCCGCGAAGCACGCATCCGGAAAGGCCTCACCCAGGCCAAGCTGGCCAAACTGGCCGGCGTGAGCCGCCGCCATCTGGCCGCCCTCGAGAAGGGAGCCAACGTCTCGGTCAACATCCTCCAGCGGGTCGCCGCCGTCCTCGACCTCACCGAGATTCACCTCGGCGACCTCTCGCTCCACGCCGGCGACAAGGAGCGCACGTCGGTGAACATGCCCCTGCTCACCGACACGATCCGCGAGGCGCGCGCCGAAGCCGAGCGCGCGCAGGCGTTCCTGGCCCGCGCCGAAACGCTCCTCTCCCAGGACGGCAACGGCCACTACGGCATCGAGATGACGTTCCCGCGGCTGCCCGTCCGCCGCGTCGAAGCACCCCGCGCCTCCGCGGGCGACATCCTGCGCGAACGCCCAGACTGGGTGGATGTCGAGACCGCCGGCGAGATCCGTCACGGCGAAGCGGTCGACGAGCGCGCGAAGGAGACCATCGCGCTCCCGAAGTCGCTCGTCGAACAGGGCGAGATCGTCTTCCGCGCCCGCGGCGACGCGATGCGCGACCAGGGCATCGAAGACGGCGATCTGCTCGTCGTCGAGACCCGCCCCCGCGGCCGCGCATCGACCGGCGAGCTCGTGATCGGCCGCATCGGCCGCATCGTCTTCGTCGGCCGCTGGTGGCAGAAACACGGCCAGAAAGCATTGCTGTCGAATGGTTTGTCGGAAGTGACGGTGGGCCGGTCGGCGAGGTCGCTGCGGGTGGTGGCGGCGATCAATCAGATCGTGAGGATGTGACGCTTCGCGGTTGTCGGTTCTCGGTCGTCAGTTGTCTGCGACGTCTCGCCTGACGGTGCCGCTGACGCGAGATCGCACAGACAACCGACAACCGACAACTGACAACCGCGAGCCCAGCGAGCCCAAGTACAATCCCGCCCATGCGTCCGCTGACCGCACTGCTCCTCTCGCTCGTTCTCTGTCTTTCCGTTGCCGCGCAGCCGTTCGATACGAAGGCGGTCGACAAGATCGTCACTTCCACGATGAAGGCGTGGGGGATTCCGGGGGCGGCGGTGGCAATCGTGAAGAACGACCGCGTGGTGTACGTCAGCGGGTACGGGACGAAGGAGCTGGGCGGGACGGAGCCGGTCACGGCGGACACGTTGTTCCAGATCGCGTCGACCTCGAAGGCGTTCACGGCCACGGCGCTGGCGATGCTCGCGGCGGAGAAGAAGCTCTCGTTCGATGACCCGGTGCGCAAGCATCTCGACTACTTCCATCTGAGCGATCTCTGCGCCGACTCGCAGGTCACGATCCGGGACATCGTCTCGCACCGCACCGGCCTCAAACGCCACGACGAGCTGTGGGACAACTCGCCGCTCACGCGCGAGGAAGTGGTCCGGCGCATCGGCAAGGTCGAGCTTTCGAAGCCGTTCCGCAGCGCGTACCAGTACCAGAACATCATGTACATCGCCGCCGGCGAAGTGGTGGCGAACGTCTCCGGGACGTCGTGGGACGAGTTCGTGAAGCGGCGCATTTTCGAGCCGCTGCTGATGACGCGCACGGTGACGTCTGACGCCGATTGGAACGCCGCCGATCGCGCCACCGGCTATCAGTACGACTGGAAAACGGGGCGGATCTCCCCGCAGCGTCCGATCGACACCACCACCATCGGCGCGGGCGGCGCGATCAAGTCGTGCGCGACCGACATGGCCAACTGGCTGCGCTTCCAGCTCTCCAACGGCGCGTTCAATCTCGTGCAGCTGACCGATCCGGCCCTGATCGAAGAGACGAAGACGCCCAATACCGTCATCCGCATGGAGGGGCTCACGCGCGAGGCGAACACGGAAACGAACGTGATGTCGTACGCGATGGGCTGGACGGTGCAGGACTACCGCGGCGAGCTGCTCGTGTCGCACGCTGGCGCGCTGAACGGCTTCCGCACGCACGTCGATCTGCTCCCGCGCCGCAATGCCGGCTTCGTGATCATGACCAACCTCGGGCGCGGGCTGGCGAACGTCTCCATGCGCAACTCGCTCGCGGACCTGCTCTCGGGAAAACCGGGCCGCGACTGGAACGCCTACTACCTGATGATCGATCGGCGCGCCGACGAGAAGAGCGCGGCCGACAAGGCCGAGCGTGATGCGAAGCGCGTCCCCGACACGACGCCCTCACGCCCGCTCGCCGATTACGTCGGCGACTACGAAAACCCGGCGTACGGCGTGGCGAAAATCTCCGTCGTCGACGGCGCGCTGGTGCTGCAGTGGAGCCGCATGACCATCCCGCTCACCCACTTCCACTACGACGTCTTCAACGCGGTCTCCGAATACGACGACGTCGACGAGCAGGTCACGTTCGGCATCGCGCCCGATCGCGAGGTGAAGTCGCTGACCTTCTTCGGCGAACGCTTCACGAAGAAATCAGCGCCACCACCTCATCAATGATCTTCACCGCGCCGTCGCCGTCACCGGGATGGTGGTTGCAGACGATCGCGAAGTAGCGGAAGCGGCCATCCGGCATGGCCAGGATGCCGCTGAGCGCGGCCACTCCGTTGATCGTGCCGGTCTTGCCGCGCAGGCGTTGTTCGAACGGCTTCAGGCGGTTTCGGAGCGTGCCTTCGTTGTTCGGCTGCGCGAGCGTCGACCACCAATAGCCGCGGCGCAGGGGATCGTTCATCCAACGCAGCACGCGTACGGTGGCTTCGGGCGTGACCAGGTCCTCCGGCGACAGGCCGGAGCCGTCGGCGAAGCGGAACGAGTCGCCTTCAATGCGCGGCGCGCCGGTGAGGAACGTCCGCTCGCGCGCCAAACCGCCGCGGTACGTCCCGTCGCCGGAACGCTTCAGCAGCATTTCGGCGTAGAGGTTGTGGCTGTTCTTGAGCACCGTGCCGAGGAGCTGGCCGATGAAAGGAGAGGGCAGCGTGGCAATACGCTCGCCCCAGGCACGCGGCTCCGTCTGCACGCGCGGGACGCCGGTGATCTCGATGCCGTACAGGAACAGCGCATCGCGCAGCGCCGTCGCGGCGTGCAGCGCGGGGTCAGGCACGGCCTTGTCGACCGGGATCTCGCTTTCGCCCCATGTGATGGCGTCGACCGGAGCGGAGTAATCGGAGCCGAGATTGCCGACTTTCCAACTGCCCGGAATGAGATTGCGATCGAACGACGACACATCGGCGATGACGTCGCGCACGCGCGTGATGCCGCGCGATTGCAACAGCGCTGCGAGCGACTCGAAGTCGCCGCTGCGTTCGTAGCGCCATGACCCGAGGGATGGATCGCCATCGCCGCGGAGGACCAGATCCTCACCGTCGCGCCAGATCTCGGTGACGAGCTGTCCGTCGATCCCGAGACATTCGGCGGCGGTCGCGGAGACGAACAGCTTGCGATTCGACGCGGGGATGGTGAGCTTCTCCGCGTTGCGCGCGTAGAGCACGCGGCCGTCTTCCTCTTCGACGAGGATGGACCAGAACGCGTGATGAAACGGTGCGCGGTGGATGGTCGCGTCGATGCTGGTGGCGAGCGGCGGAGCGGACGTGGTCGCGCAGGACGTGAGCAACAGCGCGACGGCAATCAGTCTTAAGCGAAACTCCATTCGGCGAAGCTCTCCCCATGTTCCAGGTTGTGATGCACCGCGGCGAGAAACGCATCCGCGCGGGTGGGGAGTTTACGCGCGATGGAGTGCGCGAGGAGGGTTTGCGCGTAATCGCGCGCCAAAGGATAGGGAGAGAGAGGTGGCGGCGGGGCAGCGCCCGGCGCGACGCCCGCGCTCCATACGAGTACGTTCCGAACCGAATCGATGGAGCCCTTCTCCGCGATGGCGCGGTCGATCAGCACTTGGACCGGCTCCGCCGGATCCTCGCCCGGCGACATCAATTCCGCGATCACCATCCGCAGCAGCGCGTATCTCCCCTTCTCGCCGAGTTGCTGCTCGAGCGCGAGCGCGGTGTCGAGCATCAGGAGCGCGTCTCCCTTCGCGAAGGCGCGCAACTCTTCGGGCGCGGAATCGAGATGCGACGCCAGCCAGTGCTCCGCGGCCAGTCGATCGTTCACCGCGAGCGCGGCGTGCAGGTCGATGAGCTCATCGACGCGCGGCGGATCGAGGATCGGCGGCTCGCTCCAGGGCTGGCGGCTTTCGGCCGCGTAACGCGCGCACTCGATGCTCCAATCGACCGAGAGAAAGTCGTGGGCCGCACGGCAGGCCATCACGGCGCGCTTGGCGTGTTGCGACGGCGCGTAGGCGAGCACCGCAAAGCGGGCCACGGCGACCCACAGATCCTCGACCGAATGCTTCTCCGCGAATGCGCGCGCCGCCGCGGGGATCGCGGCCAGATCGCGCTCGATCAGCGGGTCGTAGAGGGCACTCGTATCGCTCAACGCGTGGTCGTGGTCGGTGGCGGTGGTGCGGTAGTCGTCGCGGTCGAGACGGTACTGGTCGTGACCGTATCGGACGACATGGCCGTGATGTCGGCGCCGCTCGCGGTGCGGCCTTCGACCTCCGAGCGTCCGGCTTCCACATTCACAGTCTGGGTGAGCGCAGCGGTGTCGGTATCGCCCGGCTGCGGCTTGGCCGGCTCGATGGTTTGCGTCGATGCGGCGTCACCGCTCCTGGCCTCGCGCCGGCAGGCGCCGAGCGCCAGCGCCAGAACCGCGTAAATCACGACAATCCAAAGGGTTGATCTCTTCACGAATACCTCTCTCCGGCGGACAGATTCGTTCCGACGGACCGCAGATGCAATTTCGGTACAATGCACCGCCCATGTCGCCAAGGACGTCGCAGCGAAAGAGGATCGGAATTTTCGGGTGGGGTGTGGTCGCCCCGAAATCGCCCGACGTCGAAACGTTCGAGGAGAACCTCCAGCACGCTGGCACCTGGCTCTCCCCCTATACCGGTTACGGTCAGTCGAACTTCCTCGTTGGCTATCCTGATTTCGATTTCGAAAGCTACCACGCCTGGTTCGACCAGCGTTTCCCGCCCGCGAAGTTCTCGCAACTGAAAGACAAGATGGGCCCCGTGGTGCAGTACGCCATCGGCGCCTTCATCCAGTCGCTCGGCCAGAATCCCGGCATCGAGGAGTACCTGCAGTCCCTCGGCACGCGATGCCACGTCTACATCGGCACCGGCATCGGCGACATCACGGTCACGCAGCAGGCGGCGGTGGCGTACGAGAAAACGCTGCGCCGCTGGAACGAGTTCTGGGCGCGACCCGAACGCTGCGCCGCGCTGCGCCGCCATCACGAAGGCCAACGCGATGACAACGCGCCGCGCGATCCCGCGGAGTTGCAGCTCGGCACCGAAGAGTGGATCGACGCGAAGCACGACTGGGAAGAGTACTGGGCGGCGAAGAGCGACATGCTCGCCGATTACCTCGCCGAAGCGCGCGTCGTGCACGGCGAGCCGGTGCCGCCGTCGTCGGGATCGGCGAAGCTCTCGTCGATCCGCCAGAAGCTGAACCGCATCCGCGCGCTGAACAAAAAGTATGGAGCACCCGAGGAGCCGTGGGCGGCGGTGTCGCCGAACCTGCTCTGGAACATCCACAACATCGCCGCGTCGCAGGTGTCGATGCTCGGGAAGATCGTCGGCCCTGCGTTCGCGCCGGTGGGCGCGTGCGCGTCGTTCGGACTGGCCACGAAGCTCGCGTACGACGCCATCCAGCGCGGCGAAGCCACCGCGTGCGTGATCGGCATGACCGATCCGCCGCCGAATCCGCTAGTCGTCTCCGCGTTCTACAACGCGAACGTGCTCTCGGCCGACGCCGACGTGTCCCGTCCGTTGACCGGCCTCAAAGGAACGCACGTCGCCGGCGGCGCGTGCGTCTGGATCGTCGGCGACACGGACGCATTGCGCGAGCAGGGATTCCACACGGTGGGGATGGAGATCGTCGGCGTCGGCGCCTCGTCCGATGCGCATCACATCATCACCCCGTCGAAGGGCGGACCGCAGCTGGCCATGAAGTCGGCGTTGCAGGAAGTGCAGGCCGCCGAGGTCACGACGTGGGACATGCACGCCACGGCGACACCGGGCGACGCGACGGAGATCGAGAACTCGCTGGAGATGCTCCATCCCGACGTGATCTTCACCGCGCGCAAAGGGACATTCGGCCACGGCATGTCGGTCGGCGGCGGATGGGAACTGACGGCACAGCACCTCGGCATGGCGCGCGGGAAGCTCTTCCCGATGCCGCTCACCGAAGGGGAACTGCACGCCGACGTGAAGGTCCACAGCGCGAACTTCGTCGACCGCAATGGACGCGAAGTGCCGCACGGCTACAGCGGAAAGCTGAGCATGGGCGTGGGCGGCATCAACTCGTGCGTGATCTCCAGGCCGTGGAATTCGGAAGACTGACGTCCCATCCGGTACGATTCCCCACAAAACACAAAAGGAGAAACACCGATGAAGCTCAAGGTTTGTCTCACGGCAGCCCTGCTCTGCCTGTTCGCGTTCACCGCCGTCGCGCAGCATGACCATTCCGCACACGCCGCGCCGCCGCAGAAGCCACAGATGGATCCGGCCATGATGGACGCGATGATGAAGGCCGGCATCCCCGGCGACGCGCACAAGAAACTCGACGGCATGGCCGGCACGTGGGACACGAAGATCACCATGTGGATGATGCCCGGCATGGATCCGATGACCAGCACCGGCACGTCCACGAATCAGTGGGTGATGGGCGGCCGCTATCTGGAGCAGCGCTACAAGGGCGACTTCATGGGCATGCCGTTCGAAGGCGTCGGCTACACCGGCTATGACAACGTGAAGAAGCAGTACTGGGGCACATGGATGGACAACATGTCCACGGCGATGATGCGCTCGACCGGCACGGCGTCCGCCGACGGCAAGACGTGGGAGTTCGAGGCCACGATGTCCGACCCGATGACCGGCACGGACACGACCGCGAAGGAGAAACTCACGGTCGTCGACGCCGATCACCACACCCTGGAGATGTGGATGGCCGGACCGGACGGCAAGATGTTCAAGAGCATGGAGATCGCGTACGCGCGCAAGAAGTAGCCGATCCCGATCCCTCTCCCCTCCCGGGGAGAGGGATCGGGTTCATCAACGTGGTCTTACTTCTTCAGCAGACTGCGCCAGTGCAGAACGACTGTGAGGGGCGGCTCTCCGGCGTCGAGCTCACGGACCGCGACGATGCGTCCGTTGCGTCCCACCGCGAATCCGGTGATCGAGTCGCCCACACCCGGTACCGGTTCCGGGGGGTCGGAGGAAAACGCGGCTCCTTCGTGCACGGCGCTGCCGACGATCTTCCTGCCGGCGAGGTAGTAGAGCGTCTTCCCGTCGGCGCTCCATCCCGGCATCGTGCCGCCGGTGGTCGAGACCTGCCATTTCGCATTGCCATCGGGGAAGCCGGTCACATAGATCTCGAAGCGCCCCGACGCGTCGGACTGGTAGGCCATCCAGCGGCCATTCGGTGAAATGCGTGGAAAGCCCTCGGTCGCCGTTTCGTGCACCACCGGCACCGGTTTGCGGCTTCCATCGACGGCGATCCGCTCGATGTCCTGGTTGCGGCCGGGACGCTGCGCGACCGTGATCACAGCCTGTCCGTCCGGAGTCCAATCCGTGACCAGGACGAAGTCGCGTTCCGACTCGGAGCGCAGCATCTGCTTCGTTCCGCCACCGGCAGGCTGCACCCACGCGCGAACGAATCCCTGGGTGTCCGAGCTGGCCATGGCGATGTGCTGGCCATCCGGCGAGAAACGCGCCGTGTCGTCCATCGTTCCCATCGCCTGAAATGTGAGACGGACGGGGTTCCCTCCAGCGAGATCCAACATCCAGAGATCGGAGCCTCCCGCTGTAGGATCACCGCGGTTGACGAGGACTTTTCGTCCGTCGGGCGACACGTCCGGAAGCGAATACGCCGCAGGCTCGCCTGCCGGCTGAGCGACGGTTGCATTCGGATCGAGCACCAGCAATTGCCTCCTGGGGTTGGGGCTGGTGCGATAGACGAGCGTGTCTCCGGCTGCAGCGAAGGTCGCGAGCCAGCGGCCCACGTACCAGTCCACATTCTGCGCAAGCGACACCGGCTTTCCCTCCACCGACCTCGACCCGAGGTCAAATGGTTGCGCAACGAGATTGCGGTCGCGCGCAAAGAGGAGCCAGCCATCGACGTACGCAACATTCGACGCGTGTGGAAGGACCAGGCGGTCCACCGGTTCGTCGATCGAACCAATACGTACCGACGTGTTGTCCACATTGTTGTGGACTGGCACGACGCAGTAGAGGAAGTGTTTCCCATCGGGAAGGAATGTCGGATTGCGATGAGAGTAGCTGTCGGCGCTCGTCTTCGTAATGGCGGTGGGCACGCCGCCGTTTTCGCTGACTTTGAAGATCGCTGACGCGAAGTCGGGAGCGAAGACGATCACTCCATCCCGTCCCCAGCTTCCGCCGCGCCCATCGATTGCTTTGCAGATCGTCTGCACCGCGCCGGTGTCGAGATCGACCACCTTCAGGAGCCCCGTGACGAAGAACGCGACGGCGTGTCCGTCCGGAGCCCAGAACGGATAAAACGCACCCTCCGTTCCATTCAGCAGTTTCGTCGTACCACCATCGAGGTCGCGAATTGCAATCCGCGGAGGTACACCAGGGACGAGCATGGCAACACGCCGGCCATCGGGAGAGAGCGCGAGAGGCTGGTTGAAGCTCTCATCGAGCGGCTGTGCGATCTCGAGGCGCGTGATGCGACTCGCTGTTCGAGCGCGCGACCACGCCGCGAATGCAGCTCCTGACGCGGTGAGCGCGAGGAGCCAGCCTGCGACCGCGAGTGCGAGCGGCACACGTCTGCGGCGCGCGCGAGCGACCGGTTCAGCGGCACCAGCCTGCGAAGAGGAGGAACCGATCCAGCGCAACTCCGTAGCGACATCGAGAGCGCTCTGCCATCGTTCGTCCGGATCTTTCGCCAGGCATCGGTCGACGACATGCTGCAGCGTATGCGGCGCGAGCGGCTGAAGCGACGAGAGGGGAGGCGGCTGTTCCTTGACGATGGCAGCGATCAGGCTGGTTCTGGTTTTGCCGCTGAACGCGCGTTGTCCGGTGGCCATCTCGTACAGGACGGCGCCGAGTGCAAAGATGTCGCTACGCGGATCCGCATCCTGACCTTCGATCTGTTCGGGGGCCATGTATTGGAAGGTGCCGAGGATCGTGCCTTCCTGTGTGATGGGCTTGTGCTGTGTGGCATCGTCCACGCTGATCTCGACGACGCTGCCTTTTGCGAGACCGAAGTCGAGGAGTTTGGCGCCCGACTTGGTGATCATGACGTTGGCGGGTTTCAGATCGCGGTGCACCACTCCCGCCCGATGCGCCGCCGCCATCGCTTCGGCGATCTGCGCTCCGTATTTGAGAACGTCGCCCGGAGGCAGCGGACCGCGCGCGACGATGTCGGCGAGCGACTCACCAGCGACGAGCTCCATGACCAGAAAGCTGATGCCGTTTTCGGCGCCGATGTCGTGGAGCGTGCAGATGTGCGGATGATTGAGCTGCGAGATGGTCCTGGCCTCGCGATCGAACCGGAGACGGAACTGCGCATTCTGCGCGAGAGAGGCGGCCAGTACCTTGATGGCGACGGCACGATCCAGCCGCGTGTCCTGCGCGCGGTACACCTCTCCCATGCCACCGGCACCGAGAGAAACACCGATCTCATAGGGGCCGAACCTGGTACCGGCTGGAATGCTCACGCGTGGCGGCATTGTAGCCAGTTGCACGAACGCAAGAAGGGCGGGCGTCGCGATCTGCGACGGCCCGCCCTTCTTGTGAATCTCTACGGCTGGGTTTAACCGACGGTGACGTTCTGTGCCTGCAGGCCCTTCGGACCCTGGGTCACTTCGAACTCGACGTGCGCGCCTTCCTGCAGCGAGCGGAAGCCGCCGCCCTGGATGGCGCTGAAGTGGACGAACACGTCCTCTCCGCCCTCGGTGGTGATGAAGCCGAAGCCCTTCGCATCGTTGAACCACTTGACCGTACCGGACTGACGCATGTGGGTGAATCTCCTTCTTTCGTAACTCTGCTGCCCCGACGGAGATCCACACAGATGCAAATCGCCCCGAAGCCGGATTGTCAACAGCCCCCATAGGCTGCACATTCCGGGCTCAACCACCGCCCGCCTCTTCGGTACGCTCCTTGAACTTTGCTCTCCGTCAACATAGGGAGACCTTCATGCGCAGAGCGACGCATACCGCCACACTGGCTTTGTCGATCGTGCTGCTCGCGGCGTGCAGTACCAACCCCGCCACGGGGCAGCGGATGTTCAACATCGTGTCCGAGTCGCAGGAGATCGCGATCGGACAGCAATCCCATCAGCAGATCATCCGGCAGTTCGGTGTCTACAACGAGAAGCCGGAGCTGAACCGGCTGGTCGACCGGATCGGAAAAGAACTGGCAGGTTCTTCCGAGCGGCCCAACCTGCCGTGGACGTTCACGCTGCTCGACTCGCCCATCGTCAATGCCATGGCGCTGCCGGGCGGATACATCTACGTCACGCGCGGGATGATGGAGCGCATCAATTCCGAGGAGGAGCTGGCGGGCGTGATCGGCCACGAGATCGCGCACGTCACGGCGCGGCACTCGGCGCAGCAGATCTCGCGCTCGCAGCTCGCGCAGTTCGGAATGATCCTCGGCGCGGTGGTGGCCGGACCGGAAGTGCTGCAGCAATACGGGCAGTTCGCGGAGCTCGGCATCGGGTTGCTGTTCCAGCGCTACTCACGCCAGCACGAAACTCAGGCCGACCTGCTCGGCACGACATACATGGCGCGCGCGAACTATCACCCGATCGGCGCGGAGCGAATGCTGATGACGCTGCAGCGCCTCGACAAGAATCCGGCCGGCGGCCTCGATCGCTACTTCATGTCGCATCCCGATCCCGCCAAGCGCGTCCGCGACGTGCACGCGAAGGTGACGGAACTGGCGGGCATGGCCTCGTCGGCGAATTTCGAAGCGCCGAACCGCAGCGAATACGTGCGCATGCTCGACGGCGTGATCACCGGCAACAGCACGCAGCATCTGGTCGTGAAGGACAACGTCATCTACGACCGCGGCCACGGCCTGGTCATCAACGCGCCGCGCGGATGGACGGCGTCGACGGAGCCGGGAATCCTGTTCGCCATGCGGCCGCAGGGACGGCAGACGAGCAGCTCGAGCTACTTCGTCGCGCAGGAAGTGAGCGCGCGCGAGCTGCAGGGCCGCGACGCGCAGAACGCGGTGCGCATCCGCCTCGAGCAGATGGGGCTGCGCTACCTCGGATCGCGTGAAGCGCGCATGCAGAGCGGCGAGCGTTTCGCGCTCGATGTCTGGCAGGGCCAGACCCAGGGCGGTGCGGTCGGAGTGGAGACGACGCAGTTCACGCACGGCGATCACGTGGCCGTGTTCATGTTCGTCTCGCCGTCGATCAGCCGCACCTCCAGCGGCCTGGGCACGATCCTCGGCCAGATGAGCGTCAACGCCTCGCGCGCGCGTTCCGTCGATCCGCCGCGCATCAACATCGGCACCGTGCGCAGCGGCGAGTCGTGGGCCGACCTCGCGCGCCGCGCCACCGGCAACACCCGCGACGCGGAAGTGGTGGCCAACATCAACGGATTCGATCTGAACACGACCCCGCCCGCCGGCATGGCGGTGAAGCTGCCGCAGGAAGTAGCGGCGGACAGCTAGGCATTCCACCGCGTCATCCTGGGCGGAGCGAAGGATCTCGAGTTACGTAGTTTGAGATCCTTCGCCGCGCCGCGCCGGCTCAGGATGACGGCTGCGCTCCGATGCGAAGAGAGCGGCGAAGGCGGACGCGATCTCGTCGTGGCCATTCGCGCGCAACGGGCGGTCGTTCATCGGAAAAAACACCGTCGCGTCCTTCGTGAAGAGCGTCGCGATCTGCGCGTCTCCTTCGTCGAGCGCCGCGATGAAGGCGTCGATGGTCCGCTCGGGCGACGCATTGCGCGCAGTCGCACACGTAGTTACGATCGCACGCCATGACCCCGATCCTGTCGCCCGGCGAGCTCGCGCAACTTCTCGCTTCGAACGACGACGTCGTGCTGCTCGATGCACGCGCGAGCGGCTACGACGCCGGACACCTGCGCGGTGCGCGACGCGCCGATCTCGAAACGCAGCTGAGCGCCGCGCGCGATGCGGGTGCGGATCCGGCGCGCGGCGGACGCCATCCGCTGCCGCCGCTCGAACGCTGGCTCGCACAACTCGGCGCGTGGGGCATCGGCCCGGAGACATACGTCGTGATCTACGACGACCAGTTCGGCGCGAACGCCGCAGCGCGCGCATGGTGGATGCTGCGCGCCGTCGGGCACGAACGGGTGTCGGTGTTCGATGGAGGGATTGCGAACGGAGAGCTCACGACCGAGGTGCCGGTGGTCACGACTCGCCCACCTTATCCGGCTTCATGCTGGCAACGTCCGACCGTCGATCTCCCGCGCGTCGTAGCGTTGCGCCGCGACGCGGATTGGAAAGTGCTCGACGTGCGCAGCCGCGAACGCTTTCGCGGCGAGACGGAGCCGATCGATCCGATCGCGGGACACATTCCGGGCGCCGTGAATCTTCCATTCGCCGAGAATCTCGAGAACGGCCGGTTCAAACCAGCACAGACGCTGCGCGCGATGTACGAAGAACTGCTCGGCGGCACGCCGCCGGAGCGCCTGATCGTGCATTGCGGCTCCGGCGTCACCGCGTGCCACACGCTGCTCGCGCTCGAAGCGGCGGGGCTCGAAGGCGCGTCGCTGTACGTCGGCAGCTGGGGCGAGTGGTGCAGGAATGATCTGCCGCGCCAGCCCGCGGCTACCTGAACGTATCGCAGTCGCGGATCTCGCCCGACCGGAAGCCGCGCTGGAACCATTCCATGCGCTGCTCGGACGATCCGTGCGAGAACGACTCCGGATTCACGGCGCGGCCCGACATCTCCTGCAAGCGGTCGTCACCGACGGCAGCCGCCGCGGCCAGCCCTTCCTCGACATCGCCTTCTTCGAGCACGTTGCGGCTCGCGGCCGCGCGTCCCCAGATGCCGGCGTAACAATCCGCCTGCAACTCCAATCGCACCGAATACTGATTCGCATTGCGGCGGTCGCTCTGCATCGCCTCCTGCACGCGCGAGGAGGTGCCCATCAGGTTCTGCACGTGATGTCCGACCTCGTGCGCGATGACGTACGCCTGTGCGAAGTCCCCCGGCGCGCCGAAGCGGCGATGCAGCTCATCGAAAAATCCGAGGTCGAGATAGACCTTGCCGTCGGCAGGACAGTAGAACGGACCCGACGCGGCTTGTCCGAGTCCGCACGAGGTCTGGGTCATGTCGCGGAACAGCACCAGCGTGGAGCGTTGGTACTCGATGCCTTCCTCGCGAAAGACGTTCGTCCAGGTGTCCTGGATATCCTTGAGCGTGAAGTTGACGAACTGCACGGTCCGTTCTTCTTCCGGCGATTGCTGCACCGGTCCGGTCGACGTCTGCCCGGTGGGAGCGGGTCCGCCCGAACCATCGAGGAACTGGAAGAAGTTCCGCCCGGTGAGCAGGCTGAGCACGAGCAGGATGATCGCTCCGCCGCAGCCGATCTGCGGGCCGCGTCCGAAACTGAAACCGCCGCCGCCGCGCCGGTCCTCGATGTCCGACATTCCGGTTGGTGTCCAACGCATGGCTGGCAGCGTAGCGAGTGTCGTGCCCGGTATCGTTCGTATCGACTACGTCGCCGGCACGGCCTCCGCCGCGATCTCGATGCCGTAGTTCGCGCGCACGTTGTCCCTCACCTGCGCGGTCATCGCGCGCTGCAGTTCGAGTACGTCATCGAACAGCGACCACGCCGGCGCGTCGTCTCCGCTGTCGGGCGCGGCACCATGACGCGGCAGCGCGTGCACGAGCGCGAACCGCTCCGCGGGCGACGGATGGCTGTCGTACGCCGATGACTGCCGCTGCAGCGCTTCTTCGATCGCGGCGTTCACGTCGTCGCCCGGCTGCACCGGCTGATAGGTGTAGAGGTTCGTCAGCGGCAACTGCCCGTCGACCACTTCCTTCAAGGTCGCACCGACGTGCGCATCGAAATGCACGCCGCGCGTGACCACGTGACGCAGTCCCGCTTCGAACGCATCGGCGCCGTACGCGAACACGGCCCAGCGATCGGCGAGCACTTCCTGCAATCGCGACGCGCCTTCGGAGATGCGCAGGAACACGCGATTGAATCCGTTCACGAACAGCCACGCCGGGTTGTACCAGGCCGCCGCGCCGCCTTCGGCGAGCGCGTATGCGGTCGCGCTCACCGAGTTGCGCACCTTCAGCGCGAACGCACCGCCGGAGGTGTCGCGATTCGTGAAGTGGCCGTACTCGTGTCCGAGCACCGCCTTCAGCGGACGGATGGCCAGCCCATCCAGTCCCGCCACGCCGAGGATCAGGCAGCGCTCTTTGGTCTTCTTCCCGCGCTCCATGACCGCCATCTCGGTGCCCGGGGTGAGATAGACGTGATCGACCGCGCGCGTGCCGATGCGAGCCGCGACTTCATCGAGCAGCGCGCGCAGACGCGGGTGCTTCGCGAGATCCATGCGCATTCCGGGATCGTTGTCGGGGATGCGGATGAAGAGGCTCTTCACGATCGACCAGATGCTGACGCCCACCACCACCACGGCGAGGATCACCAGCTTGATCGGGATGTGACCGATGGCGAACGTCGCGTAGATCAGACCGCCGCCGGCGAGCAGCACCAGGCCGATCACCACCGGCACGGAGACGTAGTAGAAGACCGACGACAGGAAGAGCACCGCTCCATAGACGCGACGGAGACGAGTTCCCAGTCCGCTCGCATTGGCCGAGAGATCGTCCGGCACTTCGTGCGCGGCGCGAATGGCGATGCGGCTGAGCAGGATGCCTGCGCCGAGGAGCAGCGCGAAGCAGCCGAACCAGATCGCCAGCGCGATCGTCACCGGCTTCCACCACCGAACGTAAAACGGAGTGATCGTGTTGAGCTGGCCGAGCATGCCGTCGTATGCATCCTGCGGGAGGCCCAGCGCCTTCGCGCGATCGAGAGACGCGCGCGCCGCACCGAAATCTCCTTCGTTCGCCGACGCGTAAAACGCCATCACGTGCGTGCCCATGTCGTTCGGCTCCAGACGCTCGAGCACGGTCACCGACTCGCGCAAGGTGGCCATGTCTCCGATGGACAGCGCCACTGCCGCACGCGCGGAGTGCGCCGACGCTTCCAGCGGCTGCAACTGCACCGCTTCGTCGACGAGCCGGCGCGCCTCTACCATCTCCGCGGACGACGCCACCCCTGCCGGTCCCTCGACGAGGATGCGCCCGAGAGAACTGAGGTTGTACACCGAGCGGTTCAGCGCCAGTGCGGCGCGCCCGTGTGCGATCGCATCCGCGCGGCGTCCGAGCGCGTGCTCTTCGTACGCGAGCCGGCGCAGCGCGTGATCGAACGACGGCACCCGCGTGTGAACCGCCGCGAACAACTTCACTGCCTCTTCGGTCTTGCCCGCTCCGCGTGCCGCGTTCGCCTGCGTCCAGATCTCGACGGCTCCGGGATCGAGGGCGCGCAGCTCATTCGTCACTCGAGCGTCGAACGCATCAATCGGTTCAGCGAGAAGCGGTGCAGCACAAAAAACGAAGACAGCAAGACTGACGAGCAGTTTGCGCATGGGACGGCCTCCGGGTCTTTGGACGATCTGGACGCGCGATTGTAACCGGAGGCGGGCGCTAGATGGACTGCCCGCTGGCGGGCGGATAGTCGTCGGCGCGCAGCAGGATCTCGCGCGGTTTGGAGCCTTGCGACGGGCCGACCACGCCGTTCGCTTCCATGATCTCGATCAGGCGCGCGGCGCGCGAGTAGCCGAGCTTGAGGCGGCGCTGCAGGTACGACGCGCTGGCCTGGCCGGTGCTGAGCACGACGCGCACGGCATCGTCGTACTTCGGATCGTCGAGGTACTCGATCCCATCCGCGCCGCTCTTCTCCTCGGCGATCCTGGTGATCTCTTCGAGGAACTTCGGCTCGCCCTGGTTCTTCTTCACGAAGTCGACGATCTCGTTGATCTCGCGCTCGGAAACGTACGCGCCGTGGATGCGGCGTACGCGCGCGGTGCCGGGCGGGAGGAAGAGCATGTCGCCGTTGCCGAGGAGCTTCTCGGCGCCTTGCGCGTCGAGGATGGTGCGCGAGTCGATCTTCGACGCCACCTGGAACGAGATGCGCGACGGCAGGTTCGCCTTGATCACGCCGGTGATCACGTCGACCGACGGTCGCTGCGTGGCGATGATGAGATGCACGCCCACCGCGCGCGCCTTCTGCGCCAGCCGCGTCACGGAGTCTTCGACGTCTTTCGACGCCACCATCATCAGGTCCGCGAACTCGTCGATGATGATCACGATGTACTGCATCGGATTGGCTGACGGCAGCGGCGCATCGGGCGCGAGCTTCAGCGCCCGGCGATGGCCTTCCGCGTCCTTGATCAATACGTTGTACTGATCGATGTTGCGCACGCCGCACTCGGAGAGCGTGCGGTAGCGGCTCTCCATCTCGTTCACGGCCCAGATCAGCGCCGTCGAGGCGAGCTTCGGATCGGTGATGATCGGATGCAGGAGGTGCGGGATGTCCTCGTACACCTTCAGCTCGACCATCTTCGGATCGATCATCAGCATGCGCAACTGCGTGGGCAGCGCCTTGTAGAGCAACGACACGATCATCGAGTTCAGGCCGACCGACTTGCCCGCGCCCGTGGCACCTGCGACGAGCAGGTGCGGCATGCGCGAGAGATCGGTGACGACCGGCTCGCCGTGGATGTCCTTCCCGAGCGCGAGCGTCATCAGCGACGACGAGGAGTTGAACGACTCGGTCTCGATGATGTCGCGCAGCGTGATCAGCTCGCGTTTGCGATTCGGCACTTCGATGCCGACGGTCGACGAGCCGGAGATGCGCTCGATGCGGATCGACTCCGCCTTGAGCGCGAGCGCGAGATCGTCGCCGAGGTTCACGACCTTGGCGTACTTCACACCGGCGGACGGCTTGAACTCGAACGTGGTGACGACCGGGCCGGGATGGTACGCGGTGACTTCGCCTTCGACGGAGAACTCGGCGCAGCGTTCCTCGATCAGCCGCCCGATCTCGAGGAACTTCTTGTGGACCTCGTCGTTGATCGTGTCCTGTTTCGGCCCTTCGGTGAGCAGGCTCACCGGCGGCAGGAAGTCGTGCGTGAGCTTCAGCTCGCGGCGGGCCGGCTCCTTCGGCTTGCGCGCGGACGGGCGCGGGATCTGTGGCTTGGCGCGCGCGGGCAACGGGAGGTCTTCGAAGAGAGGATCTTCGAACAACCCCTCATCCGCCTGCGGCACCTTCTCCCCTCGCGGAGGGGAGAAGGCTACTCGGGGTTCAGCCTTCTCCC
>CAMPKJ010000005.1 GCA_946887105.1 uncultured Acidobacteriota bacterium | reverse complement strand
GCGGCGGACGCGACGAAATTTCCGGAGCAGCTGAAGTACGTTTCGCCGTGGCAGGCCAAGCGGATTTTCTGGAACCGCTTCTCCTTCCGCCCCGTCGATCCCAACGATCCCGCGCTCGCGAAATCGCTGCGCATCGATCTCGGCGCCTTCAATCCGCTCCTCGGCCGCGCCTACACGGAGATCGCAGCGGAGAGCCGCAGCGAGCACAAAAGCCAGGGCTTCGGCTCCGCCGAGCGGCGCGGCTCGATCATCAACTACTTCGATCATCGCGGCGGCGAGCCCGCGCAGAAGAACCTCTACGAAGGCGTCGACACGCGCTGGGCGCGCTATCCCGGCGGTGAGAACGTGGGCGATCTGCTGCAGCGCGCGGCGGACACGTTCGACATGAAGAACCCGCAGGCCTCGTTGCCGCTGCTGCTGCAGGCGCACGCGGCGCTGGAGCGGCTGCGCGCAAATCCCGACTGGTCGCTGACGCGCAAGCCGTGGCTCGAGCAGAAACAGCGCGAGCTGCTCGACGCGATCCGCGACTGCGCCGGCCTGGCCATCGACGTCGCAGCCGCGGAGTCGACCATCACGGCCGGACAGAAGCTGCCCGTCAGCGTGACCGTCGTCAATCGCTCCGACTATCCGTTCCGCCTGTCGATGGTGGCGTCGCTCCTGGCCAATCCGAGCAAGGCGCCGGGCGTGCGTCTCGAAAACAACAAGCCGGTCAAGACCGATCTCGTGCTCGAGCTGTCCGACGCCTCGTTCCGCACGCAACCGTACTGGCTGGCGCAGCCGCCGTCGAAAGGGCTCTACACCGTCGCCGATCCGCAGCTGGTCGGACGCCCCGACAACCCGATCGAGATCCCGATTCATGTCTCGCTCGATGATCCCCAAGGCGATCTAACGTCGAACACGTTGATCTTCACGGTGCCGACGGTGTTCCGCGTGACCGATCCCGTGCAGGGCGAGATCGTGCGCGAAGTCGATGCGGTGCCGCAGGTCGCGGCGAAGCTCGACTCGAGTGTCTACGTCTTCCCCGACGCGAAGCCGCGGCCGGTCAGCGTCTCGATGCGCAGCTTCGGCAGCGCCGGCGCAACGATCGACGCCTCGGTGTCGCTGGTCGTGCCGCAAGGCTGGAAGGCGGAGCCGGCGTCGGTGCCGGTGACCTTCAGCGGCAAGGGCGCGGAAGGCTCCGCGCTGTTCAACGTCACGCCGCCCGCGGGCGAGAGCACCGCGACGCTTCGCGCGGAGGTGAAAGCCGGCGAGACGCGGCTCAGCGAGGCCATCACCGACATCGAGTATCCGCACATCCCCGCGCAACGCGTGATCGGTCAGGCGACCGCCGAGGGCGTGCGCGCGGACATCAAACGCCGCGGCACGCGCATCGGCTACGTGATGGGCTCCGGCGACGACGTCCCGAACGTGCTCCGCCAGGTCGGCTACACGGTGGTGCTGCTCAGCGACGCCGATCTCGACCGCGGCGATTTCGCGCAGTACGACGCGATCGTGACCGGCATCCGCGCCTACAACACGCGCAGGCGGCTGAAGGCGGCCCATCCGCGGCTGATGCAGTACGTCGAGAACGGCGGCACGATGGTCGTGCAGTACAACACGCTCGGCGACGTAGTGGTCGAGACGCCCGGGCCGTATCCGTTCAAGATCTCGCGCGATCGCGTGACGGTCGAGGAGGCGCCGGTGCGATTCCTCGATCCCGCGCATCCGCTGCTGAACACGCCGAACAAAATCGCAGCCGCCGATTTCCAGGGCTGGGTGCAGGAGCGCGGGCTGTACTTCACGAATGAATGGGACGCGAAATACGTCCCGCTGTTCGGCATGAACGATCCGGGCGAGCCGGAGAAAACGGGCGCCGAGCTGTACGCGAAGCACGGCAAGGGCGCGTTCATCTACACCACGCTGGCGTGGTGGCGTCAGCTGCCCGCGGGCGTGCCGGGCGCGATCAAGGCATTCGTGAACCGGGTGTCGGCAGAATGACTCATACCGACGACAAGCATCCCACCCGCCTCTACTTCGCCGTGCTGATCGGGCTGGCCGCGGAAGTGATCCTCTTCTACATCTTCACGAGGACGCTCGGTTGAGGATGCACTCGTGAGACCAATCGACTGGATCGTCCTCTGCGCGACGCTCGCCGCCATCGTGCTTTACGGCATGTGGAAGGGACGGCGACAGGAGCGCCTCGCGCAGTTCCTGCTCGCCGACCGGCAGATGCAGTGGTACACGGTCGCGCTCTCGGTGATGGCCACGCAGGCCAGCGCGATCACGTTCCTCTCCACGCCCGGCCAGGCGTACACCGACGGCATGCGCTTCGTGCAGTTCTACCTCGGGCTGCCGGTGGCGATGGTGATCCTCTCCATCACCGCCGTGCCGATCTATCACCGCCTGAAAGTCTTCACGGCGTACGAGTATCTGGAAACGCGTTTCGACCTGCGCATGCGCTCCGTCACCGCGATCCTCTTTCTCGTGCAGCGCGGCCTCGGCACCGCGATGACGCTCTTCGCGCCCGCGCTGATCGTGTCGCTGGTCCTGGGCTGGAACATCCAGCTGACGACGCTGATCATCGGCGTGCTGGTGATCCTCTACACGGCCACCGGCGGCACGAAAGCGGTGTCGTGGACGCAAACGCACCAGCTGCTGATCGCCCTCGGCGGCATGGCCGTGGCCATGATCATCGCCATCAGTTCACTGCCCGAGGGCGTGGGATTGACGGAAGCGGTGCGCGTGGCGGGGAAGATGGGACGCATGAACGTGATCGACTTCACGTTCGACGTGCGCACGCCGTACAACTTCTGGTCCGGGCTGTTCGGCGGACTGATGGTCGCGCTGGCGTACTTCGGCACGGACCAATCGCAGGTGCAGCGTTACCTGACCGGCGAAACGATCAGGCAGAGCCGTCTCGGCCTGCTGTTCAACGGCCTGGTGAAAGTGCCGATGCAGTTCTTCATCCTCTTCGTCGGCGCGATGGTGTTCGTCTTCTACCAGTTCGCCGCGCCGCCGCTGTCGTTCAATCCCGTGCAGCGCGAGAAAGTGCGCGCCGGCGCGTACGCCGAAGAGTTCCGCCGGCTCGAGGCCACACACGCGCAGATCTTCGAGGCCAAGCGCGCGGCGGCGATGCAGCTGGTGGCGGCGATCGAGGCGAAGGATGCCGCCGCGACCGAGCAGACCGCGACGGCGCTGCAGACGCTGCAGAGGCAGAACGACGCCACGCGCCAGGCGGCATCGGAACTGATCCGCAAAAACGATCCGCTGGCCGACAAGGCCGACACCGACTACGTGTTCCTCACCTTCATCATGCAGAACCTCCCGCCGGGACTGGTCGGCCTGCTGCTCGCGGCCATCTTCTGCGCGGCGATGTCGGCCACGGCATCGGGATTGAACTCGCTCGCGTCGACCAGCGTGGTCGACATCTGGAAACGCCTCCTGCTCCCCGGCCGCGCCGATCACGAATACGTGATCGTGTCGAAGTGGATGACCGTGTTCTGGGGCGTGTTCTGCATCGGCTTCGGACTGTTCGCGAATCAGCTCGGATCTCTCATCGAGGCGGTCAACCGCATCGGCTCGCTCTTCTACGGCACGATGCTGGCGATCTTCCTGGTGGCGTTCTACGCGAAACGCGTCGGCGGGACGGCCATGCTGTGCGGCGCGGTGGTGGCCGAGGTGGCGGTGATCCTGTGCTCGATGTTCAGCAGCATGGCCTGGCTGTGGTGGAACGTGGTGGGCTGTGTGGTGGGAGTGGCGGCGGCGATGATCGCGCAGATGTTCCTGCCTGCGCGCGTGCAGCCGGGAACATCCTGATCGTTCCGGCGTCAGTCGGAGTATGAATGTCGATCTCCACGGCAGCTGCGTACGCACGCGGCAGATCGGCGCCTTTGCGCTCACGCTCACCCGTTACGACCGGGCGGCGTCGCTGCCTTTGCACGAGCACGATCAGGCCTACGTCACGGTCGTGCTCTCAGGCGCATACCGCGAGCTGGCCAACGGCGTGACGCGAGATTGCGTGACGCAGTCGATCGTCGTGCACGCGCCGGGCGAACGCCATTCCAACGTCTTCGGCGATCGCAGCGCCACCTGTCTGAACGTGCACGGCGGCACGTTCGAGCGCAGCACGGTGCTCCGCACTCCGGCCGCCGCGGGAATCGCGGCGAAGCTGCGCGAGGAGTTCCGCCGTCCCGACCACGTCTCGGCGATGGTGGTCGAGGCGTTGATGCTGGAGCTCTTTGCCGCCAGCGTGCGGCACCGCGAATCCGACCGCGCACCATCGTGGCTTCGCGAAGTGCGCCGCACGCTCGAGCGCGACTTTCGCGAAGCGTTTGGGCTCGACGCGCTGGCCGCATCCGTGAACATCCATCCCACACACCTCGCGCGCGCCTTCCGCCGGCATTACGGCCTGACCATCGGCGAGTTCCTGCGCGACCTGCGTGTCGCCTACGCGCGCAACAGACTGGCCTCCGGCGCGCCGCTGCAGGAGATCGCGCTCGATGCCGGTTTCGCGGACCAGAGCCACTTCACCAGAACGTTCCGCCGCCTGACCGGGATGACGCCCGCGCATTTCCGGCGCGGGCTCAGACACTGAAAGCCCACACCAACCGCGTTCCATTTGCGCAGCCGCGTACAAGACGCGTCCGTTCCGGCCGCGTACTGTTCGAGCATGAACCGAGCGCTCCTTCCGTCCCTGCTGTTGCTGGTCGCGTGCAAGAGCTCCTCGCTCCCTCCCTTCGATCGGGCGGACTCGATGACGCGCGACCTCGGACGCGCGCGGGAGCTCTACCGCCAGGCCGCAAGCAGCGATCCCGATCCGCTACGCCGCGAGCGGGCGAACATCCGCGCCGCACACATCGACTGGTACGTCTTTCACGACGCCGCGCGTGCGCGGGCCACTCTTGCGAACGTGGCGACCGCGGAGGCCGCGCTCGAAGCGGCACGCCTGGAGACGCAGCTCACGCACGATTTCAACGCCGCGCGCGCGGCGGCCATGCGCGCGATGTCCCTGGCGAAGAAACGGGAGGAAGTGAACGACGCGCATCTTCTCCACGCCGCGGCCACGATCGAAGAAGCACGGCAAGCACGGCTGGCAGGGCGTTGCTCCGCGGACGGCGAGGCGCTGGCCGCTGCGATCGCGGAGCTGCGCGGCGTGATCGATACCACCGGTCCGTCCATCGAGCCATCCCGATCGCTCCTGAGCGCGGCCCTGATGGCGGCGGACCATGCCACCGCCATGCAGGCGTGGCGCTGGTATTACGCCGATGTTCCCGCGGCGGTGCCGGCGTCGCTGCCCGCGCGCGATTCACTCGCGCATGCACTCGCAAAATCAAAGCTCTTCGAAGAAGCGGAGCTCGTGTTGCGCGATCCGTGTACGCCCTCCACACCCGATGATGCGGCGACGCGCGATCTCCTCAGCTACGCCGCCTCGCTGCGGCGTTTGCGCGGCGTCGCCGCCGAACATCATCGCGCCATCGCTCGCGGCGAAAACGACGATGACGCGATGCGCAGGACGGTCGAGAACGAAGCGCAGGCGCTCTGGAACGCGCTGTCGTGGAACGGGGCGCGCCCGGCGTTCTCGCTCGAAGCCGCGGGGAAAGAGATGGATCGCCGGTACGGCACCGTGGTCACGCTCGGCGAGATCGACGGCGTCGCGAACGTGGTCATCGGACATCGTGTCGCCGACGACAAACGCACGGTCGAACAGTACGGTCGCCGCGCCTCCATCCGCTTCGTGCAGCTGGACGGGATGTACGCGACCGGCTACCTGGCGTGGCTCAGCAGCGGCCGTACCGGCACCGGCGGCTGGAACGGCGACGACGACATCGTGCAGATCCGGCCGATGTACGCGAACGGGCCGATCCGCCGCTGGCGCCGCATCGACGATCCGGAGCTGCGCGCCAGGATGGATCGGGAGATGGCCGATGAAACGCGCCGCGACGCGGAGCGCGCGAAAAACGGCGCCCTCGCGGTGTTCCGCGGTCTGGACCTCCGCCTGCAGACGCAATATGCCGAAGCGCTGCGCGATTCGCTGGCCGCGACCGGCTTGTCCGGCGATGCGTTGCGCGACGCGTTCATCGCCCGGGCGCGGCAGCACGAGTTTGCATCGTCGATCTGGGCGCACGAAGGGCGTCATGCGATCGACAAGCAGGTCTTCGGAATCGACGATCGCGAAGAGCTGGAGTACCGCGCCAAGCTCTCCGAGGTTGCGTTTGCTCCGGCTCCGCGCGCGGCGATGGGCGCCATCCTTGCCATGCTCGGCGGCGAAGGCGCGCACGCCAAGGCCAACGAGCGCGCGCTGCGGGGAGTGGAGCAATGGATGCGCGCGAACGCGGGTGCGATCGCGCGCATCGATCGGACGAAACCGCTGCTCCCGCAGCTCGATCTCCTCACGGACGATGAGCTGCGGGAAGCGTTCCGCTCTTTGGATCCGCTTGCTGAAAAAGCGGTCCGGTGAGCGTTACTTCTTCCAGTTCTCGACGTTGCGGCGCACTTCGGAGGCGAAGTCGGCCTGCTGCGGCGTGGCCGCGGCGATGGCCATCTCGCCGTAGCGGATCGCGTCCGCCTTGTTGCCCGAGCGCTCCGCCAGACGCGCACGCAGAAAGAGGTTGGCGATGTTCTGGTTCGCCTTCAGCGACTGATCGAGCCACGACATGATCTCGGCGTCGGTGGCCACGCCCTTGTTGTCGAATGCGAAATTGGCGGCCATGTACGGCGTGCGCCAATCCGGCTGCGGGTTCAGCGCCGCCTTGAACTGCGCCATCGTGCGCGCGGTGGAGTCGGTGTCGATCGTGAACGGCACCGCGATCTTCTCCCAGCGCAGCACGACCTTGGCGGTGTCGGTGGTCATCTCCGGCACCTCGAACGTCATCCACTCCGCGTGCGGCGCGGCCTGCGGCGTGACGTTCACGCGCAGCACGTCCTTCGCCGCGTCGTAGCTGTAGCTGCCCCACTGATCGGCCACGCTGTTGAAGATGACGCCCCACTGGGTCTGGCCGGGAACGGTGTGCAGGCTGTACGTCCCCTTCGGGAGCTTCTGCCCTTCGACGGTCACGTCGTCGCTGAACGTGATGGTGGTGGCCTCGTTGGCGCCGGTGCGCCAGACCTTGTCGTACGGCACGAGCGCGCCCCAGATGGCGCGCCCCTTCACGCCCGGACGGCTGTACTTGATGGTGACGTCGGTCAGGCCGACGGTCTGCATGAGCGTGGCCGACGGGCTCGGCCGCGGCGTGCGGATCTGCTGAGCGTACGCGCTCGTGGTCAGGATGAGCGCGGCGGCAAGGGTAATGGTTTTGCGCATGATTCCTCCTTCGTTTTGGCGGGCGGATGCTAACAGAAACCACGAACCGCCCCGCGCGCGGGCGTGATTGAATGGCGCGGTGGAGGGAACTCGAATGAGCGAGCCAGTCTGCCCGGAATGCTCGGGCACCATGGAAGAAGGATTCATTCTCGACCGCGGCCACTTCGACAGCCGCCACATCGCGTCGTGGATCGGTGGCAGGCCCGAGCGTTCGTTCTGGAGCGGATTGAAGACCAGCGGGAAGCCGAATCTCGAGGTGGTGACGTATCGATGCACGCACTGCGGGCTGTTGAAATCGTACGCGCGCCCGATCGATTCATAATGAAATTCCGTTGTAATCGATTACATACCGGCATAGGGCGTTCTTACCGGCCGTCCGTCCAGTACATTTCCCCGAAAAGCGTCTTGACAGCCCTCCACACGGCTGTTTAAACTGCGCCCCTCAGCAGTTAACACAGCAAATAACTATCGCGTACGATTCGCGGCCACGCTCTGTCGTAGTGGACCGCCTCGACGCTCGAACTGCGCCCAGATGAACGAACTTCAGTCGAACTCCGTCCACACACCGGCCACTCCGAACCGCAAACGCGCACTGTGGCTGTTGGCCCTCGTGATCTGCATTCCGGCGGCCGTGATCGCATACATCAGCGCCACGCGCGCTCCGGAATCGCTCGCGGCGGGCGATCGCATCGCGCCGCTCACCGCGCGCGCCCTCGATGGAAACCCGGTCACGGTTCCCGCGCAGCACGTGTGGCTCATTGTGAGCGCATCATGTCCGATCTGCCGCGCGGAGCTCGAGGAGATGCAGCGCTCCAATGAGCCCTTTTCCCGCGTCACGATCGTCTCGCTCAGTACACCCGACGCCACCCGCGAGTTCATGAGCGCCTTTCCCCGGCTGCAAAAGCAGACCGTCATCGATGCCGGCGGTGTGCTGGAACGCACTCACGGCGATTTCCGCACCCCCACCGGCCTGCTGATGAATGCCCGCGGCGTGCTCGTCCAGAAATGGCGCGGACCGCGCCCGTCCAATGTCGCCCATGTTTTCGCCCAATAAAACCGCCGCACGCACGCTCCTGCTCCTGGCCGCATTCACAGTAGCGGCAGTGCCGCTGACCGCGACGGTGTTGCGCTCGCGGCTGCGCCCGGTACGGAGCATGAAGGCGTATTTTCTCGGCGGACAGCTCCTGTCCGACAACGGCGTCGAGCTGCAGGAAGGACCGGCAGACTGCGGCCCGGCCGCATTGCGAGCGGTCTTCGCATTACGCGGCGTGGCCGTCACAGAATCGACGCAGCCTGTGAACTACGGCCGCACCGGCTGGTCGCCGTCGCAAATCGTTGCAGCGAGCCATGAAGCCGGTCTGGACGCGAAGGCACTCCAGGTTCCGCAGGATCGCATCGACGCTCTCGTACTGCCCGCCATTGCGCTCATCGGAACGCATTACGTGGTCCTGGAGCGCCGCACTTCCGGCGGTGGCGTGATCGTGATCGATCCGGACCTCGGCCGCATGCAGGCCGGCTCCCGCTACCTGACACGCGACTGGACGGGGCACGTGGTCATTTTTCCGCAGTCTCCCAAAGAATCCAATCTCCGCTTCAATGCGTCCGGACCTGACCGGCACCTCGGGCGCATTGTGGGCGAGGCAACGACAGAAACCATCTAAAGGAGTCTCCCATGCGTAAGGTCCTCTCTACCCTGGTCGTGTTTTCCCTGCTGACCGTGGCCGGCCTCTCGACCGCCAGCGCGGCCACTGTTGCACCCGTGAACACCCCGGCCGCGGCGACGTCGGTTGACGTCCATGGCGCCCGCGCCTGCTTCGGCATCGGCACCAACAACTGCTGCGGCGAGTTCATGGTTCTCGGCGTGATCGCCGCTGTGACCGGCAACCTTCCCGCCCTGGCCATCGCCACGGGTGCGTCGTACGCCTACTGCTACAACTAATGCTCACGGACTCTCAGGTGCAAGGTCAGGCCCGAATCGCGTCGATTGCGACCGAGGTGTCGTCACCTGGGAGTCCCCTTTCCGGGCTGGTGAGGAGCGTGCTTGCGCTCGACTGGAAACTGCTCGTACGCGCACTGCAACGGGAAGGGCGCCAGAACCTTCTGGTGGCGTTTCTCGGCGCGGCCCTGTTGCTCAATCTCACGTCCTCGGCCGGTGAACTGGGCCGCTTCGTGCGCGCTCACCCGTTCCAGAGCCGCAGCGTCCTGACAGTCATTGCATGGATCGCCTGCTGCACCGTCTTCGCCTTCTGCTTTCTCTCCGGCCACCTGGCCGTCGGCCGGCGGATCTCCGACGTCTTACGCACGTCCGGCCGTACTCACATGGAAATGGCGTTGACGGTCGCCGCGAGACACCTCGCCGGCCGTCAGGCGGCCGTGTGCCTCGTGGTCCTGATTCCGGTCGTCGCGTTTCTCAATGCCTGGCTGGGTCTCCCCGCCGCGTTCCCGTTCATTACAGCATTGTTCCTGCTGTGCCTGATGTTCTCCAGTGCGGCCGCGGTGACCCGATACCTGCCGCGTGCCTGGAGAATCCTCGCCGGAACGTCATTCCTCGCCCTCGTGCCACCTGCCTGGTTCGCCCTGCACGCACGATCGCATCCGGCAGCATTGATCGTGCTGACGCTGTCCGTGGCCTCGATGATCGCCGCGGAAGCCACGCTGTCGATCCGTTACGAAAACAGCGACAACACCGCGGCGCAGATCTTTGCAGACCGTCCGGTCACCCGTTCTCTGTACGGACGCGAACTGGTGCTCGCGCTGCGATCGGGCCGGCTGCTCGGCTTCTGGCTCTTCGGAATCGGTCTCTTCATCGCATTGGGAACGCGAGTGGCGGCGGATGGACCCTTGCTCCCTCTCCTCGCCCTCTCTCTGTTGCCGCTTCTTCTGCTCTCCGCGTTTTTCAGCAATCTCTTCGGACCCGATGGCGCAGGATTTCAGTGCCATTGGACCCTTCCCGTCAGCCTCGGCGACGTCATGGCTGCCAAAGAGCGGACATTATGGACGCTGGCGCTGGTCTCGCTGCTGATTGGCTGGGCCTCGATGCTCGTCGCGGCGACGCAGCCGCCGCGTACGCATCTCGCTGGCTTCATCATTTGCGCCGCCCTCGCCTATGCATTGTGGATTGCCGCGGCCGGGCGGATCATCAGCATTCTGTTTCCGCGCGGCGCGGATCCGCGGCGGATCTCGGGCGACTATCTCTCGCCCGCCGCAACGCTGGCCACAGGGCTCGCTTCCACAGTCTTCCTGGCCGTTGCCGGCGGCGTGTCGATGCTATATGACCGCGGCCGCATTACGGACCACGCGCTCCTCGCAATCGGCGGAGCGCTGGTCCTGCTGACGGTCATCGCTCGCCTATCCCTCGCGCGTGCTGCCGCGATTCTGGTACGGCACCGCCGCGAAGAAATCCTGAAATCGGTACTGCCATGATCGAAATCCGCGACATCAGCAAGTCTTATGGCCGCCTCCGCGCATTGTCGGCGGTCTCGCTCACCGTTGCTCCGGGAACGGCATTGGGACTGGTCGGACCGAATGGCGCCGGCAAATCGACCCTGTTGCGCATCGTCTGCGGCCTGGCCCGCCCCGACGCGGGCGAAATCCTTCTCAATGGCCGCAACGCCGTCGATGATCTCTCCGCGCGCCGCGCACTGGGATGCATGCCGGAGGCGCTGCCGCTGTTCGACCTATTGACGGGCCGGGAGCAGCTCTCGTGCACGGCGGGACTGCTCGGCGTCGACAAACAGGTCGCCCGCGCGCGCATGCTCGAAATGGCCGCGGTATTGGAGCTGACCGACGCGCTCGACCGGCCCATCGGCAGCTATTCGACCGGCATGCGCAAGAAACTCGCCTTTACGAATGCCCTCATCGGCGATCCGTCGATCCTCATCCTCGATGAGCCGTTCGAAGGCGTCGATCTCCTCGGGATTTACACGATGAAAGACATCCTGGCGCAGCTCCTGGCCGCGGGCTGTACGCTGCTCGTGAGCTCGCACATCCTGCCGCTGCTCGAGGACATCTGCTCCGACTTCGCACTGATCCACCGCGGCAGCATCGCGCTCCATGGAAATCGCGAAACGCTCCGTGCCCATGCACGGCTCATGACGGAACCATCAAGCGGCGACCGGACCGATCTCGAATCGGTCTTCCTCGACATCGTCGCGCCGGACCGGCGCTCCCGCCGGCTGGAAACCATCGCTCAAACGAATTCTCAAAGGACGAACCCATGACCACCTTCGATAATCCCATTCCCGCCCCGACGGGGAAACACGCACTGCACGGACTGTGGCAGACCGTCGGATTCCCGGAACGCTTTTTCGCGTCGCCGCTTCGCGCTTCCTACGCCATCGTTCCGCTGGTCGTGCTGGCGCTGGTGAAAATTGCATTGATCCGCGCGCAACTGCCGTATGTCGTGCAGGCCATTTTCCGCACGCTGCCGGAGAGCGTGGCCGCGCAATACGCGCACAATCCGGCCAGCCTCCTGGAAGGCCGCATGTGGCTCCAATACGCCGGCGGCGTGGTGACGCCCGTGCTGACCGTCACCGTCATGGCCGGTCTCCTGTACCTGGTCTCGCTGTCTCTCGGGCATCTGTGCCGTTTCACGAATCTCTTCGTGGCCGCGGCGTATGGATGGCTCATCTATGGCCTGAAGGCGATCTTCACGTTCGTCCTGCTGACGCTGCGCGGCCTCGACTCGATCAGCGGCCCGGAAAGCCTGCAGCCGGCGCTCGGACTCGGCCTGGTGTTCCCGGACGGCAGCCCGGCCTTCCGCATGCTCGTCGATACCGTCAACCTGTTCGACCTGTGGTTCGTCTTCGTCGTGACCATCGCCATCCACAAGAGCGAGAAGCTCGATGCGAAGACGGCCGCCGCCATCGCAGCGGGCAGCGCTCTGGTGTTTCACGGCTTCCGGATCGGCTTCGTGTATCTCTTCCAACAGGTCGTCGGATGAACGGTTGGCTCTCCCGCGCCGCGTGGGCGGTGATCGTGTTGGTGTTCGCGCTCAGCGTCATCGGCAAGCTGGCCCATCCGGCGGCGTTCGCGTTTCAACTCGAGACGCTCGGCATCGCCATGCGCTGGGCGTGGCCGCTCGCACTGGGCATCCTGTTTCTCGAGCTGACGATCGCCGCGGGCCTGCTGATCCGCCCCTATCGCCGCGCGGCCGGCGGCGCGGCGGCGGTCCTGCTGTTGACCTTCGCGGCAGGGCTGGCGTGGTTTCTCGTTCAGGGAAAGGGGGGCGCCGACTGCGGCTGTTTCGGCGCTCTCCTCGAGCGCCGCGTCGAGCCACTGCGCGTCGCGGAGAACCTCATGCTCTCGCTGCTGGCGTGGTGCGTGCGGTAGCGCTCACTCCCACGTGATCCAGCGGTCGTCGAACACCGACGTCTCCCCGCGCCCGTCCGTCACCTCGACCTGCACGTCGGTCTTGCGGCGCACGCCCGCGGGGCGGCGATCGAACGTCGCCAGATAGCGGGTGCGCGTCAGGCCTGGCGTGCCCGCGCAGCGGAGGTCGAGGAGCGGATCGCGGACGAGCTTCGCGCGATGCCGCGTCGTGCGGTTGTCGAACCAGAGATCGACGCCGCGGATGCCGTGCGGCGACATGGTCCAGCCCGAGAAGATGGCCGCCCCATGCTCGAAGCGGATGCGCGCCGGCGGGAAATCGAGCGCACCCATCGTGCCGTCGCCGCAGGTGTCCTGGCCGGCGAGAAACGCGTCGAGCCGCGCATCGCGAGCTGCAGGGGCTTCTCCGCCGATGCGGAACACCCAGTCGCCCGCGATCGGCGAATGAAAGCGCTGCACGAACGTCAGCCGTCCGCGATCGAGCTCGCGCCGCAGCCACTCGCGCACGACGGGCGCGCGCTCGCCAAGCGGATCGGCGTGCACGATCAGCAACTCCACACCGGCATCGCGCAACGCATCGACGAACGCATCGGGGATCGGCGTCGCCTTCGACATCGCACCGAGCTCCGCGCGGCCCGGCGGCGCGAAACCGGAGATGCCGTTGACGGTCCGCTGATGGTGTGCCGTCGCGCGCCACAGGTACTCGTATTCGCTCGCGCCGGTGTCGATCGGCATCTCCGCGATGGCGCTCACGCGCTGCGTGGCCAGCCAGCGGTGTACGTCCGGCGTGCGCGGATCGGCGAGATACCAGCGGATCGGCGCCTGCCAGAGCGTCACCGTGAACGCGACAGGCACGAGCAGCGCCAGCCAGCGATTGCGGCGCGCCGCGGCGGCGGTGACGAGCGCGATCAGGATCGCGAAGCCGATGTACGCGATCACCGCCCAGCGCGCCGGCACGCGCACCGCGCGGAATCCCGGCACGGCGCCGAAGAGGAACTCGTGAAATACGAAATGCAATCCCAGAGATCCGAGGAAGCCGATGGCGATCCAGAGCAGTGCCAGGGTCAGTTGTGCCTGTTGCCTGCGCGCGACGATGAGCGCGAGCGCCGCCGCGACATACGCGAGCGCGCCCGGATAGAGCCACAGCTCGGGCTCGGTGTTGGCGCTGGGCAGCCAGTCGCTCGCGGTGGCGGAGAAGCGCGCCACCTCATCCCACGTCCGCTGCATGCCGTACAGCTTCGCCACTGCCGCGTACGGATAGAGAAACGGCACGAGCACGAGCAATCCGACGCCGGTGGCGATGGCGATCTCGCGCCACTTGCTGCGCGGCAGGAGCAGCGCGGCGGTGATGGCCGTCGCCAGCGCGCCGAAGAAGAGATAGTGGATGTTGGTCAGCCCGTTCATCACGAACAGCGCCGCGAAGGCGATGGCGCTTTTGCGCCTCGGCTCGTCCGCGTGCGCCCGTTGCGCATACGCGAGCAGCGCGGCCAGCATCAGCGGCAGCCAGCCGCCCCAGATGTGCTGCACGTGCGAGAGGTGCGTGAAGCGGAACGGCACGAAGGCGTAGAACACGCCCGCCGCCATTCCGGCGATCCACGAACCGGTGATGCGGCTGCCGAGGATGTAGGCGCCGAAGCCGGAGAACGCGAAGCCGGCCAGCACCGCGATGCTGTGCGCCGTGAAAGCATCGACACCGATCGAGCGCAGAGGGAAGAGCAGCAGCGCCAGACCGTACATGTTCTCGCTGAATGCGAGCGAGTACTTCGCCGGATGAAACGCATTCGCATGAAACAGCGACAGCGGCGCGCGGAAGGTCGCCCACCAGTCCCAGTCGAGGATCCAGATGGTGAGATACGGATCGCCGGGATCGGACACCGCGCGATCGAGATGCAGCGCCAGCGGCCAGGTCATGCCCACGCTCAGCACGATGAACGCGAGTGCGGCCGCGGCGTCTTGCCTCCTCATCGGGGCCGGATGCTAAGCTATTTCTCATGTCCGGCCCCATCCCATTCACCGACAATCACGAAGACCTTTCCACCGATCGCGGGTACCAGTTCAAGTTCTATTGCGAGAAGTGCGGCAACGGCTACATGTCCTCCTTCCAGACCTCGAAGATGGGCATGCTCGGCTCGGCCGCCCGCGTCGCCGGCGGTTTGTTCGGCGGCGTTTTCGGACGCGTCGCAGACAGCGCGTACGAAGTGCAGCGCGCCGTCGGCGGGCCGGCCCACGATGCCGCGCTGAAGGACGCGGTCGCGGAGATCGCGCCGACGTTCAAGCAGTGCACGCGCTGCGGCAACTGGGTCTGCAAGCCGACCTGCTGGAACAACAAGGCCGGGCTCTGCGAAGGCTGCGCGCCCGACCTCGACGAAGAAATGGCCGCCGCGCAGGCCGAGGCCGCGCGCGAACAGATTCACGAGAAAGCGCGCACCGTCGACTGGACGAAACAGCGCGACATCAAGACCGTCAGCGGCGCCGTCTGCGGCGAATGCGGCGCGAAAACGCAAGGCGGCAAGTTCTGTCACGACTGCGGCGCCCCGCTGTCGCCCAAACGCGCCTGCGCGCAATGCGGACACGAGGCGGAAGGGAGTCCGAAGTTCTGTCCGGAGTGCGGGCAGCGGTACTAGGCGCGGCTGCGCCGCGGTTGTCGGTGGTCGGTTGTCAGTTGTCTGTGCGGTATCGCTCGTGCGACGGCTCACAGACAACCGACCACTGACAACTGACAACCCGTTCCGGCAATCCCCTTGCACCCATCCGCGCCGATGCAAACCATCGTCTTATTCGGCGGCACCTCCGACGAACGCCACGTTTCCGTCGCGTCCGCGCAGAACGTGCTTCGCGCGCTCGACGGAAATTGTCTGGCGTGGTTTCAGGCGCCCGATGGCGCGGTTCACGATGTGGCGGTGCTCGAGGTGCTCGCGCACGAGAGGCCGTTCGTGACCGACTTCGTCCCTTCGCGGCCGGCGATCTTTCCCGATCTCGAGCAGGCCTTCGATACGTTGCCGGTCGACGATCCGGTGTTCCTGCTCGCGTTTCATGGCACCGGCGGCGAGGACGGGACCGTGCAGCGGATGCTCGAAACGCGCGGCTTGGCGTTCACCGGCTCCGGCTCCGCGGCCAGCGCGGCGGCGTTCGACAAGGATCGCGCGAAGGAGCTCGTGCGCGGGAAGGTGCGCATCGCGGAGTCGCGCGTGGCGCGCGACGCGAACGACATTCGCGGCGTGATCGACGACATGCTTTCGCGTCACGAGCGCATCGTCCTCAAGCCGCTCGCCGCCGGCTCGAGCCGCGGGCTGTTCTTTCTCGGTCGCGACGGCGACGCGGACGACATCGCGCGGCAGATCGCCACGCTCGGCATTCCGTACCTCGTCGAGCAGTTCATCCGCGGCCGCGAGCTGACCGTGGGCGTACTCGATGAGGGCGATCAGCCGGTCGCGCTGCCGGTGATCGAGATCGAAGTCGATCCGAACCGTGCCTTCGACTACGAGGGGAAGTACCTCGGCGCCGGCACGCGCGAGATCTGTCCCGCCGCGATTCCCGGCCAGCTCGCGCGGGAAACACAGCTGGCCGCGGTGGCCGCACACGTCGCGCTCGGCTGCGAAGGCTACTCGCGCAGCGATTTCGTCGCGGCGGACGACGGCGTTTACTTCCTCGAGACGAACACGCTCCCTGGCCTGACGACGAGCTCGCTCGTGCCGCAGGAGCTGGCGGTGGTGGGGATTCCGTTCGCCGATTTCCTGAGGCGCCAGCTCGATCTCGCGGTCGAGCGCAGAAACACTGTCCCTGCGCCGTCGTAATATCCCTACG
The DNA here is from genome assembly GCA_946887105.1 of uncultured Acidobacteriota bacterium. The sequence continues at coordinate 35,083 of CAMPKJ010000005.1, read as the reverse complement.
TGGAACCGACCGCCATCGTCCTCGCCGTGCTCCTCGGGCTGGGGCTGTCCGCATCGACGGGATTGAACACCTTTCTCCCGCTGCTGCTCCTGTCCGCGGCCGCGCGATTCCACATCGCCGGCATCGAGCTGGGGCAGAAGTTCGACTGGCTCTCGTCCGACACCGCGATCATCGTGTTGATCGTCGCGTCCATCGTGGAGATCATCGCGGACAAGGTTCCGGCGGTCGATCACTTCCTCGACTCGATCGGCACGTTCGTGCGTCCGCTCGCCGCGACCGTCGCCACCGCCTCGGTGCTCACCGGTGCGGATGTAAACCCCAGCGTGGCGGCCGTGGTCGGGCTGATGATCGGCGCGCCGACCTCGCTCGGATTTCACACCCTGAAAGCCGGCACGCGCGTCGCGTCCTCGGCGGCAACGTTCGGATGCGCGAACCCGCTGCTGTCGCTGATCGAAGACGTGATCTCGCTGATGCTCTCGCTGCTGGCGATCTTCACGCCGCTGCTCGTGCCGTTCGCGATCGCGCTGATGGTGTGGCTGCTCTGGCTGGTCGCGAAACGGATCCGCCGCGGCACCGTCACGCCTACGGCGCCGGCCGGTTGAGCACCGTGATCCGTCCCTCGACTCTCGGCTCGAGCGGCCCGCTCTGCGCCGCGAGCTGCTCGATCAGCACGTCACGGATCGGCGCGGCGAACGAGGTCTGGATGCGGTCCGGCGGGATGCCCTTCATGACCTCGGCTGCCCCATCGCCGCCGGCGGCGATGAAGTCGGGCATGATCACGGTGTAGAGCTTTTCGGGATCGATCGGCGTTCCGTTGTCGAGCACCGCGTTCCGGAACCGCTCCAGCCCTTTCTTCGACGCGTCGAACGTGTAGCGCACGCCGCTGACCTGCATGATGCCGCGCTGTCCGGTGCTCGTGGCGCGCAGGAGGTCGAGGAACTGCGCGCCGGTCATGATCACCAGCGAGGGATAGTTGTCGAATGGGCTGACGGCGAAGATGTCGCCGTAGGTCAGGTCGCCCGCGGGCAGATCGGTGCGGATGCCGCCGGAGTTCATGATTCCGATGTCGGCGCCTGCGGATCGGCGCAACGCGTCGGCGATCAGATTGCCGAGCGGAGACTCGGCCGAGTACTCGCGGGTGAAGGCGGCGCGGGTCACGATGCCCACTTTCGAATCGCGCTTCGCGGCCACGCGGCGGAGATAGGGATCGAGCACCGCCGCCACGCGCACATCGGGCTTGACGGTCTCTCCGCCGAACACGCGCGGCACGAGCTTCGCGCCTTTCGGAGCGGTGCGCGGATCGCAAAGCTCCGTCCCCTCGTACACGAACGCGCAGATCATCGTCGGCGGGCGCATCTCGCTTTTCGTGACGCGGTCGGCCGCGGGATCGATCCAGAGATCGACCACCGAAAACTCGCGGCTCATGGCCAGCCCCTGCACGGTGGGGATGCCGTTCACGTAGTGGCGCATGTTGGCGTGCGTGTGCCCGGCGAAGAACGCGTCGATGGTGTTCGGCGGCAGTTTCTCGAGCAGTTCCATCGCCTCCGCCTGCAGCTGGCAGGAGTCGAGCGAGTGCTCGTTGCTCAGGTCGGTGCAGCGCCCGCCGATGTGTGCGATCACGATCACCGCATCCGCGCCTTGCGCGCGCAGCTTGCGCGCCTCGGCGATGGTGGCCGCGACGGGATCGGTGAAGGAGAGCGACTCGACGTTGACGGCCATCGTCACGGCGGGCGTGTCGGGGGTGGAGAGTCCGATGATTCCGATGCGTGCGCCGCCGGCGCGGACCAGCGTCGATGGCTTCGCCCACGACGGCGTCTTGCCGCTGGCCTTCTCGACCATGTTCGCGGAGAGCAGCGGGAACATGGCCAGCGCCGCGTTGCGCTTCAGCGCGCCGAGGGCGTCGTCGTCGCGCTTGCGGGGAATCGGCTCGGGACCGACCGGGCCGAAGTCGAACTCGTGATTGCCGACCGCGGCCGCCGTGTAGCCGATGGCGTTGTAGCCGCGCACGACCGCCTCGCCTTCGAACAGATTCGACTCGAGCGTGCCCTGGAACATATCGCCCGAGTCGACCACGAGCACGCGCCCGTCATGCTGCTCGCGCAACGCCTCGATGTGCGTGGCCAGAATCGGCAGCCCGCCCCACAGCACACCCTCCCCACCTCCCGGCGGCGTCTCGACGTGCCCGTTGAACCAGCCATGTACGTCCGTCGTCCCCACGATGACCACATGCACCGGCTCCGCCGGCCGGCGAACGAGCGAACAGGCGGATGCCAGGAGGAGGAAGACCAGGGGGAGGGACCGTTTCACGGGGGGCATTATAGGGAGTCGCAAAGTCTCAAAGTCGCAAAGTCTCAAAGGCGGCGCGGTTATCCTTTGAGACTTTGAGACTTTGAGACTCTGCGACTTCGATGAAACGCATGTCCTACCAAATCGCCGCGACCGTGATCGCCACCGCCCATCTCCTCTTCATCCTCTTCGTCATTTTCGGAGGATTTCTGGTGTTACGGTGGCCGCGATTGCTTTGGATTCACCTGCCGGCGGCGGTGTGGGGTGTGCTGATCGAGTGGTTCAGCTGGTATTGTCCGCTCACCCGGTGGGAGAACTTCTTCCTGCTGAGGGCCGGTCGGGCCGGCTACAGCGGCGGGTTCGTCGCGCATTACATCATGCCCGTCATCTACCCCGCCGGCATGACGCGCGGGCTCGAGATCGCCATCGGAATCTTCGTGCTCGTCCTCAACGCCGGCATCTATATGAGAGTCTTTCGATAAGCATGCACACAGCAGCCATACCGCAGCATCCGGTCGACACAGTCGACACGACCTTCACCAGCCTCGGGCTTTCCGCCGAGGTCGTGGCCACGATCGAAAAGATCGGCTTCGTTCATCCCACACCCATTCAGGCCGCCGTCATCCCCACCGCGCTGACCGGCCGCGACGTGATCGGCCTGGCCCAGACCGGCTCCGGCAAAACCGCCGCGTTCGTGCTGCCGATGGCCGAGCGCCTGACGCACGGCAACGGCGTACGCGGCCTGATCATGGCGCCGACGCGCGAGATCGCGCTGCAGACCAAAGCCTTCCTCGATCTCTTCGGCAAGAACCACAACCTGCAGACCGCCTGTCTCATCGGCGGCGTGCGCATGAAGCCGCAACTCGAGGCGCTGCGCGCGCAACCCGACGTGGTCGTGGCCACGCCGGGACGCCTGCTCGATCACGTGAATCGCCGCACGGTCGATCTGTCGAAGGTCGAGCTGCTGGTCCTCGACGAAGCGGACCACATGCTCGACCTCGGATTTCTTCCGCAGATCCGCGACGTCCTGCGCCGCCTTCCGCGCGACCGCCACACCATGATGTTCTCCGCGACCATGCCCGATTCGATCGAGATGATCGCGCGCGACTTCATGCGCGATCCGATGCGCATCGACATCATGCCGCCCGGCGGCGCCGCCGAAGGCATCACGCACCGTTTGTACGTGGTCAAGGAAGCGGACAAGCGCAACTGCCTGCTGGCGCTGCTCGATCAGGAGCTCGGCTCGACGCTGGTCTTCACGCGCCGCAAGATCGACGCGGAGTGGCTGTACGCCGTGCTCGATCGCAAGGGACATCCGGTGGCGCGCATCCACGCCGACCAGTCGCAGAACAAGCGCGTCGACGCGCTGAAGACGTTCCGCGAAGGGGAACATCGCATCCTGGTGGCCACCGACATCGCCGGCCGCGGCATCGACATCCCCGGCATCGAGCACGTGATCAACTTCGACATCCCGGAGAACGTCGAGGACTACGTGCACCGCGCCGGCCGCACGGCCCGCGGACGCGCGAAAGGCATCGTGGCCACGATCGCCACCTGGCAGGATCTGCCGATGGTGCGCAAGATCGAAGAGACGCTCGGCGAAAAGATCCCCCGCTGCACGGTGCCGGGCGTCGAGGCATGGGAAGAGTCGGAGAAGAAGCCCGCTACGAAGCGTCGCCGCGTGTGAAACCGGTCGCTCCGATCGGGTCGGGCGGCTCTTTCGGCGTGCCGTGCTTCCGGCTCTCGTCGATCAACCGCTCCCCTGCTTCGGAGACAGGCAGCTCCTTCGCCATCTGCGCGCGTGCGCTGGCGAGGTAGACCTCGATGCCTTTCTCCGCGTAGATCTGCTCGATTTTCTGCGCGTCGGCGTCGATGACGATGTAGTCGCGCAACCGCGTGGAGAAGATCGCAAACCTGCCGTCGGACTGCTTTTCGATGCGCCACGCCATGGGCGCAATTATCTGTGGAGTGCGGTACCACTCCAAAACGCACGCCCACCCGCCACGCCCGCGGCTGCGCGAGCGTGATCACCGGCGTCGCGCTCGCCTCGACGCCGGTATCGGTCACGTTCTCGATTGCGAACGTGAGATCGACCGCGCGCGAGATCGGATGCGACGCGATCAGGTCGACGATCAGCGCCGCGCCGAGCTCGAGCTCGTTGCGATCGTCATCGAACTGCACCGACGTCCATCGCAGCTGCGCGCCGATCCGTTTCCACATCGCCTGCGCGGTGGCCTGCACGCGCGGCACCTGCGGGACGCGCTTGCCGCGCAGATCGCCGTCGCGCACGGTGGCATCGACGAACAGCCATCCCGAGGAGAGGTGCCAGTCGCGATGCCGCCACTCGAGATCGAGCTCCGCGCCGATCGAGCGCGTGCGCCCGAGGTTGTCGCGGCGGCGGGTGATCAGCGCGGGAGTCTGCGACAGCGTCACGTTCGCGATCGTGTCGCTGACGGTCATCAGGAACAGCGTCAGCCGCGCATGGCGCGCGCGTGCGCCGAGCTCGAAGCCGGTCAGCTCCTCCGATTGCAGGTCCGCGTTCGGCAGCGTCTCGACGTTGCCGACGCGGAAGCCGCGATGGAGCTCGTTGAGCGTCGGCGCGCGGAACGCCGTGTACGCCGATACCGAAAAGCGGCGCCACAACAATGACAGCCGCGGATTGAGCTGCGTCTCGCTCCCCCACACATCACCGCGCACGCCCGCCGTCACCGAAACGGACGGCGTCACCGCGAAGAGGTCTTCGAGATACACCGCGCCCGTCCGCTGCCGCCCGCCGGCTTCGATGCGATTCGTGCCGCGCAGCTCATCGCTCACCCCTTCGGCCTCGCGAAATTCGATGCCCGAGACCACGACATGCTTCTCGCCGAACGCGCGCGTGAACTGCGCGCTGCCGCCCAGTCCGTGCGACGGCACGCGCTGCTCGACGGTCAGGCGCTCGCTATTGCGATCGGCGGAGATGGCGGAGAAGGTCTGGTAGTAATCCTGATCGCTGCCGTACGCACGCAGCGCCAGCGCGCCGCCGGAGAGCGAAAGATCGCCGCCGATCGCGAGATGCCGCAGCGTCGTGTCATTCACCTGCAGCGGCGTGCCGTTGTTGCGCCACTCGCGATAGTGCGACGCCCGCAGAAACGCGCCGCCGCGGCGGACGGTCGCATCGAGCGCCAGGTGCCGCACATCCGCCTCGACGTCGACCGCACCGCGATCCTCCGGCCGCACCGGCACGTATCCACCGGTGGTCAGATAATCCGCCGCGACGCTCCACCCATCGCCCGCCGCGAAGAGCGACGCCGTGCCGGTTCGTTGCGAGCCCGCGGAGACATCGACATCGATTCCGCCCGACCTGCGTCGCACGAACTGGATCACGCCGCCCATCGCGGAGCTGCCATACAGGTCAGAGGCACCGCCGCGCAGCACTTCCACGCGATCGACGGCCGCACGCGGAACGCGTCCCCAGTACACCCATCCGCCGAACGGATCGTTCAGCGGCACGCCGTCATCGAGCACCAGCGCGCGCGATGCGCCGCTCGCGCCGACTCCGCGCAGCGTCACGCCCTGCGCCGTCGGATTGGCGGTGCGGCTGCCGGTGCGCCGGAAGAGCGTGAACCCCGCGACCTGCCGCAGCGCGTCGTCGAGCGCCGGCGCCGCGGAGCTCTGCAACGCCTCGCGCGACAGCACCACCACGCTCGCGGGCGTGTCGGCCACGCGCGTCTCCGTGCGGGTCGCGGTGACGGTGATCGTTTCCGAGGTTTGGGCGAGCAGCAATGCGGCCGCGAGGAGCATCGGTTTGCACGGGTACTAGAATTGGGCCAGCGTCTCATGTCGACCGAATTCGCCCCTGCATGGTTTCTCCCCGGCCCGCACTTCCAGACCATCTGGGGGCGCATCGCGCGTTCGCGCAAGCTGGTCTCGTTCCGCCGCGAATCGCTGGAGACGCCCGACGGCGATGAGCTGCTGCTGGATCATCTTGACGCGGTTCCTCGGGTCCCTCGGAGTTCCTCGGAGTTCCTCGGGGAAGAAGAGGGCGATCCACTCCGAGGAACTCCGAGGAACTCCGAGGAACTCATTTCATTCTCATGCACGGCCTCGAGGGAAGCTCGTACTCGGTCTACATGCAGGGCATCCTCTCGGTGATCGCGCGGCACGGCTATTCGGCGACGGCGATGAATTTCCGCTCCTGCGCGCGCGATCCGAACGACGTCACGCGCATGCTGCCGAACCGCCGCCCGCGCTTCTACCATTCGGGCGACACGGGCGATTTCGATTTCGTGGCCCGCACGCTCGCCGCGCGCATGCCCCACCGGCGTCTCGCGGCATTCGGCGGCTCCCTCGGCGGAAACGTGCTGCTCAAGTGGCTCGGCGAGCATCCCGGTCAGACTCTGATCGCGGCCGCGGCCACGCTCTCGGTGCCGTACGATCTCGGCGCCGGCGCGCGCCTCCTCGACGGCACGGCGTCCGGACGTTTCTACGTTTCGCGCTTCCTCAGCACGCTGAAGAAGAAAGTGTCGCGTCCCGACATCGCGCCGCTTCTCGATCTGGCGCGCGTGCTGCGCTCGCGCACGTTCGTCGAGTTCGACGAATCGGCCACGGCGCCGCTGCACGGATTCACCGGCGCCGACGATTACTACACGCGTTCCAGCTCGATGCACTACGTCGGCCGCATCACCACGCCGACGCTCGCGCTCAACGCCGCGGACGATCCGTTCCTGCCGCCGGCCGTGCTGCCGCGCGTGAAAGCCGCGGCATCCGCGGCTGTTGATTTCCGCAACACGGCCACGGGAGGCCACGTCGGCTTCATCAGCGGCGATGCTCCGTGGCGCTGCGAGTATTGGGCGGAGGAGCTGGTGGTGCGGTTCCTCCTCGATAAGGCGGGAGCGGAGTGACGCGCCGTGAACGGCTCTTGTCGATCGCGTTTGCGGTTTGGGGACTGGCGATCGGCATCGCGCTGATCGCGATCTGGAACCAACCCGCCACTCCCGATCAACTGCCGGGCACCGCACGCGCGCAAGGCTTCGACGCGCACGGCCCGTTCCGCTGGATCGCGGGACTGATGCTCCTGCCGATCCTGATGCCGCTCGTGTTTCGTCCGCTGATCCGGCGCCTCGTGCACGCGCCGCGCTCCTGGCCCGTCAATGCAATCGTCATCACTCCCGTCGTCACGCTCTGGCTCGTGACCATCCACCGCAACGTCCTCTGGGCGCTCATCCCGTGCGCGATCGTGATCGCCGTCTGCACGCTCCTGCGGGATCGCGATCTGCAGTTCACGCGCCGCGATGTGGTGCTGATCGCGGCGTTCCTTCCGGCGCTCCTGGCGATCACCGACATCAAGCCGGGCCTTCCCGTCGACGCCGCGATCTACATCGGCGCCCTGCTGATCCTCGGCATCCGCATCGCCATCACGTACATCCCGTCGGCGCTCCCGCCCGCGCTCTCGTTCATCGCGGCGCCGCTCGGCCTCGCGCTGCAGACCGGCTTCTTCGCGCGCGACCAGCGCTACTTCGGCTGGCACGCGCTGGCGATCGTGGTGATCACGCCGTTCGTGCTGCGCTTCGTGCTGCGCAACGCGAAACGCGCCACGCAGGTGCTGGTGCTGGTCGTCTATCCGCTGGCGCTGTACAGCTACGCGAACGCGCTCAGCCTCGCCACCGCGGAGGGGAAGCCGCGCATCGACTTCTTCGAAGACGGACACGCCGTGTTGCCCGCGTCGGAGATTCTGCGCGGCGAGCTTCCATATCGCGATGTGCTCCCTGCGCATGGCCTCATCGAAGACGGTCTGTTCGACGTCGCCGCGATGAAGCTCGGGAACGTGAACCTCGGCACGCGCACGAAGGCGCGCATCGTCATCGGATCGCTGGTTGCGGTCGCGCTCTACGCCGTCGCGTTCGCGGCGACCGGATCCGCCGAAGGCGCATTCCTCGCCGTCCTGCTCGCGCTGATGATGGGCGAGTTCCGCTGGAGCATCCGCTTCCTGCCGTCGATGGTCACGCTGGCCCTGATCGTCGCCGCCGTGCGACGGCGAAGGCCGTCCCTCTTCGTCTGGGCCGGATTCGGCATCGTGCTCTGCGGCCTGACCAGTCTCGACTTCGCCGCTTACGCATTCATCGCGCTGGTGGTCGCGGTGCTGCGGTACGAGTTCCTCGGAGTTCCTCGGGGTTCCTCGGAGGTCCTCGGAGGCGACCCCGCCCTTCACTCCGAGGAACCCCGAGGAACTCCGAGGAACCGAGGAACGGCGGCCCGGAGCGCGGCGCTGGGCATCGCCATCGGCGCCGTGCCGCTGCTGCTCACCTTCGCCGTGCTGGGCATCCTCGACGATTTCCTGCGCGGCACGTTCATCGAAACGCTCGGCGCGAGCGGGGCATACACGCTGAACTTCTTCACGCCGCCGCAGGCGATGGCGAAGGCCAGCGCGTTTCCGGACGCGCTCGCGGCGCTGCTCGACCGCGAGACCTTTCCGTATCTCTTCTGGTGCTTCGCGGCGGTGTTCGTCGGCGTGACGGTCACGCGGCGCGCATCGCGGCGTCTCGAGCCGCTGGTGATCCTCGGCGTGTTCGTCGTGGCCACCGCCATCTCGTACGCCGAGCGCCATCACGTTTACTTCGGCATGCTCGCCGCGGTGCTCGTCATCGCATTGATCCTGACGCTGCTGCGCCGGCGTCACCTCGCGCTCGCGGCGCTGACCATCTTCGCCGCGATCGTGCTGGCCGGGCCGACCACGCACCTCGGCGTGATGGGCTGGATGCGCCGCGCACGCGGTCCGGTCGAGCCGGGATGGAGCGAGCTGACGCATCTGCCGCGCGCACGCGGCGCGTTGCTGCACGAGCGCGACATCAACGTGATCCGCAGCGTCGAGAAGTACCTCAGCCTCTCGCTGCAGAACGACGAAACGTTCTTCGACTTCACGAACAGCGGCATGCTGTACTTCCTCTTCCGCCGCGACTGCCCGATCCGCGAGTACGAGGTGGCGTTCTACGAAACCGAGGCCGCACAGCGCGAAGTCATCCGCCGCATCGAATCGAATCCGAACGTGCGCGCCGCGCTCATCACCGCCACCCCGCACGGCCGCTTCACCATCGACGGCGTCCCCAACTTCGAGCGCGCCCCGCTGGTCTGGCAATACCTGCAGGAGAACTTCCACCCCGACTTCGCGGAAGGAGACGTGGTGTTCTGGCGCAGGAAGTGACGTGTAAACTTCCGGAATGAAGCCGTGGCTGCGGATCTGCACGTCCTTCGAAGAAGAGGCCGAGGCGGATCGCGAGTATTGGCGGCAGTTCTCCCCGACGGAGCGCGTCGCGCTCATCGATCAGATGCGTGCGTCACCTTCGAAGAAGCGTGGGCGCACCGCGTCGAAGGCACATTCGCCGAGCAGTCCGTCTTCTTCATCGGGAAAGAGGACCTGATGCGCAACAAGAGCGCCGCCGGACGCCATCAGGACCTGGCCGATCTCGATCTGCTCCGGCGCTTCTGACCCGCCGCGACGGATCAGCGCTTCCTCTCTTTCTTCGCCTCTTCGATCGTGCTGAATTTCGGCAGGGGGCGCGCGATGCGGCGGCCGGCGACGTCTTTGCCTGCGAAATGATCGCCGATGGCACGTTGCACTTCCGGCATCGGCAACATGTCTTCGTGGCCGGCGTTGTCGACGATGAGGTGCGTTGCGCGGGGCATGCCCCAGCGCAGTTCCTCCGCCTGCCATGGCGGAGTGTTGCTGTCGAGCGTGCCGCTGATGAACAGCACCGGCACGCCGGAGGCGATCGGGCCGCGGAACTCGTCGCCGAGGTCGACGAGTGAAAGCGCCGCACACACTTCGGGGTACAGCAGATTCATGGCGTTGCCGAACAGTGACGTCGCCGCCTGCGCGCGGATTTCCTGCTCGCGCAGCGCCGTCGCGCTCGACGAACATTCCAGCCCGAGGACCATCAGATTGACGTCCCCGCTGATCTGGTTGTAGCGCTTCTCGACGAACCACGCCAGGATCGACGGATCGCCGCTGTCGATGGTCGAGAGCAGCGCGGGAAAGACCGGGAAGTCGTTTCCGTCCCCGATGTCCGCGACGAGAATGCGCCGCAACGCATCGGGGCCGATCGGGACCTGCACGTCCGCTTGTCTCGCACGGTCGGTGACGGTGACCGTCATCGGCTGCGCTTCGAGCTTCGTCAGCACGCGGCCGAGCAGGGCGGTCATGTCGACGTTCGCGAGCAGCGAGAGCTTGCGCAGCTGCGTGTCGAGCGTGAACGGCAGCTTGCGCGTGTGATTCGGGCCTTCGGTGCCGATCAGCACCGCGCGATCGATGTTCGCGCCGTGCGCGCGGATGGCCGCGAGCGCGAGGTGCGTGCCGTAGCTGAAGCCGAACAGGCTGATTTTCGGGACGCCGAGGGCCAGGCGCAGATCTTCGAGGTCGGCGGCGCTCTCGCGGTTCGTGAAACCGGAAATGTCGACGCCTTTGCCCTTCCACTCTTCGACGCACCCACGCGCCGCTCGCGTGTATGCGGCGATCGTGTCGGCGGTGCGCGCGAATCGTTCGTGCGGCTCGAGCGCGCGTTCCGCGCGGCACACCGGCTTCGGCGATGACAGGCCCACGCCGCGCGTGTCGAGCAGAATGATGTCGGCGTTCTTCGCCAGTGCCGCGAATGCGGGCAGCGCGTACGGCGACCGCGCCGCGCTGATTCCCGAGCCGCCCGGTCCGCCTTCGAGGTAGACGATCGGCGCACCGCCCGCGCTTCCTTCCGCGTGCAGGCGCACGAACGCCAGCTCGATCGTTCCGGCGGCCGGCTTGCTGCGCACGAGCGGGAGCGTCAGGCGTCCGAGCTGCGCCGAGAGTCCGGCGGGCGGATTCGACAGCGGGAAGGGTTCCCAGCGGATCTCCGCGTACGACGTCACCGCGAAAAGAAGCATGGCTCCCAGTCGGATCATTGGATCTCCTTCACGATACGGATCGCCACGATCGGCTCGTCGGGCTCCGCCCGGACCGGTCGTGCGATGGCGATGAGCGTTGATGCGAGGGTGAGCACGGCCACGCTGAGGGCCACCGACGATCGCCCCGGCATCCCGAGAATCCGTCGTGCGCGGAACTCCAGATCGTTGGCCGCCATCGCCGGCGCGGGCGAGCGGTGCGCGTGCGCGAGTTGGAGCAGCGCGGCCACGTAGCTCTCCTCGTCTCCGCTCGCGGAGCGCAGTGCGAACTCGTCCGCCGCAACCTCGCGCTCGCGCCGCGCCCAGCGCAGCAGCGGCCACACGGGCCAGAGCCAGAACACCGATGCCACGATGCGCAGCAGCGCGTACACGAACGGATCCCGCCAGCGGCAATGCGCCAGCTCGTGTCGCGCGATGCGCCGCACCACGGCCCGCGGAAACGTCGCGGCGATATCGCGCGGAAGCACCACGCGCGGCGCGAGCAGTCCGATCGTCTGCGGCGGCGTGTGGTCGGATACCCCGAGCGGAATGCGCGCCGGCCAATCGAGCCATCGCCGCAGTTCCGCGGGCGCTTCCTCACGGAAACCGCGCAGCCGCAGATGGCCGATCGTTTCGCGCGTCAGCAGAACCGCGGCGCCGATCGCCCACAGCATGGTCAGCGGAAACGCGATCGCGTCCGCGACCGTCTCGACCGCGGAACCCTCCGCCACCGCGAGATGCGCATCGCGCGGGATCAGCGGCATCGCGGTCGCGGCGAGAAACGCCACGATCGCGAGAACGTAGCGCACGCGTGCCGGCGCGCGATGCAGCAGCCGCAGCGCCGCCCACGTCATCAGCACGACCGGCATGCCGAACAGCCAGCCATTCAGTGCCAGTCCGACCATCGCTCTCATCGGCGTCCTCTCTTCCGTTCGTCGAGCAGCTTCTCCACGCGGCGCAGTTCCGGCTCGCTCATCACCTCGTCGACGAGATGCGCCGTCAGCTCCGCGGCAGACCCGCCGAAGAAGCGATCCACCACCGATCGCAACGCCGCCTTCGCCGCCGCCGGCTCCTTGACCACGGGCAGATACAAATAGGCGCGCCCCTCGAGCCGCCGCCGAACCTGACCCTTGGACGCCAGCCGGTTGAGCATGGTTTGCACGGTGGTATACGCAAGCTCGGTAGTGGCGTTCATGGCCTGGTGCACCTCCGCCACCGACGCTTCGCGTTTGAGCGCCCACAGCGCCTGCATGACATCGAGCTCCCGCTCCGAGATTCGCAATCGGGACATGCCGTCTCCTACAACTGTCGTTATAGGTCCGGGATTCATCACAGTCAACTACAAATGTCGTTGAGCCATATAATCCGTCGCCGCATGAGCACGGGCCTCAGGACCTTCCTCGCGGAGCGATATCCGTTCGCGCTGCACGCACTCACCGACGCGGGCGAGCTCGATGTCGAGACGCTGCGGCACGCGGTGGCGGATCTGCCGGAGACGACGCCCGGCGTCAGCGCGGCCGAGCGGTTGCAGCAGGCCATCGACGAGGTCGTCGCCGCCGTCGACGGGTTCCGCCGGCGCGCGGCGATCGCTGCGTCACTCACCGCCGACGAAAAGCGGGCGATCCTGCGCGGGATGCTGCTCACGCGTGCGACCGACAATCGCCTGAAGCAGTTTTTCACCGGCGGCGAAGTGCGTTGGGGCAACGGGTCGTTTCAGGGAAAAGGCTTTCGCTCGCTCGGGCAGGAGGCGATCTACGCGGCGGTGATCCGCCTGCAGGCTGACGATGTGATCTCGCCGATGATCCGCGATCTCGGCGCCGTGCTCGCGAAGCACGACAGCCCCGGCACCGTGCGCATGGTGCTCAGCGCGCAGATGGGCAAAGCGGGTCCGCCGATGAACGGCAAGGACCTGCACGTCGGCGATTGGGCGCACGGCATCCTCCCCGCGATGGCACCGCTCGGCAGTCCCGCCTTGACGATCGCCGGCATCGCCATGGCGTTCCAGCTCCGAAAGGAAAAGCGCGTGACGGTGTCGTTCGTCGGTGAAGGGACGACGTCGCTCGGCGAATGGCACGAGGCGATCAACGCCTGCGCGGCGCGCAAGCTGCCGGCCGTGTTCTGCGTGCAGAACAACCAGACCGCATTGTCGACGCCGGTGCGCGACAACTCGGCGGTGCGCGTGTTCGCCGACAAGGGCCCGGGCTACGGCATCCCGTCCGTGACCATCGACGGCACCGATCCCGAGGCCATCGCGGCGGCGTTCACGTGGGCGGCGGAACGCGCGCGCGACGGTCACGGTCCCGCGCTGATCGAGCTCGTGGCCATGCGCATGTGTGGCCATGCCCATCATGACGACATGCTCTACCTCGGCAAGGACCCGCAGACGTCGTGGTCCTATCCGCCGCTGACCGAGCAGGGTTACGCCGACCGCGACTCGTACGAGTTCTGGCGGCAACGCGATCCACTGGTCACGTACGCGGCGAAGCTCGAGAGCCTCGGCATCGTCGCGCCGGGCGAAGTCGACGCGTGGAAGAAAGAGATCGAAGCACTGGTCGAGTCCGAGGCGCGCAAGGTGATCGAGGCGCCGTGGCCGGATGGCGCGGAGGCAGGCGACGGCGTGCTCGCGAATGAACCGCGGCGTGTACACGTCGAGGTGCTCGACGAAGCGTGGCGCCAATCGCAAAAAACGACGCTGCCCGCGATCGAGGAAGCGCCGCCGTTCGACGCGAAAGGAAAGACGTTCCTCGAGGCGGTGATGCTCGGCGTCGCCGACGTATTGCGCGCCGATGAGCGCGCGTTCGTCTACGGCGAAGACGTCGGCGGCAAATACGGGAACGCGTTCCTGCTGCTCCGGCCGCTGCTGAAGGAGTTCGGCGGCCGGATCATCAACTCGGTGCTGTCCGAGGGCGCGACGATCGGCGTCTGCACCGGCGCGGCGCTGGCGGGCCTGCGGCCGATCGGCGAGATGCAGTTCAACGACTTCGTCGCCAGCGGCTTCAACGCGCTCGTGAACAACGCGGCCAAGATCCGGTATCGCTGGGGCGGGCAGATTCCGATGGTGTTGCGCATGCCGTGGGGCGGCTTGCGTCATGCCGGTCCGTATCACTCGCAGAATACCGAGGCGTGGTTCTATCGCACGCCCGGGCTCAAGATCGTGGTGCCGTCGACGCCGCACGATGCGCGCGCGCTGATGATGGCGGCGGCGAACGATCCCGATCCGGTGCTGTACTACGAGCACATCGCGCTGTATCGCGATCCGAAGATCAAGCAGGCACTGACGGACGACGCTCCGTCGCCGATCGCCATCGGCAAAGCGGCATTGCGCCGCGCGGGGGACGACCTGGCGATCATCTCGTACGGCGCGTATGTGCACGACGCGATGCAGGTCGCGGAAACGCTGGCGAAAGACGGCCATGAATGCGCGGTGCTCGACCTGCGCACGCTGTCGCCGCTCGATCGCGAATCCGTGCTGGCCGTGGCGCGGCATTGCAATCGCGTGCTGATCGTGCACGAAGACACGCGTACCGGCTCGATCGGCGAATCGCTCGCGGCGATCATTCAGGAGGAAGCGTTCGAGTACCTCGACGCGCCCGTGCGCATCCTCGGCGCGCTCGACACGCCGGTGCCGTACTCGCCGCCGCTGGAGGAAGTGTTCCTGCCGGGCCTCGCGCAGATCGAGAGCGCCGCGCGATTGCTGTTGCGCTACTGAAGTGCTTTACTGAGCGCGATGCTGGAGGAGACCGGCGGACTCGACGATTTCGCGCTGCTCGCCGAACGTGCCGACCGCGCCATGCGCACGTTCAGCGCGCGCAACACCGCGGAGGCGGTGTACGAGCTGGTGCAGGAAGCGCTGCTTTCCGCCGAGGCCATCGATGCCGAGTCGCGCGTCCTGAACGCGCTCGCCAAACAGCGCGGCTGGCAACAGAAGAACGAGCGCGAGTTCGTCTGCTCGTTCGGCGACCGTTCGTGCACGCTCACCATCCCGCGCCCGTTCGATCGCCAGCAGCTCACGCGCCTGATCGCCCGCGTCGAAGTGAACGTGTTCCTCGGTGGCGGCGCGGATCACCCGTTCCTGCAGGACCTGCAGTCGCTGGCGCAACGGGAACTGCAACGATTGTTCGATTTCGAAGCGGCGCGGTGACACGTCACGATTTGCCGTGGCGCTCCACATCGTCGATATCGGAGAGGTCCTTCGGACGGCCTGCCGCCAACTTGTTGCGGATGAACTCCTCACGTCCAATCACCGGATAGGTCGCGCCTCCGAAAGTACCGTAAACGCGATTCGGCCAAGCCTCATCGAAGGTGACGCCACTGATCTCCGTGAGGATGTCGATTCGATACGGCGGGAGGCCGATCTGAAACACGACTCCCGGCCGGGCGAGGTCGTTGAGCGTCAAGTCGTGTAACGGTGCGCCGTACTCCGCGAGCGCTTTCCAGACGCGCGGCGCGTTCTCGGGCGTAGCGCGCACCCATACGTCCATGTCTGCCGTGGCGCGAGGAATGCCGTATGCGGCGCGCGCGTGAGCGCCGACGAGCATGAACTCAGCGTTTTGGGCGGATAACGACGACAACATCTCTGCGAAGTCGCGATTCACGGAACTCCGGATCGTGGAACTGCCATGCGGTCTTGGTGAGCTCCCATACGAGCTCGATGCGCTCGCCGGGGGTCATGTGCATCCAGTCGTTCTGCTCGCCTTCATCCTCGAGCCGGATCTTGCGTGTGTACGCAACGTTGCGGCGTTCCGCCATACCCGCAATTGTCTCACGCGCGGTACTGCGCGCGCACCCAACCCGCGTCTTCCTCACGGAGCGCCTCCCCTACCGCCGCGGCCGCCGCGACCTGTTTCGGATTGCGCTGACCCAGCAGCACGCAGGCGGTCGGGTTGCCGGTCAGCAGCGCGCCGACGACGGCGTGCATCACCGGCTCGGGATTCTGCCCGCTGAACTTTTCTCGCATCGACGCGGCGGCGCGCTTGTAGCGCTCGATCGCCTCGGGATCGGTGAAGTCGGCGATGCCACCGCGGAAGTCGCCCTCGCCGTACTGGACCGGCCGATCGTACTTGCCGAGCAGCAGTCCGTGTTTGAGCGGCGAGAAAAACGCGACGCCGAGATCGTGCGCGTCGACCCACGATTTCAGGCCCGATGACTCGTAATCGTCGTCGACGAGATTGCGATACGGCTGCACGACGTCGGGATCGACGCGCTCGATGAAGCGCATCAGACGCGTGGCATCCCAATCGGAGAGGCCGATGAAGCGCACCTTTCCTTCATCGCGCAGCCGGCGCATGGTCTCCAGCGCACCGTCGAAGTACCGCTCGTCCGGACCGAAGTCGCAGTGATGGAAGTAGTACAGATCCAGCACGTCGGTCTTCATGTTGCGCAGCGAGCGCTCGGCCTGCTCGCGCATGAACTTCGGATCGTACGGATGCCCGGCGGGTCCCTCGATGTATCCGAACTTCGTGGCCAGGAACATCTCCGGGCGCGGCACGCGGTCCCACACCTGTCCGATCAGTTCTTCCGAATGTCCGTCGCCGTACGCGTCGGCCGTGTCCCAGTGCGTGATGCCGGCGCGATACGCGGCCACGAGCGCTTCCTTCGCCTGATTGTCATCGTGACCGCTCCAGCCCACCGAGGCGCCGGAGTCGGTCACGCGCGGACCGCCATGTCCCCAAGTTCCGAGGCTGACGGCGGGGACGGAAATGTTCGTGCGGCCGAGGCGGATCATGCGCATGGCGGCGGATTATAGTGACGTGGTGGCCTGTGTCTTTTGCACCAGTCCGGACAAAGTCGGCAGCATCGTCTTCGACGACGAGCGCTGCCGGGTGCTGCTGCATCACGACTGGTCGCCGCGCGGCCACGCCATGGTCGTCGCGAAGCGTCACATCGAAAACGCGTCCGACCTCGATGAAGCGGAATGGCTGCATCTCGCGCGCGTGTGGCATCGCGCGGAGCGCGTACTGCTCGATGCGACCGGCGCGGATCGCGCCATCATCTTCAAGCTGGGCATCCTCACGCCGCACCTGCACGTGCACATCTATCCGATGTCCGCGCAGGCAACGCGCGACGACGTGTTCGAGGCGTTCGACGGAAAGAAGCGGGAAGAGAGAGACGAGCAGTTCGTCCAGTCAGTGACGGCGTCACTTGACTATTCGCGCCTCGCTGAATGAGCATTCATTCGCGAATGGCTACCGCCACTGAGATCGAATCCTTCCGCGGCACCTCCAAACGCGAGCGCATCCTGCGCGCCGCGGTCGACGTCTTCGCCGAGCACGGGTACTTCAACGCCAAGGTCGCGCAGATCGCGAAGGCGGCCGGCGTGGCGGACGGCACCATCTACCTCTACTTCGACGGCAAGGAAGATCTGCTGATCACGATCTTCCGCGAGCACACGCGCAACTACCTGCATTCGCTGGAGCAGGCGCTGGCGAACGTCAATCCCGCCGAGGAGCGGCTGCGCATCGCGGTGAAACACCATCTGGAGACGCTTGGCCGCGATCGCGCGCTGGCGGTGGTCTCCCAGGTCGAGCTGCGGCACAGCCTGAAATTCATGAGCCTCTTCTCGCAGCAGGAAGTGGCGGACTATCTCAACGTCATCCGCAAGATCGTCGAGCACGGGCAGCAGGAGGGAAGCTTCCGCCGCAACGTCCATCCGCAGCTCGTCGCGAAGTCCGTGTTCGGCGTCCTCGACGAGATGGTCACGTCGTGGATCCTTTCGGAGAAGGCGTACGACCTGCCCGCGCAATCCGAGCAGGTGGCGGATCTGATCCTGACCGGATTGTTGTGAGAAGTTGTCGGTTCCCAGTTGTCAGTTCTCCGTGATGCATGGCACAAGGGGCTTTCGACGCCATGCGGCACAGACAACCGACCACCGATGACCGGCAGCGCCTCTCGGAATCCGACTGGCTGACCATCGCCGTCTGCATCGCGATCGTGCTCGCGTCGATCGCCATCATCGTCCGCTATTTCGACTCCGCGTTTCCGCAGGCAGCGATCGCGTTCCGCGTGGACCGCAACACCTCGCGGCCGATTGCCGAGAAGCTGCTGCGCGAGCGAGGCATCGATGTTCGCGCGATGAAGCACGCCGCACGCTTCGACTCGGACAGCGAGGCGCGCATCTTTCTGGAGCGTTCCCTCGGACTCGAAGCCGCGAATCGCGTCATGGCCGAAAACGTGCGCGTCTGGTCGTGGCATCACCGTTGGTTCGAGCCGCTGGTCGAAGAAGAAGTGAGCGTCGACATCGCGCCGACCGGCGAGATCGTCGGATTCCGCCACGTCATCCCGGAAGATCGCGCCGCACCTCCGCCGCGGGCCGCGCCACCGATCGCATTTCTGAAGAGCATCGGCGTCGACGTCGCCGATCTCAACCTCATCGAACAAAGCGAACGGCGCCTGCCGAAACGCGTGCAGCGCAGCTACACGTGGGAATCGTCGTCGATCCGCCCCGCGGGCGCGCAGTACCGGCACCTGGTGACCGTCGATGGCAATCGCGTCACCTCGTACGCGCAGCAGTTGAAAGTGCCGGACGCGTGGAAACGCGGCTACAGCGAACTGCGCTCCAAGAATCGCGCGGCCGGACAGATCGACCTGCTGCTCAATGCGGCGTTGATGATCGGCGCGGTGGTGATGTTCATCATCCGCCTCCGCCGCGGCGACCTGCCGCTGCGCTTCCTGTTCGGGATCGGCATCGCGTGCGTGCTGCTCGTGGGCGGCTCCGCGATCAACGAACTGCCGGCGCAGCTGGCGTACTACGACACCGCGACCTCCTATCCCGCGTTCCTCGGCAGCGTGTTGCTCGGATCAGTGGTGCAGAGCTTCGGCATGGCCGTGCTGCTGATCATCATCTGCGGAGCGGGCGAGGTGCTCTATCGCGAGCGCCTGCCCAAACAGCTGGCCATGCCGCGGATCTGGACGCCGAAGTCGCTCTCCTCGCGCCGCGTCTTCCTCTCCATGATCCTCGGCTACGCGCTCGTGCCGTTGTTCATGGCCTATCAGGTCGTCTTCTATCTCGTCGCGCATCGCTTCGGCGCGTGGGCGCCGGCGGAAGTGCCGTACGACGACATGCTCAACAGCGCGATTCCGTGGGTGGCGGTGGTCTTCGCCGGATTCTTCCCCGCATTCTCCGAGGAGTTCCTGTCGCGCGGTTTCGCCATCCCGTTCTTGCAGCGATTCGTCCGCTCGCGCTGGTTTGCGATCGTGCTCGCGGCGTTCATCTGGGGCTTCGGACACTCCACGTACCCGAACCAGCCGTTCTGGATCCGAGGTGTGGAAGTCGGACTGGCCGGCGTCGTGGCGGGACTGCTCTTCGATCGCTTCGGACTGTTGCCGCTGCTGATCTGGCATTACACGATCGACGCGGTCTACACGGCCACGCTGCTCTTTTCGTCCGGCAACACGTACTACGTCGTCTCCGCGGCGATCGCCAGCCTGCTGTTCGCCATTCCACTGATCGCATCCATCGTCTTGTATCTGCGCAATCGCGGATTCGTTCCGGACGACGAGCTTTCGAATGCCACGCTGCCGACGTCTCCGCCGCCCGAGCATCCGGAGGTCGTGGTCGCGGCGGCGCAATTCCCGGATGCGATGGCGCCTTCGCGCAAACGCGTGCTGATCTGCATCGCGCTGATGATCGCCGCCGGCATTGCCGTCGCGATCCAACCCGCGTCGCCGAGCGATGCGATCGACTACAGGATCACCGCCGGCAAGGCGAAAGAGATCGCGCGCGCCGCCATTCCGCGCACGGATCGCTTCACCTACGTCATCGCCGCGCCGGTGGAGGGATTCCGTTCCTGGAATCCGCACTCCGGGCGCGAAGAAGGCGGCGCGCCGGGCGACTTCGACGGCATCGCCGCGACCTGGCTGATGCACAACGGAATGAGCGTCGACCGCCTGCTCGACGTCTTCCGCAATCGCATCGAAGCCGGCACGTGGACCGTGCGCTTCTTCACGCCGATGAAGAAGGAGGAGATCTTCGTCGAGGTCGACCCGCGCACCTCGCGCGTGATCGGTTATCACCGCTATCAGGACGAGCGGAACCTCGGCCGCACGCTGCCGCAGGACGCGGCGGTGGCATTGGCACGGCGCGCGTTCGCGATGTTCGGCGTCGACGAGCGCGGGTTCGACCTGAAAGAAGCGCAGAGCTTCCAGCAGCCGCGCCGCCGCGACTGGCTGTTTCACTTCGACGAGAAAACTCCGCTCGCGCCGCGCGCCTGGCGCCGCGTGACCGTGCGCGTCGGCGGCGGCGCGGTCACCCAGTTCAACAAGACCATCAAGGTGCCGGAGAGCGTGTATCGCGAGGCCACCACGCAGACGCTGCTGAACCTGGTGCTGTTCGCGATGAAGATCATCGGCATGGTGGCGCTGCTGGCGCTGGTGATCACCGGACTGATCGTGGCCACGCGTGCGCACGGCTTACCGTGGCGGCGCGCGCTACGCTGGACGCTGATCCTCTCCGTGATTCCGATCGCCAGCTTCGCCGCGCGCTCGGAGTCGCTGCTGTTCGGCTACGCGACGTCGATCGCGTGGGAGACGTTCGCCGTCGACGTGGTGACGTCGTTCGTCCGCGAAGTGGCGTTGCAGGTCGGCGTCATGTTCCTCGCGCTGGCGGGTCTCGAGGCGACGGTGCCGTACGCGCTGAGCCTGGCCACGCGCGACGGCCGCGCGCGGTTCGGACGCAGCGCCGCCGTCGCCGCGCTGACGGCGGTCGCCATCGGCATCATCGCCATGGTCGTGCAGCGCTTCGTCGCGCACGCCTTCCCCACGGCGGCGTCGGTGTCGCTCTCCGTGCCGCAGGAAGTGATGACGCCGGTGCCCGCGCTCATCGAAACGCTGCAGGCGCTCTTCGGCGCGATCATCTTCGCCGCCGCGGCGGCGCTCTACGCGAGCGCCATCCGCAAGAACGCCGCGACCGTGACCGTCCTCGCGATCTTCTGCGCGTCGGTCGATTGGCTGGCGACGCCGGCGCAAGTGCCGCTGATGCTCGCGCGCGCACTGTTCATCGCACTGCTCGCATGGGTGGTCGCGCGGTACGTTCTGAACGGAAATCCGCTGGCGTGGCCGCTCACGGTCTTCCTCAGCTCCGTTCTGCAGACGGCGGCGGTGCTGCTGCAGAATCAACGTCCGGACCTGATCGCCAACGGCTTCGCGCTCATCGCGTTCGCGATCGGGGCCGTGCTGTGGGCCGCGACGCCACGGCATCCACCAATCCATACCCCTACAATGTCCCCGCCTTTATGAACCTCGGAATCGACGGCTTTACCTACGGCGACCTCTACTCCCACGCCCGCCTCCGCGACCTGACGCTCACGTTCGACCGCTTCGTCGAGGAACACGACGCCGCGCTGTTCGCGCGCTTCGACGCCTACCGGACCGCGATCCAGAACGGAACGCCGAACGGCGGGCTCACGACGCCGGACGAGTCCGCACTGCTGATCGCGGTTGGCCAGCAGCTGGCCGTGTTTCTCGCGCGCATGTTCGGCATCGAACAGGATGTCGTCGCGCTGCACGAGCGCACGCGCCGCGACGCGGAAGTGGCGCGTTTCAAAAAAGAGTTCGTCACCAAACGCGTGGCGAAGGTGCAGAGTCCCGCGCCCACCGAAGAGTTCACGCTGGACGACGCCGATCCCGAGCTCGCGCTGGCGACGATGGCGAACCGCCTGCTCGATCTCGAAAAGCAATCGCCCGACGAGGCGCGCGCGCCGGTCGAGGCGCTGGTGCAGTGGACCGCCGCGCAATGGAAGGCGGGACGCTTCGAAGGGTGGACGTCGTTCCGCCTGCCGAAGCCGCTCGCGTTCGATCGCCTCGTCCCGACCGAGCCGGTCGACGAGCAACGCTTCGGCGGCGATCACCACGAGTTCCGCCGCCGCGACGGATTTCATCTCACCGATCCGCGCATGACGCCGCGCGAGATCACCGACGAAGCGCACTACTGCATCTACTGCCACGAGCGGAAGAAGGACTCCTGCTCGCGCGGCTTCGTGCAATCAAACGGCACGTATAAGCCGAATCCGCTGGGGATGGCGCTCGAGGGCTGTCCGCTCGACGAGCGCATCGGCGAGATGAATTTTCTGCGCGCGGGCGGCGATGCCATCGGCAGCCTGGCGCTGGTGATGATCGACAACCCGATGTGTCCCGGCACCGGCCATCGCATCTGCAACGACTGCATGCGCGCCTGCATCTTCCAGAAACAGGATCCGGTCAACATCCCCCAGATCGAGACCGGCGCTCTCACGGACGTGCTCTTTCTGCCGTGGGGCTTCGAGATTTACTCGCTGCTCACGCGCTGGAATCCGCTCAACGCACGCCGCCCGATGGCGCTGCCGTACAACGGCAGGAACGTGCTCGTGGTCGGACTCGGTCCGGCCGGCTACACGCTCGCGCACTATCTGGCCAACGAAGGCTTCGGCGTGGTGGCGATCGATGGATTGAAGATCGAGCCGCTTGAAACAGTTCCTCGGAGTTCCTCGGAGTTCCTCGGTTCCTCGGCTGGCCACCCGAGGAACTCCGAGGCACCCGAGGCACTCCGAGGAACCGTCCGCCAACCCATCCGCGACGCGCTCACGCTCTGGGACGATCTCGACGATCGCATTCTGGCGGGCTTCGGCGGCGTGTCGGAGTACGGCATCACCGTCCGCTGGGACAAGAACTTCCTCAAAGTGATGCGCATCGCGCTGGAGCGCAAAGACAACTTGCGCATGTACGGCGGCGTGCGTTTCGGCGGCACGCTCACGCTCGAGGAAGTCTTCGATGAATTCGGCTTCGATCACGTGGCCATCGCCGCGGGTGCGGGCACGCCGACCATCGTGCGGATGAAGAACAACCTCGTGCGGGGCATGCGCCAGGCGTCCGACTTCCTGATGGCGCTGCAGCTCACCGGCACGTTCAAGAAAAACTCGCTCGCCAATCTGCAGGTGCGGCTGCCGGCGGTCGTGATCGGCGGCGGACTGACCGCCATCGACACGGCCACGGAGCTCTTCGCGTACTACCCGGTGCAGGTCGAGAAGGTGCTGGAGCGCTACGAGCAGATGTGCGCGGAGATGTCCGAGGAGCGCGTGCGTTCCGGCTATGACCGCGAGGAGTTGCTCATCCTCGATGAATTCCTCGGCCACGGACGGGCCATCCGCGCGGAACGCGAGCGCGCGGCACATGCCGGCGAGGCGCCGGATTTCATCCCGCTGGTGCGCGCGTGGGGCGGCGTCACGCTCGCGTATCGCAAGTCGATGCTCGACTCGCCCGCCTATCGCCTCAACTTCGAAGAGATCGAGAAGGCGTTCGAGGAAGGGATCGCATACGCGGAGATGCTCTCGCCGGTGGAAGCGGTTGCGGACGAGTTCGGCCACGTGCAGGCGCTGCTCTTCGAAAAGCAGGTCGTCGAAGACGGCCGCTGGCAGGACTCGGGCTCCATCGTCGAGCTTCCGGCGCGCACGGTGATGATCGCCGCCGGCACCTCGCCGAACGTGATCTACGAGAAAGAGCACGCCGGCACGTTCAAGCTCGACAAGTGGAAGCAGTTCTTCCAGTCCTACTCCGTCGGACCGGAGAACGAGCTGATCGAGGACGACGAGGCCGCGCGCGACCGCGGCTTCTTCACGTCGTACCAGCACCCGTCGCGGCGCGAGAAGATGGTCACGTTCTACGGCGACAACCATCCGAAGTACGCCGGCAACGTGGTCAAGGCCATGGCGTCGGCCAAGTACGGATACCCGCACGTGGTGCGGCTGTTCGAGCGCGAGCTGATGTCGATGGACCGCTCCGGCGCGGCGCAGTCGGCTCGCGATGAGACATGGCGCTCGCTGGTGGCCCGGCTCGACGATGGATTGACCGCGACCGTGCACGAGGTCAACCGCCTCACGCCGACCATCGTCGAAGTGGTCGTGCGCGCGCCGTTCGCGGCTCGGCATTTCAAGCCCGGACAGTTCTTCCGGCTCCAGAACTTCGAATCGTTTGCGCCGAAACACGACGGCACGACGCTGGCGATGGAAGGCATCGCGCTCACCGGCGCGGCGACGGATCCGGAACGCGGACTGCTGTCGGTGATCGTGCTGGAGATGGGCGGCTCCTCGCGCCTCTGCGCGCTGCTGCAGCCCGGCGAGCCGGTGGTGCTGATGGGACCGACCGGTACGCCGACGGAGATCCCGAAGAATGAGACCGTGCTGCTCGCCGGCGGCGGCCTCGGCAACGCGGTGCTCTTCTCCATCGCCCGCGCGCTCAAGGACAACGGCTGCCGGGTGGTCTACTTCGCCGGCTACAAAAAAGCGGCGGACGTCTTTAAGCGCGACGAGATCGAAGCGGGAACGGATCAGGTGATCTGGTCCGTCGACGCGGGCGACCCGATCGAGCCGCGCCGCGAGCAGGACCTGAAGTTCACCGGCAACATCGTGCAGGCCATGCTCTGGTATGCCGGCCCCGCTGAAGGAACGGTTCGCATGTTCGATCTGCGCGACGCCACGCGCCTGATCGCCATCGGCTCCGACGGCATGATGCGCGCCGTCAAAGACGCGCGGCACGGCGTGCTCGCGCCATACCTGAATCCCGGGCACGTCGGCATCGGCTCCATCAACTCGCCGATGCAGTGCATGATGAAACAGGTCTGCGCCCAATGCCTCCAGCGCCACGTCGATCCCGCCACCGGCAAGGAGTCGTTCGTCTTCTCCTGCTTCGACCAGGACCAGCCCCTCGACCGCGTCGATTTCACGAACCTGCGCGCACGCCTGCGGCAGAACACCGTGCTGGAAAAGCTGAGCAATCTGTGGCTCACGCGCGTACTCGCGCAGCGGAGTACCATGAGCGTATGACGCGGGCAGGACGCAAGCCGGACCCGGAGCCGGAGCCGGAGTACATTCCGACGGCCGAGGAAGCGGCGGAGCTCGAGGCCGCACTCGAGGAAGCGGAGCGCGGCGGCGGCATTCCGCTCGACCAGTTCCTGAGGGAATTGCGCGAGCGCGAGCGTCACCGTTGATGAGGTCTGTCGTGATCATGCCCCGCGCGCGACGCCAGCTCGAGCGCGCGACTGCATGGTGGATCAGCATCGCGACAAGGCGCCGGACGCCTTCGATGTAGATCTCGCGGAACTGTGGAAGCTTCTCGAGGACTCGCCACACCTCGGACAACGCGTGCGAACGAAACGTCCGGCCACGCGCCGGATCCTGCTCGAACGCGTCCGCTACTACGTCTACTACCGCGTCCTGGACGAGATCGTCGAAGTCATTTCCGTCTGGCACGCCTCACGACGTCCACCACATCTGTAGGCGCTGAAAAAATGCACGCGTGGGCGCCGGGCACGTTCTGCACGTCGATGCACGTGCGGTCGGGAATCGGATCGCGCTGGCCCGCAATCACGAGCGCCCCAGCAGGCAATTCGACGGCGCACGCGACGTCGTGAGCGAAGCGGCGTCCCGTGCCGCACCATCGCGCGATGCCCGTACGCCAGTACGCGCGGAGCACATAGCCGTAGAGCGACAGCGGTTCGCGCAAGGCGTCGAGCGCGAGGCGCAGGAGGACGCGCGTCGTGGGATGGCGGCTGTGCGTCCACAGCGGTCCGACGAACACCGGCGTTCGCACGACATCCGGCCGCAGGCGCGCGAGGTGCGCGATGGCGTTGCAGCCGATGGAGTGTCCGAGCCACACCGCATCGCGAATGGCGAGCGCATCCGCCCAGTCCGCAAGTTGTCGCGCATGCTCCTCGGCGCCGCCGGCAGGCGCATTCGAGCTCTCGCCGAAGCCGGGGAGGTCGGGTGCGATCGGGTTCCATCCGTCCACGAACAGCGCCGCCGCCAGACGCTCGAAGTACGCGCTCGACATGCCCAGGCCGTGGATGAGAACGATGTCGCGCGCGCGTCCGGCCTGACGGTGGGCGATTGCGTGTTCGCCGATCGGCGTCCATCCGGCGAGGCCCCAGGAGAACATCCCATGCGCGATCTCCCGCGGCGCGAGAGCCTCAGCCTCGGCGAGAAACTCGAGCACCACGCGATTGAACTCGTCCGGTGCGTCCCACATGGCCACGTGCGCGGCGCGCGGAAGCACCACCAGTCGCGACTCCGCGATCTCGCGCTGCATGGCCTGTCCGTACTGCAGCGGCACGAGCGGATCGTTCTCTCCCCACACCAGCAGCGTCGGCGCGCGGATGGCGCGCATCATCTCGCGCATGTCGCCGCGCATGACGCGCGTGCTCGCCACGGCGACGGACGCGGGACCGGCGCGCAGAAAATCGGGCAGGAGCACGCGCGTGATGTCCGGACCGCCGTACGGCGGCTTCGGCAGCGGCCGGATGTGCGGCCGCGGATCGAAGTGGAACGGCATCCCCGCGGCATTCACCAGCACCAGCGAGCGCACCAGATCGGGACGCTCCGCGGCGAGCTCGATCGCGATCTGTCCGCCCATCGAATGGCCGGCCAGATGCACCGGCTCGCCGAACGTCTCCAGCCATCGCGCCAGCAGCGCCGTCACTTCCGGAAAAGGAGGAAGCACGACAGGCGGACCGAAGAAGCGGCGGTTCTTCCCGAATCCCATCAGATCGATCGCGGCGACGAGATGCCGTTCCGCCAGCGCATCGATGTTCCGCGACCACCATCGCGACGATCCGCTCAGACCGTGAATCAACGCCACCGGCGTACCGCTGCCGGCGCGCGTCTCCCACAGCGTGTATGGAGGAAAGGCGAGGCGGCGGGATTCGCGCACGGCGCTGAGAGGCGCTACCGCATCCGTCCCTGTTCCACCATCAGACAGCGATCCTGCACCACCTTGATCCCCGCCTCGGCGAGCTTCTGCGCGGCTTCATCGTTGCGGATGCCGAGCTGGAACCAGACGTACTTCGGCTTCGCAGCCAGGATGTCGTCGACGTGCGGCGGGATGTCGGAAGGACGGCGGAAGACGTTCACCATGTCGATCGGACGGCCGATCGCGGCGAGCGTGCGGACCACAGGCCGGCCGAGGATCTCGGTCACTTCCGGGTAGTAGACCGGGACCGGAATGACGTCGTAGCCCTCGCGTTGCATGTGCGCCGGAACGTAGAACGCCGCTTGTCCGGCGTGCGATTCGGGCTTGATGCCGAGCACGGCAATCGTCTTCGTATCGTTCAGCATCGCGGAGATTCCGCCTGCATCCGTGACGAGGTTCTCTTTCCAATCAGCCATAGCGCGTTACCTTATCAGAGCCGGTCGGGCGGTGTATTCTTACCCGGCCGCGGAGTCCTGCATCCGATGAAACGCACGTTTCTCGCCGTCTTCGCCGTCATCCTCAGCACCTCCGCGATCGCGGCGGAAACGCAGCGCTACCTCGTCGCCACACGTCTCCATCCGATCGCGCCCGGCGTCCGCCTGATGATCGGCGAAGACGCGCAGGTCATTACGTTCCAGACCTTCGCCGGATTCGCGGCGGATCTGACCGCGGCCGAAGTCGGGGCGCTGCGTGCGTCCGCGGCGGTGCGATGGGTGGAGCCGGTCGTCGAGCGCCGCGCGTTTCTCCAGCCGCGCAATCCGGCCAAACAGACCGTTCCGCTCGGCATCGACGCGATCTTTGCGCGCCCGGTGCATCCGGCCATCGTGCGCGGCGCGGTCAACGTCGCCGTGATCGACACCGGCATCGACTATCGTCATCCCGAGTTGCAGGCCGCGTACGCGGGCGGGTGGAACGTCATGAACGACACCGCGGATCCGCTCGATGACGCGGGGCACGGCACGCACGTGTCCGGCACGATCGCCGCCGCCGACAACGAGATCGGCGTGCTCGGCATCGCGCCGCGCTCGCGGATGTGGAGCGTGAAGGCTCTCGACGCGTCGGGCCGCGGCACGACCGAGACGGTGCTGAAGGCGATCGATTGGATCGTGGCGAAGAAAGACGCCCTCGGCGGCAACTGGATCATCAATCTCTCCCTCGGCGCCGAGGAGGAGAGCATCGGCGAGCGCGAGGCCTTCCAGCGTCTTGCCGATCAGGGATTCCTGGTCATCGCCGCGACCGGAAACGCGTCGACTGCCACCATCCCGGCGCCGGTGTCGTATCCGGCGGCGTATCCGAGCGTCGTGGCCGTTGGCGCAATCACCGCCGATCGGAAGATCGCGTCGTTCTCGAATCAAGGCGCCGAGGTTGATCTGGTCGCGCCGGGCGTGGGAGTGTTGTCGACGCTGCCGCTGGGAACGCGCAGGATCTCGTACGTGCTCGATGGCGCCGTCGCGTCGATCGTCGAGCCGATCACCGGCTCGAAGCGCGGCGTGGTCTCGGGTCTGTTCGTGAATTGCGGGACCGGCAGAGCGGGAGATTTTCCGCCGAGCGTCGCAGGAAAGATCGCGCTGATCAAACGCGGTGACGCGATCTCGTTCGCGGATAAAACACGGCGCGCCAAGGAAGCAGGGGCGACCGCCGTGGCGATCTACGACAACGAGACGGTGCCGTCCGGCACGACCTGGACCCTCTTCAACAGCGACGCGGACTTCACGTACGACTGGCCGGTCGCGGTGCGGCTGACGCTGCAGGCGGGCGAAGCGCTGCTCGCGAGCGGATCGCGTCCGATCACGGTCGCGTTCACGGAAGACGATTACGGCGAATTCAACGGAACGTCGATGGCGTGTCCGCACGTCGTCGGCGCGGCGTCGTTGCTGTGGGGACTGGCACCGGGCGCGACTCCGCAGCAGATCGTCAATGCGCTCACCGCGACGGCGACGGACCTCGGCGCGGCCGGAGCGGACCCGCTGTTAGGCGCCGGACTGATCAACGTCCATGCGGCGGCGAAGCTCCTCGCGCCGGAGGCGTTCAGCAGCATCACCACCGGCCGGCCGCTCGGTCTGCGCGGCCGAAAATAAGCCGCACCACGCGTTGGTTCTTTCGCGAAGAACCGTCCAGGAGGAAGCATGGCCCGATCGATTTATGCATTTGTCGCTGCAGTGGCGCTCGCTACGGCTCCGTTCGTCGAAGCCGCGGAACACGTGACCGCCCAACCGGCCGCGGCCGAGGTCGTGGCCGCGCTGCCCTCGCCGAGCCGCACGCTGAAAGCCTTGTTCGCGACGCCGGCAACGGAGGAAGCGATCGACACCACTGACGGCGTGGCCGTCGGGATGGGTGCGATGGAAGTGGTGATAGCGCGCATCGGCACCGATGGCCGCTTGGTCACCGCGTGCGTCGACAGCGAAAAGGCCGCGCGCGCGTTTCTCGAGAGTCCGATCGACAAGGTCGCGACGAAACAGGCGAAGGAGCAGTGAGCACGATGCGCAGGCTGTCGTTCGTCGCTCTTCTCGCCGCGGTCATGGCCGTTCCTGCATTCGCGGGAACGGGCAAGGTCATCATCGTCAACGTCGACAGCCCCGGCGTCGGCCTGAACGACCCGGCGCCCGCCGTCCCGGTGGGCGGCAATCCCGGCACCACCGTCGGACAACAGCGGCTCAATGTGTTCCAGGCCGCGGCCGCGCGCTGGTCGACGATGCTCGACACGAACGTCGACATCCTGGTGGAGTCGTCGTTCGCGCCGCTCGAGTGCAGCCTGGACAGCGCCGTCCTCGGCTCGGCCGGTCCGCGCACGCTTCACCGCGATTTCTCGAGTGCGCCGAAAGCGGGTACGTGGTATCCGGTGGCGCTCGCGAACAAATTCACCGGCAGCGACCTGTCGCCCACCCTTCCCGACATCGTCATGCGGTTCAACGGCGATCTCGACAAGCCGACCTGCCTCGGCACGCAGAGCTGGTATTACGGTTTGGATGGCAATGAGCCGGCCGCCGATTCCGATCTCTTCGTGGTCGTGCTGCACGAGCTCGCGCACGGTCTCGGCATGTCCGGCGCCACGCGCGCGCCCGGCTTCCGCGACGGACTGCCGTCGGTCTTCGACACGCACACGCTCGACCTCAGTTCCGGCTTGCGCTGGGATCAGATGACCGAACAGCAGCGCGATGTCTCGCTCACGAACACCGCCAAGGTGGTCTGGGACGGCGAGCACGTGCGCTCGCTGATCGGCCGCTACCTGCAGCCGGTGACGATGCTGGCCATCACCGAGCCGAGCATCGTGGCGCGCAACTACGACATCGGCAGCGCGAACTTCGGTCCGCCCGCGACGCGCACCGCGTTGACGGGACGCGTCGTGCGCGCCACGGATGCGGCCAATACCGAGGGCGCGACCACGTTCGACGGCTGCACCGCATTCACGAACGCGGATGCAGTCCGCGGCAACGTGGCCATGATCGATCGCGGCAACTGCACGTTCGTGGCAAAGGCGCGCAACGCACAGGCCGCGGGTGCGGTCGGCGCGATCATCGTCGACAACTCGCGCGAGACCTGCACGCCGCCGACGCTCGGCGGCGACGCCGCGGACATCACCATCCCGGTGTTCAGTATCGGACCGAACGACGGCGACGTCTTGAAGGCGCAGCTCACCGCCGGCGCCACCATGAGCGGCTCGCTGCGCAGCGATGCCAGTCAGCTGGCCGGCTCTTCGACGGAAGGCTACGTGCGGCTCTACGCGCCCTGCACCGACAACCCCGGTTCGTCGATCCATCACTGGGACGTGGTCGCGTCGCCCAGCCTGCTGATGGAGCCGTTCGTGAACGGCGACCTGCTGCACGGCGTCGACCTCACGCAGTACATGCTGCTCGACATCGGCTGGTCGCTTCCGCCGAAGTCGGGACGCCGCGCACTCAAACGCTGATTCTTTCGCGAGAGCCGCCCCTCACCCGGCCTTCGGCCACCCTCTCCCCGCGCAGCGGGGAGAGGGCAGGGTGAGGGGCGGCTCTCGCGCCGTTCAACGCGTATACAATCCCGCCCGCTGACGCGCGGCCCTCGCGCGCCGAATATCACTGAACGGAGACGCATCACATGCGGATCGGCGTACCGACCGAAATCAAAGACAACGAATATCGCGTGGGCATGACCCCGGCAGGCGCGCGCGACCTCGCCTCTGACGGCCACGAAGTGCTCGTGCAGAAAGGCGCCGGCAACGGCAGCGGCTTCGCGGACGAGGAGTACCAGGCCGCCGGCGCGAAGATCCTTCCCGATGCGGACGCGGTCTACGACGCCGCGGACATGATCGTGAAGGTGAAGGAGCCGATCGATCCCGATCTGAAGCGCCTCAAAGACGGCCAGCTGCTCTTCACCTATCTGCACCTCGCACCGGTGCCGCAGCTCACCGAGGAACTGCTGAAGAAGAAGATCGTCGGAGTGGCGTACGAGACCATCACGGACGAGCGCAAACGCACGCTGCCGCTGCTCACGCCGATGTCGGAAGTCGCGGGACGCATGTCGGTGCACGTGGGCGCGTATTACCTGCACAAGCCGAACGGCGGACGCGGCGTGCTCCTCGGCGGCGTGCCGGGAACGTTGCCGGCGGACGTGATCATCATCGGCGGCGGCGTGGTCGGCACGAACGCGGCGAAGATGGCCGTCGGCCTCGGCGCGCGCGTGACCATCCTCGACCTCAGCCTGGACCGCCTGCGGCAGCTCGATGACATCTTCCTCGGCACCGTGCAGACGCTCGCATCGAGCCGCGCGCACATCGAAGACGCCGTTCGCCGCGCGGACCTGCTCATCGGCGGCGTGCTCATTCCGGGCGCCGCGGCGCCGAAGCTCGTGACGCGCGAGATGATCGGACAGATGAAGAAAGGCTCGGTCATCGTGGACGTCGCCATCGATCAGGGCGGCTGCGTCGAGACCGCGCATCCGACCACGCATTCGAATCCCGTGTACGAAGTCGACGGCGTCGTGCACTACTGCGTCGCGAACATGCCCGGCGCGGTGCCGCGCACCTCGACCATCGCGCTCACGAACGCCACGCTCCCCTACACGAGAATGCTCGCCAATCAGGGCTTCGAGAAAGCGGTGCGCGCGAACGCCGGCCTGGCCGAAGGCGTGAACGTCTACAAGGGCGAGATCACGTACGAGGCCGTGGCCACGAGCCAGGGAAGGAAATACACCGCGCTCGCCGATCTGCTCTGATTCGATGACCAAGCTCCGCGTCTCCCTCCTCAGCAATGGCCCTGGCACGGGCACGCTCCGGCAGGGAGGCGCGGAGTTGATCGACGCCTGGCGGAGCGACTCGGACGACAAGCTCTGGGTGGACATCCTCGATCCCGTCCAGGAAGTGATCGAGCCGCTGCTCGAGGAGCGTTTCGGATTTCACGAGCTGGCGGCGGAAGACACGCTCTCGGCCACCACGCTGCCGAAATACGACGCCTTCCCGACTTACGACTTCTTCATCTTCCGCACCGTGGACGTGAATGTTTCCGAGCACGCCGCGGAGACGTTCAAGATCGCGGCCTTCCTCGGCCGCAACTTTCTCTTCACCGTGCACCGCCGTCCTGTCCGCGCGATCGACGACGTCTGCAACCGCATCCCCGGCGACCGCCGCCTGCTCGAGCGCGGCACCGACTTTCTCCTCTACTCGATCGTGGACGGCATGGTCGACGCCCACTTCCCGCTGCTCGAGACCATCGAGGAAGCGGTCGATGACCTGCAGGACCGCATCTTCGAGAACGCCGACAGCGCGCATCTCGACGAACTGCTGCACCTCAAGCGCGACATCAACGTCCTGCGCCGCCATTCGCTGCCGCAGCGCGAGCTGCTGAACCAGATCTCGCGCGGCGACGCGAAGTTCGTCCAGCAGCAGCACCTCATCTACTTCCGCGACGTCTACGACCACATGTTCCGCATCAGCGAAACGATCGACGTCGACCGCGATCAGATGACCGGGACGATGGACGCGTATCTGTCGGTGGTCGCCAATCGCACGAATGACACCATGAAGCTGCTGACCATCTTCTCGGCGTTGATGCTCCCCCTGACGCTCATCGCCGGCATCTACGGCATGAACTTCGAGCACATGCCCGAGCTGCGCTGGATCCACGGCTATCCGTTCGCGCTCGGCCTGATGCTCGGCATCGCCGTGCTGATGCTTTTCTTCTTCTGGATGAAGGGCTGGATCAGCTGGCCTCGCCCGCGTAGACGTTCGCGGTTGTGAAGGAACACCGAGGTACACTTCATACGCGATGACGGACGACGAGCTGAAACGCCTCATCGAAGGGGCCGCGGTTGAAACGCGCCAGCACTTCGATGACGTAGCCACGGAGCTGCGTCTGCACGTCGATAATGTGGCCACGGGGCTGCGGCAGGAAAATGCGGAAACGCGCCAGCACGTCGATCGCGTGGCTGTCGAAACGCGCCAGCACTTCGATGTCGTGGCCGAGCGGCTGCGGCAGGAAAATGCTGACACGCGCCGCCACTTCGATGTCGTCGCCGAGGATTTCAAGAGCCAGGTTCAGCTGGTCGCGGAGAGTGTGTTGTCGACTGGCGAACGGCTGGATCGGCGAATCGACGATCTCGAGACCCGCATGAACAGCGAGTTCGACGAGGTCAAAGCGATGATGCGCTTCTCGTACGCCGATCTCGATCGCCGGCTTCGTTCGCTCGAGGAGCGCGTCGAGCGTCTCGAGTCCCGAACGACCAACTGAAGCTCCCGTCTCGCCCTCCTCTCTTGACAGAATTTCGTGCCCGCCATATTGTTAGCACTCGCGCAGCCTGAGTGCTAGCCACTCGAGCTCGCTCCCAGCCGAAAATCCTATCGCGGGACCATCGTCCCGACAGGGTTCAACTCACTGCAATGGAAGGAGATATACACATGGCAGCAACCAACATCCGACCGCTGTACGACCGGATCGTCGTCCGCCGCAAGGACGCGAAGGAGCAGGTCCGCGGCGGCATCATCATCCCCGACACGGCCAAAGAGAAGCCGCAGGAGGCCGAGGTCATCGCCGTTGGCGAAGGCAAGTTCAACGATTCCGGTAAGCGCACCCCGCTCGACGTCAAGAAGGGCGACACCGTGCTCATCGGCAAGTACTCCGGCACCGACATCAAGCTCGATGACGTCGAGTACACGATCCTCCGCGAGGACGAAGTCCTCGCCATCGTCGAAGGCTAAAGGAGATACCCAGCATGGCTAAGCGAATTACATACGGTGAAGATGCCCGCCAGTCCATCATGCGCGGCGTCAACAGACTCGCGGATGCAGTGAAGGTGACGCTCGGCCCGAAAGGCCGCAACGTCGTCATCGAGAAGAAGTTCGGCTCGCCGACCATCACCAAGGACGGCGTGACCGTGGCCAAGGAAATCGAGCTGAAGGACGAGCTCGAGAACGCCGGCGCGCAGATGGTCCGCGAGGTCGCCTCCAACCCCTCCGACATCGCCGGCGACGGCACGACCACCGCGACCGTGCTCGCGCAGGCGATCTTCCGCGAAGGCGTGAAGAACGTCACCGCCGGCGCGAATCCGATGGAGATCAAGCGCGGCATCGACGCGGCCGTCCGCGTCGCGGTCGAGTACATCGAGAGCATCGCCCGTCCGGTCGAGGGCAAGGACATCCAGCACATCGGCACCATCTCCGCGAACAACGATGAGGAGATCGGCGCAATCATCGCCCAGGCGATGGAGAAGGTCGGCAAGGACGGCGTCATCACCGTCGAAGAAGCGCGCGGCCTCGACACGATCCTCGAGGTCGTGGAAGGCATGCAGTTCGACCGCGGCTATCTCTCCCCGTACTTCGTGACGGATCCGGAGCGGATGGAAGTGGTCCTCGAGAACGCCAAGGTCCTGATCTACGAGAAGAAGATCTCGTCGATGAAGGATCTCCTGCCGATCCTCGAGCAGGTGGCGCGTCAGGGCAAGCCGCTGCTCATCATCGCGGAAGATGTCGAGGGCGAGGCGCTGGCCACGCTCGTGGTCAACAAGCTGCGCGGCACGCTCAACGTGGCTGGCGTCAAGGCGCCTGGCTTCGGCGATCGCCGCAAGGCCATGCTCGAAGACATCGCCATCCTCACCGGCGGCAAGCTGATCTCCGAGGACATCGGCGTGAAGCTCGAGAGCGTCAAGTGGGAAGACCTCGGCGATTCGAAGCGCGTCGTCATCGACAAGGACAACACCACCCTCGTCACCGACACCGACGACAAGGCCCGCAAGG